>CAZMED010000304.1:0-4081 GCA_964565045.1 uncultured Thermoanaerobaculia bacterium
TCGATCTCCTGGTAGCTCTGCTCGAAGGTGAGGCTGGCGGACAGGGCCAACGGGACCTCGGAAGCGAACTGGCCGCCGAGGTAGCCGGCGAGAATCAGCGCCCCCTTGTTGTGGATGCGGCCGCCGAGCTTGATCTCGCGGTCGATGTGGACGACGCCGGCGCTGCCCAGGTGGGAGCGGGCCGTGATCCGGGTCGGCCGGCCGAAGGCGTAGTCGCCGAGCGCCATCACCGACAGCCCGTTGACCTGGCCCACCACCTCGCCGGTGGTGTCGATCAGGAGGGTCCCGTTGTCGATCATCTCGCGGAGACGCTCCTCGATCCTGTTGGAGCGGTGGATCTTCTCGTCGATGGCCCGTTCCACGTCCTCGGCGGTGACCAGCTCGGCGCCGTTGTGATTGGACCAGTACGCGGACTCGCGGACCACGTCGAGGAGCTCGTCGAACTTCGTCGCCAGCTTCTCTCGATCGGCGGCCCGGCGGGACGAGTGCTCCACCAGCCGAGCCACCGCCGAGCGGTCGAAGTGGCGCAGCCCCTCCTCACGGCAGGCCCGCGCCACGAAGCGCGCGTACTGGCCCAGGACGTCGTCGTCCCAACCGGTGTCGACCGCGAAGTCGGCCTTGACCTTGAAGAGCTCGCGGAACTCGTCGTCCAGGTTGTACAGCATGTAGTAGAGCATCGGGTCGCCGGTGAGCACCACTTTGACGTCGAGCGGGATCGGCTCGGGCTCCAGGGTCCTGGTGGTGATGACGCGGAGGTCGTCCATCATCGACTCGATCTTCACGAGTCGGTTCTTGAGTGCGCGCTTGAGCGTCGGCCACGCAAAGGGCCGCAGCAGCAGGTCGCGCGCCTCCACCAGCAGGAACCCTCCGTTGGCCCGGTGCAGGGCGCCGGAGCGAAGCATCCTGAAGCTGGTGGTCAAGGCTCCGAACCGGGCCTCGTGCTCGACCCGGCCCACCAGGTTCTGCTCGGTTGGGTTGCGCTCGCGGACCACCGGCGCGCCCTCGGTGTCGCAGTTGTCGACGATCAGGTTGACGCGGTAGTGGTCGAACCCGGGTTTCTGATTCGCGCCCGCCATGAGGGCCATCGGCAGCTGCTGCTGCTGCGCCTCCTCGCTCTGGCGCAGGCTCTTGAGCTGCTCCACCTGGTCGAGAATGTCGCTGCGGACGCTCGAGATGAAGTCGAGGACCTTCGGGTGGTCGGCGAACTGCTCCTCGACCTCCGTCACCAGGTGGGCGACGGCGAACTCCACCACCTGGCGGTCGAGCTCCCGCATGCGCTCCCTGGTCTCCCGCTGTTGGCGCTGGATGTCCCGGACGGTGGTCATGACATCCTTCTGCAGCTCCTCCTGCTTGGCCTCGAGGCGCTCCCGCTCCTCCTCGGGGAGCTCCTTGAACTCGTCCGGGCCGACGACCTCGCCGTCTTTGACCGGCACCAGGGCCAGGCCCTGCGGCGTCTGGATGAGGCGGAAGCTCTCCTTCTCGGTGGCCTCGTTGAGCTCCTGAATCACGCGCGCCTGCGACTTCTGGAGCTCGGACTGGATGCGCTCGCTCTCCTTCTGGTACTGCTCGCCCTCGAAGGCGCGCGGGATCTCCACCTGCAGCTCCTCCACCAGCCGGTCCATGGCGTCGCGCAGCTCGCAGCCCCGACCCGCCGGCAGTCGGAGGGCGCGCGGCTTCTCCTGGTCGTCGAAGTTGTTGACGTAGCACCAGTCGTCGGGCGCCGGGCGTTGACGCGCCTGGCGCTCCAGCAGCCGCTCGATGACTGTCGCCTTGCCGGTGCCCACCGGGCCGAGGGCGAAGGTGTGGTAGCCGGGGCTCGAGATGTCGAGGCCGAAGGAGAGGGCGCGGACCGCCCGCTCCTGCCCGATGACCTGCTCGAGGTCCGGGATCTCCCCGGTGCTCGCGAAGCCGAAGACGCCGGGGTCGCAACGCCGGCGAAGCTCGTCGTGCGTGAGCTCCGTTGCCTGTCTGGAGTCGCTCGAATCACTCATGCCCCACCGTATTTCTCCGCACGCGGCGGACGTTCGCTCGATGCACAGAGTGCAGCGTCCGGGAGGGATCGAGAAACCGGGGCACCACCCGATCGCCGCAAGGGGATTGCACCTATGGCGGCTTTCGCCGCCGAGGTGCCACTGTTGCCGAGGCGGACGAGAACGGCGTGAAAGGCCGGGCGTCCGCCGGGAAGGGGCTTGTGATGAACCGTCTCACACGCGACGAGGTGCGCCTCCTGGCCGAGCACCGCCACCCCGCAAGTGTGTCCCTCTTCATGCCGACCCACCGGGCGGGGCCCCAGGTCCGCCAGGACCCCATCCGGCTCAAGAACCTCCTCAGGGAGACGGAGGACGCCCTGCGGAGCCGCGGCGTCGGCGACGCCGACGCGGAGGCCACGCTCCTGCCGATCCGCGCACTGCTGGACGACCGCGAGTTCTGGCGCAATCAGGGCAACGGTCTGGCGGTCCTCGCGACCCCGGAGGAGCACCACGTCTACCGCCTGCCGATCACCCTCGAGCAGCTGGCGGTCGTCGGCGACCGCTACCAGCTCAAGCCGCTCCTGCCCATGCTGGCCAGGGGCGGGCGTTACTATCTGCTCGCCCTGAGCCGCCAGCGGGTGCGCCTGTTCGAAGCGACCCGCGACACCATGCGCGAGATGGACACCGGCGACATCCCCGCCAGCCTCGCCGATGCGGTGGGCTACGACTGGGAGCAGCGCTCGCTGCAGTTCCACACCTCGACCCCGATGGGCGACGGCCAACGATCGGCGGAGTTCTTCGGCCACGGAGCCGGTCAGGACGACAGCGGCCCCGAGGACGAACGATTCCTCCGGCTCGTCGATGACGGCGTGCGCACGCTGGTCGCCGACGACTCGGCGCCGCTCGTGCTGGCCGCTGTCGCGGAGCTGTTCGGCGAGTATCGCAAGCTGTCGCGATATCCGAAGCTCGCCGAGAAGTTCGTCACCGGCAACCCGGATCACATGGACGAGGCCGAGCTGCTCGAGCGCGCCTGGAAGGTGGCGGCGCCGCCGCTCGCCGAGGAGCGCCGCGGCGCGGCGGACAGCATTCGCGAGCGGCAGGCCGGCGACCGCGTGCTGCAGCTTCTGGAGGACATCGTCGTCGCGGCCGCGGACGGCCGGGTCGAAACGCTGTTCGTGACCGAGGGGGCGCGCCGCTGGGGGCGCTTCGACGAGTCCGGCCGCAGCGTCACGATACGTGACAGGGCGGAGCCGCTCGACGAGGACCTCGTCAACCGCGCGGCGGTGGAAACCCTGGCCCGCGACGGCTCCGTCCACATCGTGCCTGCGGCGGAGATGCCGGTCGGGGAATCGCCGGTGGCCGCCGCACTGCGCTTCTGAACCGGTGCTGGGGTACGGAGTGCTTGACTCATGAGATTTCCGCTGCAGGGCACGAGGGACGGCGCGTGGCGTCGCCCGCTGCCGGCGGTCGGAGCCTGTCGTCAACTTGTTGCCGCGGCCCGGCCCGCGCGGGCCGGGTCCGGCTCACGAAGCCCGCTCGGTGACGACCGGCTGGGCAACCTGGACCATGTCGATCACCTGGGTCACGCCTTCGGTGGCATCGACGGCGGCCAGGGCCGCAGCCTTCGAGTCCTCGCTGCTCAGCTCACCGCCCACCGACACCGTGCCGTTCACGGCCTCGATCTCGAGCTGCGCCGCGTCGAGGCCGACCGCTCCGAAGAGCGCCAGCCTGATCCTCGCCTCGAGGGTGGCGTCGGCCAACTCCTGCTGCGCCTCGGCCGTGGTGTCGTCCTCCGCCGCGAAGTCCTCGGACGGGGCGACGACGATCCTGTTGTCGACGTCCTCGACCCCGGTCAGGCTCGCCACGACACCGGCGGCGAGCTCCTGAGTCGCGGGGTCGTGGACCGTGCCGCCGAGAATGACGCGGCTTCCGACCACCTCGCTCTCGACCCGCATCCCGTCGACGCCGAAGTTGTCGTACAGGGCGAGCTGCACGCCGAGCTCGGTCTCGAGTTCGGCGAGCGAGGCCTCGATGGTGTCGTACTGGACCTCGGGGAACGACTCTTCGGGCGGCGCCGCCTCCTGGGCGCAGCCTCCGGCCAGGGAGGCGGC
>CAZMED010000305.1:0-4075 GCA_964565045.1 uncultured Thermoanaerobaculia bacterium
CCTTCCACCGCCGACTCGATGGTGCCGTGGCCGGTGAGCATGATCACCTCCACCAGCGGGAAGCGCAGCCGCACCTCCCGCAGCACCTCCAGCCCGCCCATCCCCGGCATTTTCATGTCGAGGATCATGACGTCCACGTCGTGCCCGCCGAGGAGCTCGATGGCCGCCGGCCCGTTCGACGCCGTCAGCACGCGGTGGCCCGCCCGCTCCAGCAGCTTGGCGGTGGTGGCGAGAAACCGCTCCTCGTCGTCCACCAGCATCAGGTTGAGTGCGCTCATGATCGTGCCTCCGTTTCCCTTTCCTGCTCCGCGTCCGCGAGGCTCACGGTGAAGGTGGTGCCGGCGTTTTCCTGACTCGCGACCCGGATCGTGCCGCCCATGGACTCGACGATCCCGAAGCACACCGACAGCCCCAGGCCGGTGCCCTTGCCCACGGGCTTGGTGGTGAAGAAGGGGGTGAAGATCTTGTCGAGGTCGGCGGCGCTGATCCCGGTGCCGTTGTCGCGCACCGTGATCTCCACCCTGCCGTCGGCCCGCGCCACGCCGATCCCCACCTCGCCACCCTCGGCGCCGTGCCGCGCCTCGACGGCGTCGAAGGCATTGTTGACCAGGTTGAGGATCACCTGCTGCAGCTGCGCCGGGTCGGCGGTCACCACCGGAGCGTCGCGCCCCACGTCCACCGCGAGCCGGATGCCGGCCACCGCCGCCTTGCGGCTCACCATCGCCGCCACCTCGGGGACGAAGTCGGCCAGCCGCACCTCGCGCGCCGCCGACTCGGTGCGGCGGGCGAACTTGAGGATGCCCTGGGTGACGGCGGCGCAGCGGTCGATCTGCACCCGGATCTGCTGGATGGAGTCCTCGAGGTCGGCCACGTCGGCGCTCTCGGCCAGGTCCCCCGAGGCCCTGAGGTCGCGGATGATGGTCTCGGCCAGCGCCTGCTCGGAGCGGATGATCTGCAGCGGGTTGTTGATCTCGTGCGCGAAACCGGCCGACATCTCGCCGATCTCGGCCAGCCGGCTGGCGACGATCAGCTGCTGGTTGAGGTCTCGGGTCTCCGCGTCGGCGCGCTGGATGCGCCGGATCAGCCGGTTGGAGAATGACACCGCCAGCAGCACGATCACGGCGCCGCCGCCGACCAGGATGAGGAGCCCGATGTACGTGGCGCGGTGCAGCGGGCTGAAGGCGTCGGCCACGTCCTGACGCACCACCAGCAGCCAGTTGCCGTCGTTGAGCCGGGTCGTCGCCCAGACGTAGCGGACGCCGGCGGCGTCCCGCGCCACGGCCGTCGCGACCCCGTCGCGGCCCTCGTCGAGCCCGATCCCCTCTGGAGCCGTTTCCATGAGATCGCCACCCGAGCGGCGCTCGGTCTGGAAGACCCCGGCGCGGTTGAGCACGTAGGCCTCGCCGGTGCGTCCGATGCGCACGCCTTCCACCAGGCGGTTGAAGAGGGCGGTGTCGATGGTGGCCCGCAGCACCCAGCGCTCCGCACCCTCTCCTGAAGCGATGGCGACCACGAAGTGGGGGGAGTTTCGGAAGCCGAGAAAGACGTCGCTGATGTCGTGCCCGCGCTCGAGCACGTGCCGGAACCACTCGGCGTCGCGGTAGACCCTGCCGGTCAGCTGGTAGGGTCCCTCGTAGGCCACGTGCACCCCTTCGGCGTTGAAGACGCCGAGGTCGACGAACGCGGGCGAGGTGCGCTGCAGCCCGTCGAGCACCTCGGCGATCGTGTCCCCGGCGGCGAGCTCGTCGAAGCTCCACGACGCGGCGACGAACTCCAGGTCCGCGCGCCGCTCGTCGAGGAAGGCCTGGATCGCGTCGCGGTGGTCCTCGGCGATGCGCACCACGCGCGACAGCGTCGCGTCCCGGACGGCGGTGTTGAAGTGGTGAACGCCGACCGCCAGCGCCAGCAGGAAGGGCACCGCCGGCACCATGATCATGGCCATCAGGATGCGCCGCCGCAGGGCATCGTAGGCGTGGCGGGTGGTCGCGGGTCGCATGCTCGTCCAGCTCCCTCAGAACCTGAAGATCAGTCGCGCCAGCGCGCTGGTCTCGCTGTCCACCTTGAGGTTCTTGAGCGCCGGGTCGCCGAGGTCCGAGCTGCCGGCGGACAGCAGCCCGCCGTCCTCCTCGGGGTCGGGAACCCAGAGGTGGACGAGGTTGAGCTGCACCCGCAGGTTCGGGTTGAGGGTCCAGTTGACGCCCAGCGTCGCCTCCACCACCTCGGCGGCACCGTCGAGGACCGCCGCCTTGACCGACTCCCCCTCGCCCACCGCCACCGCGCCGAGGGCTTCCAGCTGCTCGGCCGTGTAGCCTGGCACCACGACGGTGTCGAATAGATCGCGGTCGGTGGTCGTGGTCGACAGCCGCGCCAGCAGCTCCCACGCCCCCGTGCCGCCCGTGCCCGGCCGCACCTCGGACTGGGGCGAAGGCTGTCGCCAGCCGAAGGTGTCCACCGTCTTGCGCTCGCCGGTGAGGAACCACGACGCCCACAACGACGCCGACCGCACCTCGCCCGAACGCTCCAGCAGCGGCTCGTCGAGCAGCCGGTTCGAGCCCTGCAGGTACTGGTGGGACACGGCGATGCCGTCGTAGCTCAAAACCAGGTACTCGCAGCTCACGGTGAAGGGGCCGGAGAGCCAGTGTGCCTCGAGCCCCCAGCGGGAGCGCGAGTCGATCTCGGCGGTGACCGAGTCGCTGCTGCGGCCGTTCGTGCCGATCAGCTGCTCCAGCCGCCAGCGCCAGATCCGCGACTCGAAGCTGGCGGTGGCCAGCCCGCCGGACTCGAAACGTCTGGTGGCCACCGACTGCGGTCCGGAGGTTCCCTGCGCCGCGAGGTAGAGCCCCCGCAGGGCCTCCGGGCCCGAACCGCGGAAGGGCTGCGCGAACAGGCGCAGGGCGACGTCCTTGTGGTCGTCGACGTCGCCGCGCGTCGTGTCGAGGTCGATGCCCGAGCCGTTGTAGGCGCCGAGCTGGTAGACCAGGCGATCGTCGAGCGCCTCGCCCCACACCATCACGCCGCGGTCGAAGAAGGGGTAGACCGGCGCCGCGGTCGCCCGCTCCACGAAGTTGACCTGGTTGTCGAATGTGACCCACGAGGTCGAGAACGGCACCTTCATCTGTCCGGCGCGGAGGTGGAATCCGTCCGAAAAGCCGAGGTCCACCCACGCGTTGCGGATGTAGGGCTCGTTCTCGAGCGAGGCCTGGATGCGGTAGGTCATCCAGCCCCTCAGCCGGCCGCGGAGATCGATCCTGGCGCGGCGGATGTCGAACGAGGCGGGCGCCTCGGAGTCGCCGAAGAACACCCGCCCGTCAAGGTGGAAGCTGGCGCCGACCCGCAGTGAGTTGGCGCCGTCCGCCGAGCGGAACTCGAAGTTGTCGCGAAAGGTCCCCGCGAGGGTCTCCGGCGGCGGCGGAGTCGCCGCCGCCGCAGCAGGGGTCGCGGTCGCGGGCGGCGCCGGAGGCTCCTGAGCCCCTGTTTCGAAAGCGCCAAACGCCGCGATCACGAGCAGCGCCGGCAACACACCTCGCTCGTCGAGACCTATCACGGAACCTCCTCCCTGGTTGCGTCTGGGTCCTTCGGGCGCGGCGCCTCGTCCTGGACCCCCGTGCCGTAGCTGGCGCGGCTGAGCTCCTCCATCCGCGCCTGGGCGCGGCGGTGGCGTCGGCCCGCCTGGGCGATGGTCTCCACCAGCAACGGGTCGGCCACCGGGTGCTGGAGCACGGTGAAGATTCCGGCCCGCAACGCCTCCACCGCCTCCTCCACGGGCAGCCCGCCGGTCACAGCCACCACCTCCACCAGCGGCCACCGTGCGTGCAGCCGATTGAGCCGCGCGAGCTCGGCGGCGGACAGCGCGTCGGTGTCGATGACCAGCACGTCGACACCCTCGAGATCGGCGGGCTCTCCGCTGGCGGTCATCTGAAGGGTGCGCACGCGGAGCGCGAAGCGGCGCAGCGGCTGCGCCAGGCTGTCGCGATAGACGCGGTCGCGGGAGACGATGGCGACCGTCAGCGGAGGATCCAGCTTCGAGGCTTCCGCGCCCATCGCGGGCACCCTGCGCAAGGCGCGTGCCACCCCG
>CAZMED010000306.1:0-4059 GCA_964565045.1 uncultured Thermoanaerobaculia bacterium
GCGGGCCTCAAGGCCGTCGGCCTCGGCCTCCCCGGCGGTCTCCGCAACGTCGAGGTGGAAATGGACGGTGCCGGTCCGGTCCGGCTGCGGCGCCTGTGCGGCGAATCGGACGGCTGGACCCTGCAGTCGGTGGACCTCGGGCCCGGTCTGAAGTGCTCGATCGTCGTCCGCCGCCGGCAACGGCCGCCCCTCAGAGTGCGCTCGCGGGCAGGCCGATTCTGATACGATGCTCGGGTGACGATGCAGCGATCGGCCGCGGCGAGTGAACGTGCTGGATATTATTCCAGCCCTCGTCGGCGCCGGTGGCGACCCGCCTGAGCAGCAGCACGCGGGGCCCGCTGGCGACGGCGGGACCCGAGCCCGCCGCGGTCCGCACCCCGCCCGAGAGGAGATCGAGATGCGGA
Organism: uncultured Thermoanaerobaculia bacterium; assembly: GCA_964565045.1. Taxonomy (GTDB): domain Bacteria; phylum Acidobacteriota; class Thermoanaerobaculia; order Thermoanaerobaculales; family Sulfomarinibacteraceae; genus Sulfomarinibacter. Next base: position 405 of record CAZMED010000306.1, read on the forward strand.
CCGTGAAAGCCGACCCCCCCGACCCCGGGTCGCTGCTCGAGCAGCACCGGCGCGACATCGAGGCCCTCGATCGCCGCATCCTCCACCTGGTGTGCGAGCGGCTCGAGCTGGCGCGCCAGATCGGCGAGCTCAAGCAGGCGGCCGGGGTGCCGCTGCGCAACTTCAAGGTCGAGGCCGAGGTCTACCAGCGCTTCGCCGACGCGGCCGCCATGCTCGGCCTCGACGAGGTCCTGGGCCGCGACCTCGCCACGTTCCTGATCGAGAAGGCGGTGGAGGAACAGGCCGCGCACCGAGACACCCACTACCAAGGCGACGCCCTGCGCACTCTGGTGGTCGGCGGCAAGGGCGGCATGGGGCGCTGGATCGCCCGCTTCCTGCAGGGCCAGGGCCACCGGGTGGTGGTCCACGACCCGGCCCCGGAAACGTCCGACTTCCCCGAGAGCGCCTCGCTGCTCTCAGAGGCCGGGGCGGCCGACCTGATCGTGGTGGCGGTGCCCATGAGCGCCTGCGCCACGGTGCTCGAGGAGCTCGCCGGGGCCGGGGTGCGGGGCGTGGTCGCCGAAATGTGCAGCCTCAAGGGTCACCTCGGCGACCTCGCCGAGCGTCTCCGCGGCGACGGCCTGCGGCTGGTCTCATTCCACCCCCTCTTCGGTCCCGACGTGCGCATGCTGTCCGGCCGGACCATCGTCTTCTGCGACGAGGCGCAGCCGGAGGACCTCGAGGTGGTGCGCGGCCTCTTCGCCGAAACCTCGGCGCGGCTGGTCGCCATGTCGAGCCCCGAGCACGACCGGCGGATGGGGCTGGTGCTCGGCCTCACCCACCTCGCCAACCTGGTCTTCGCCCGCGCCATCTCGCACTCCAGCCTGGACGCCGCCGAGCTCGCGGAGGTGGCGGGCGTCACCTTCACCAAGCAGCTCTCCACGACCCGTGAGGTCGCGGCCGAGAACCCCGGCCTGTACTACGAGATCCAGGTCCTCAACCGGACCACTCCGGAGACGGGCCGCTGGCTGCGGCAGGCGCTCGACGACTGGCTGACGGTGATCGGCGACGGCGACGCCGCTGCGTTCTCCGAGCTCATGACCTCGTGCCACGACTACCTCGAGGGCGCCGACCTGGAGCACCTCGGGCGGTGAGAGCGGTCGATGCGGTGACGGCGGCGCTGGCGTCGCGCGGCGGCGCGGCCGCGAGCTTCCTGGTGGGCGAGCCCTGCGTGGCACCCCCGGCGGCGCTGCGCGAGGCCTTCGTGCGCGCCGCGGCGGACGGTACCTACCACTACTCACCCGCCGCCGGCCTGCCGCGGCTGCGCGAGGTCCTCGCCGAGCGCCACCGCGAGGGCGGCGCCCGTGTCGCGGCCGCACAGGTCGTCGTCACCGCGGGGGCCAAGGGCGGGCTGCTGGCGCTGCTCTCGGCGCTGCTGGAACCTGGAGACGAGCTCGTCCACCCGACGCCGAGCTACCCGGCCTACGCGGCCATGGCGCGGCGGCTCGGGGCGACGCCGGTAGCGGTGCCGGAGACGGGCGGCGGCTTCGGGGGCTGGACCGAGGCGGTCGCCGAACGCCTGGGCCCGCGCACCCGCGCCGTTGTCGTCGCCTCGCCTTCCAACCCCACCGGCGCCACCCTGGCGGCGGCGGACGCGGAGTCGCTGGTCGCCCTGTGCCGGGAGCGCGGCGTGCGGCTGGTCTGCGACGAGGCCTACGCCGACTTCCGCTACGCGGACGGCACGGATGCCGTGCCCGCCGACTTCGACCCGGACCGCCGCACCGTCGTGCAGCTGCGCAGCGCCTCGAAGAGCTGGGCCCTGTGCGGTTGGCGGCTCGGCTGGGTGGTGGCCGACGCCGGGCTGGCCGCTCGCACGGCCGCGGTGCACGCCGCCCTCCTCAACCCCGCCCCGGGGCCCGCCCAGGCGGCTCTCGCCTCCCTGCCCGAGGTGCCGGCCGACTACCTCGACGCCGCCCGTACGGCGGTGCGCCGGCGCCTCGACGCGGTGCGCGACGCCCTCTCCGAGCGGGGTCTCGGCCTCGAGCGCCCGGCCGGCGGATTCTACCTGTGGCTCGAGGCCGACAGACGCCTGCCGGGGGTCGATGACAGCGGCACCTCGGCCTTCTGTCTCTCGGCCGCGCGCGACGCCGGGGTCGGCCTGTGGCCGGGCGAGGACTTCGAGGGCCCGGACCACGTCCGCATCGCCGTCACCTCTCCGGCGGACGCCGAGTGGGAGGCCTCGCTCGAAGCCCTTGTCGCCGTCCTCGCGCCCTGAGGCCGCGGCTGGAGTATCATCGCAGCGGGGCGACGGTCCCGACGACACCGCTGGAGGGCGCCATGCAGTCTCGATTTCCGACCCTTTCCGCCATCATCATTCTGAGCCTCGGCCTCGTGCCGGGCGCCCGGGCCCAGGAGCCCGCAAGGGATCGGCTGATCTACGTCGAGAAGGCCACGTACCCGGTGATGGAGGAAATGGAGCAGCGCGCCGACGAGCTGCGCGAGGCGGCGGAGGCGAAGACCGCCGAGATCCTGGCCGCGGTCAAGGCCGAAGAGGAGGCGCGCAAGGACGCCCGCCGGGAGCTCCGCGTCGACATGACGGAGCTCGAGCGCCCGGCGGGCCCGGAGGCCTTCGCCACCCGCTCGTGGCACCTGCCGCCGACGCCCCAGTACCGCACCGGCACCTGCTGGAGCTTCGCGACGACGTCCTTCATGGAGTCCGAGATCCAACGCCTGAACGGGCGGGAGATCAAGCTGTCCGAGATGTGGACCGCCTACTGGGAGTACGTCAACAAGGCGCGCGGCTACGTCGCCACCCGCGGCCGCTCGTACTTCTCCGAGGGCTCGCAGGCGGCCGCCCTGCTGCGGGTGTACCGCGAGCACGGCGTGGTCCCACGAGCCTCCTACGAGGGCGTGCTCGCCGATGACGGCCGCTTCGACCACGACCTCATGGAGCGGCGCATGCGCGAGTTCCTCGAGTTCTGCCGCGACACCGGCTTCTGGGACGAGGATTTCATCGTCGACACCATCCGCCGCATCATGGACCTCACCATGGGCCGCCCGCCGGAGACCGTGCTCTGGGAGGGCTCGGAGATCACGCCCCGGGCCTTCCTCGACGAGGTCTGCGGGCTCGACCCCGACGCCTACGTGAGCCTGATCTCCACCCTGTCGCTGCCCTTCTGGAGCCGCGGTTCCTATGACGTGCCCGACAACTGGTGGCACGATCAGAGCTACGTCAACGTGCCGCTCGACGTCTTCTACGGAGTGGTCCGCGACACCGCCGCCGCCGGCGAGAGCCTGGTCTTCGGCGGCGACGTCTCGGAGCCCGGCCTGTGGGGCCTCGAGGACGTGGCCATCGTCCCCAGCTTCGACATCCCGGGCCCCTACATCGACCAGGACGCGCGCGAGCTCCGCTTCGTCAACCGCACCAGCACCGACGACCACCTGGTGCACGTGGTGGGGCACACCGTGCTCGGCGGCCACGACTGGTTCCTCATCAAGGACTCCAACCGCTCCTCGCGCGCCGGCAGGCACGAGGGCTACTACTTTTTCCGCGACGACTACATCAAGCTCAAGCTGCTCGCCCTGACGGTCCACCGCGACCGGGTGGCGGAGATCCTCGAGCGGGTGGACGACGGGGGGCGGTAGATCGGCAGGCGCATCAGCGCAGCGGTGAGAT
>CAZMED010000307.1:0-4038 GCA_964565045.1 uncultured Thermoanaerobaculia bacterium
TGGTCTACACTGTCGGACCGGGACTATGGAACGCTTCGGACGCTACATCCTGGTCGACAAGATCTCCTCGGGGGGCATGGCCGACGTCTACCGTGCGAAGGTGGTGGGGATCCGCGGCTTCACCAAGACGGTGGCCATCAAGCGCATCCACCCGCACCTCCTGGAGCGGACGCGGTTCCTGCGCATGTTCACCGACGAAGCCAAGATCGCCTCGCGCCTCGTGCACCCCAACATCGTCCAGATCTACGACCTGGGCGAGGCGGACGGGCTGCCCTACATCGCCATGGAGTACGTGCCGGGGCGCGACCTCTTCCGGGTGCTGCAGCGCCTGATCCACCTCGAGCGCCGCTGCCCGTGGCGGCTCGCGACGCGCATCGTCAACGAGGTCTGCACCGGGCTCCACTTCGCGCACGAGTTCCGCTCGCCCGACGGTCAGCCGCAGGAGATCGTCCACCGCGACGTCAGCCCCCGCAACGTGATCCTCTCGTACAACGGCGAGATCAAGCTCACCGACTTCGGCGTCGCCCGGGCACGCGACCGCGAGGAGCACACCGAGCACGGCATCATCAAGGGCAAGGTGCGCTACCTGAGCCCCGAGGCCGCCTACGCCAAGGAGGTGGACCGGCGCTCGGACCTGTTCTCGCTCGGCATCGTGTTCGCCGAGATGCTGCTCATGGAGCCGCTGCGTTCGGGCCCCAACGAGATGGCGATGCTGCTCGACATCCGCAAGGGCGAGTTCGACCGCAACCGCTTCAAGCCGATCCCGAAGCCCCTGCGGGCGGTGCTCAACCGCGCCCTCGAGGTGGACCCCGGCGACCGTTACGCCACCGCCCTCGACTTCGCGGTGGACCTCGCCACCCGCTACGACGACTCGTCGCTGCCGATGTCGGAGGCCGAGGTCTCGACCTTCATGCACTCCCTCTTCGACGAGGACATCGCCAAGGAGGAGGCGCGGGACAAGCAGGTCGAGGACGAGCTGCTGCAGCAGAGCGACGAGCTCGAGCTCTCGGCGCCCGGTACGGGGCCCGCCGAGGTCACCCGCGTGAGCGGGCTCAACCCGCTCAACATCTTCAGCTCACGGAGCGCAGGTCCGGTGGCGGTCCCGGCGCTGCCGGTTGAGGACCAGCGCCCGGCCAGGGCGACCCGAGAAGGCTCGCTGCACGAGACCTCGTTGGTCCGCCTGCTGCACGAGATCAACGAGGCCAGGATCTCGGGCATCCTCGACCTCCGCCGCGACCCGATCAAGAAATCGCTCGAGATCGAGGACGGCAATCCCGTGTTCGCCAACTCCAACGTCGAGAGTGAGCTCTTCGGGGAGCACCTCGTGGCCCAGGGCGTGCTGTCGCGCGAGCAGCACCGGGAGATCCTGGACTTCGCGGCCCGCAAGGCCTTACGATTCACCGAGGCCCTGCTCGAGCTCGGCGCCTGCACGCCCAACGTCCTCTTCCAGGAGCTCAGCGGCCAGGTGCGCAACCGGATCCTCGATCTCTTCAGCTGGATCTCCGGCACCTTCGCCCTCTACGTCGACGCGCCGATCGCCGAGACCGGGCTGCCGCTCAACCTGCGCTCGCACACCCTGATCCACGAGGGAGTCCAGGAGCGGATGCCCCTGCTCGTCATCCGCCGCTTCATGGAGCCCAAGATGAACCTGTGGGCGGTCCGCCTCCCCGGCGAGATCCCGGCCGACCTGCAGCTCTCGGGCCGCCAGCAGCGGATCCTGCGCAACATCGAGGCCGACGCGATCAAGGTCAACGACCTGGTCCGGCGCGAGAAGGACGAGGAGTGGCTGTTGCGTCTGCTGTACATGCTGCACCAGATTCGCCGGGTCATGTTCCACGACTGAGGCCATGGGCCGGCCGCGCCTCCCGCTGCCCACTGCCGTGCGTGCGGGGCCGGTGCGCTGGCTGCTGGCGGCGGCGTTGCTGGCGGCCGCGGCCGCCGCCGTCGACCGCGAGACCGAGGTTCGCATCAGCGCCGACTCGGGCGGGCTCGACGTCGTCGCCGCCGGCAGCACGCTGTCGGCGCCGCTTGCCGTCGAGAGCCTGACGGCGGTCGAGATCCGCGCCGCCGACTCCATCGACCCACCGGGTGGAGAACGCCTGGTGCTCGCCGGCGACCGCGGGGTGGTGCTCGACGAGGCGCTGCCGCGGAGGTTCCGGCGTGCCGGAACCGCCATCACCCCGGTCGGCGACTGGGAGATCGACGCCCGCGCCGAGCCCGGCACGGTGTGGCGCCGCGAGGTCCAGGTGGCGGGCCCCTTCGAGCTCGAGGCCTCCTTTCGCGGCCGTTTCCTCGACGACCTCGAGATCGTCCTCGAGGGGCGGCCGGGAGCCCGGGTCGCCGTCCGCCGCGGTCTGATCAACAACGACCTCTTCATCCGCGACGCGTCCGGGTCCGACGTCGCCGCCACCAGCCTCGACCCGACGCCGCTCGCCGATCTCGGCGCGGTGGCGGCCACCGCAGCGCGCGCGACGGCGCTCGCCGCCCTCCTCATCGCGGTTTTGGCGGCGGTTGCCGCGCGAGCGCGGAGCCGTCCCCGGCCGGCTGCGGTGCTGCAGCGGCGCTTCGCGCCGCTTGGCGTCGTGCTGGCCGTGGCCGCCGGCGCGCTGTCGGCCTGGGTGGCCTTCGAGGTGCTCGAAGGCCTCCCCCACACGCCCGACTCGGTGGTCTATCTGCTGCAGGCGCGGTGGCTGCTCGAGGGAGCGCTGTGGGGCGATGTCGGCGCCATGCACGGGCTGCTGACGGTCCCCTACACCTACCCCGACGGCATCCGCTGGCTCGCCCACTACCCGCCGGGCTGGCCCGCGCTGCTCGCGGCCGGCGTGGCGGCCGGGGTCCCGTGGCTGGTGGCGCCGCTGCTCGGCGCGGCCTTCGTGTGGCTCCTCTACCGTACGGGGCGGGAGATCGACAGCCCGGCGGTGGGGCTGACGGCGGCGGCGCTCGCGCTCATCTCGCCGCTCGCACGGGTGCTCTTCGGCAGCATGCTGTCGCACGCCGCCGCCGCCACGCTCATCCTCGCCGCGATCCTGCTGGCATTGCGAGCCGCCCGAGGCGGCGGGTGGGCAGCGGCTGCAGCGGCGGGCGCGGCCCTCGGCTTCGCCTTCGGCATGCGGCCGGCAACCGCCGTCGCGGCGGGAGTTCCGATTGCGGCGGCGCTGCTCAGCGGCGCACTGGCAGGTGGCTGGAAGGGGCTCGAGCGGCGGGTGTGGGCCGGTTTCCTAGGCGGCGCGGCGGCCGGCGCGCTGCCGTTCCTTGTTGCCAACCGGCTGGTCACCGGCAACGCGCTCGCCTTCCCCTACACGTTGATCCGCGGCTCCATGTTCGGCCCGGAGAACCTGCCCTTCGGGCTGCGCAATCTCGACGCACTGCTGGCGTCCGACGGGGCGGGCCTCCTCGGTTGGGGCTGGCCCTGGGTGCACGGACCGTGGGTCGTCGCCCTCGCTTTCTCGGTGGCGCTGGTGCCCTTCCTGCTGCGCCGCGCCACCCCCGCCGACCTCCTGCTCGGAGCCGTCGCGCTGTGCATCATGGCCGCCCACCTGGGCACCCGGGGGCACGGACTGCACGGCTTCGGCCCGCGCTACCACTTCGAGGCCTTCGCACCACTCGTCCTCCTCACCGCCCGCGGTTTCCTCGAGCTGGCGCGGACAGGTTCCGCGGACCGGCGATCGGAAAAGCGGCTGTGCGTGGCGGTTTCCTTCGGCGTCTTCTTCGTCCTCAGCCTGCCGGCGGCCGCCGTCCTGCCGCAGCGGCTCGCGCTCTACCGCGGCTACAACGGGGTCGACGGCGCCCTCCAGTCGCAGCTCGAGATCAAGGGCATCGAGCGGGGGCTGGTGGTGCTGCCCCCCGGCGAATGGCAGGGCTGGGCGATGGCCGCGGAGCACATCACCAGCCGGCCCGACGCGCCGCTGCTCGTCGTCCAGGCCGAGCTCGACGATCCGCGGGTCCTCGAGGTCGCGGGGGATCGGCCGGTGTTCGCGTGGCAGGACCGGACGCTCGCGCCGATACCTCATCGTTAGAACGTTGGAACGTTTGAACGTT
>CAZMED010000308.1:0-4030 GCA_964565045.1 uncultured Thermoanaerobaculia bacterium
AGCGGCTTCTCGTACACCCGATACACCTTGTACAGCTCCCCGTCCATGAGGCGCACGGCCCGCTTGGTGAGCTCGTTGTCCTCGAGGATCCACGAGTACTCGCACCACGAGTAGCCGATCTCGAGGCTCTTGGCGAGGCCTTCGCCGAGCAGGACGCCCTCGAAGCCGCGCTTGCGGTGGGCCTCCTTGACGCCGAGCGTGATCAGGCGCAGGCCCTCGAGGGACTCGGGCTTCGTCTTGAGGACGTGCTTCAGGGTGCGCAGGGGGTGGCGCCAGGGCGAGCCGTCGAGGTCGGCCAGCACCGGGTTCCAGTCCGGCGCCGTGAGGAGGAAGGCCACCGGCTCACCCTCGTACAGTGCGAAGCGCAGCAGGTCCTTCTGCACGAGCGGCTTGAGCTCCTTGGCCAGCCAGGTGATCTCGGCGTCGCTCATGGGCACGAAGCCCCAGTTCTTCTCCCACGCCGCGTTGTAGATCTCCTTGACCAGCCGCACCTCGCCGTCGAAGTCCTCCAGGTTCGCGCCACGGGTCGTGAGGCCGGGATTGCGCGAACGGGTGCGCTCGGCGAGGCGCTGCAGACGCTCGAGGCTCGCGCCGTGGACGGGCGAGATGTAGGCGTGGAGGTCCTTGACCTTGGCGTAGCCGGCGCCTTCGATGAGCCTCGGGTAGAAGCGCGGGTTGTAGGTCATCATCAGCACCGGCGGGCGGTTGAAACCCTCGACGAGCAATCCGCACTCGTAGTTGGTCGAGGGGTTCATGGGCCCGCGCACCGCGGTCGCGCCGCGCCCGGCGGCCCAGCGCTCCACCGCCTCGAGCAGCCCGCGCGCGACGTCCGGGCGGTCGATGCACTCGAAGAAGCCGAAGAAGACGATGTGCTCGTCGTGCACGCGGTTGTGGGTGTGATTGAGGATCGCCGCCACCCTGCCGACCACGTCCGGGCCCTCCCAGGCGAGAAACAGCTCGAGCTCGGCCTCGCGGCCGCCGCCGTAGAAGGGGTGGCGCTTGACGTCCAGCATCTCGCGCACCGAGGCCTTCAGCGGCGGCACCCAGTTGCGGTCGTCGCGGTAGATCTTCCACGGCAGGTCGATGAAACGCTTGCGGTCGCCGCGTCCGCGCGCCGCCCGCACGGTCATGCGATCACCCCCATCTCGCGGCCGACCTTGCGGAAGGCCTCGAGCGCCCGGTCGAGGTGCTCGCGGGTGTGCGTCGCCATGTACGAGGTGCGCATCATCGCGCGCCCCTCCGGTACCGCGGGCGAGACCACAGGGTTGGCGAACACACCCTCCTCCTGGAGGCGGACCGTCATCTTGAACGCGGCGAGGTCGTCGCCCACCACCAACGGGATCACCGGCGAAGCGGAGGCGCCGGTGTCGAAGCCCATGGTCGTGAACTCGCGCATCATGTGGTTGGTGTTGTCCCACAGGCGCTGCCGCCGTTCGGGCTCACGCTCGATGATCTCCAGCGCCTTGATGACCGACGCCACCGATGCCGGCGGCGGCGCCGCCGAGAAGATCAGAGACCTCGCCTTGTGCTTGATGTAATCGATCACCTCGGCGTCGCCGACCACGAAGCCGCCGACCGCCGCCAGCGACTTCGAGAAGGTCCCCATGACGAGGTCGACCTCGTGCTCGAGCCCGAAGTGCTCCGGGGTGCCGCGCCCGTGCTCGCCCATCACGCCGATGCCGTGCGCGTCGTCGACCATCAGGCGCGCGCCGTGCCGGTTCTTGTGTTCGACGATCCCCGGCAGGTCGGCGAGGTCGCCCTCCATCGAAAACACGCCGTCGACCACGATCATCGTCCCGCGATCGGCCTCGACGCTGCGCAGGCGCTCGGCGAGCGCGTCCATGTCGTTGTGGGCGAACTTCAGCACCCGGCCGTACGAGAGCCGCGCGCCGTCGAGGATGCACGCGTGGTCGAGGCTGTCGAGGATGACCGTGTCACTGCGGCCGATGAGGCTCGAGATCACGCCGAGGTTGACCTGGAACCCGGTCGAGAAGGTGAGCGCGGCCTCCCGCTTCATGAAGCGTGCGAGCTGCTCCTCGAGCTCGACGTGGATCTCGAGGGTGCCGTTGAGAAAGCGCGAGCCGGCCGTTCCGGTGCCGTACTTCTCGAGGGCGCGCGCCGCGGCCTGCTTGATCTCGGGGTGGTTGGTCAGCCCGAGATAGTTGTTGGACCCGAGCATGATCACGCGGTGACCGTTCATCGACACCAGCGGGTCCTGTCCGGACGCGATCATCCTGAAGTACGGGTAGAGACCCAGGCTGCGGACCTGCGCCGCTTCCTGCCAACTGAAGCACTTGCCGAAGACGTCCATTTCACTCCGTCAGTGAGGCGAAGGCGTGGCGGGCGGCCGCGCCCGTGAACCCTCGTGCAGCGCGGTCATCATAGCAGGAGAGGGCCCTGTCTCAGCGCAGCCACCCCCTCGACCGGTACCACGACCAGGCGTCCGCCGCGCCGGCCTCGAACGGCTTCAGCCCGGACAGGCCGAGGGCCGCGAGCGAATCCGCGGTGCGCGAGCTCCAGTGGCGGGCGAGCAGCTCGCGGCACTTGTCCGCGGTCAGCGCCAGCCGCCGCCGGCCCAGGCGCTGCAGCAGGCTGCCCGCCGCCCCCGCACCGGTCACCAAAGCCGGCGGCAGGTGAAGAACGCGCGCGCGAACTCCGCCGGCCGCACAGAGCGCGGAAATCAGCTCTTCGAGCCGCATCGGATCGGGATCACCGACGTGGTACACCGCTCGCGGCGGTGCCACGACGGCGGCAACCACCGCCCGCACGACGTCCCCGACCCAGGCAACGCTCAGCCAGCGCTCTCCGGAGGGGATCGCCACCACGCCCCGGGCCGCCATGCGGAAGAACTCGAAAACGTCGGTGTCGCGCGGCCCGTAGATCGCGGGCGGGCGGAGGATCGACCAGTCCGCCGCCCCGCCGAGACCGGCAACCTCACGTTCCGCCGCCAGCTTGGAGCGTCCGTACCACGAGATGGGCGCCGGTTCGCACTCCGGCCCGACCCCTTGCGGATCGGGCGACGGCCCCGCAGCTGCCAGCGACGACACGTGCACCAGACGCGCCGCCGGCGCCGCCTCGCGCACCGCCCGCACGAGGTTGGCGGTGCCGCCCCGGTTGCCGAAATCGAAGTCCGCCTCACGCCCGGCGCGCAGCACCCCCGCGAGGTGGACCACCGTGCCCGCCCCGCCGACCAGGCGCCGAAGGGCGGCGTGGTCCCCGAGATGCCCGGGCACCCACTCCGCCGGCGCGCCGGCGATCCAGCGCGGCGCGGTCGGGTCGCGGACCAGCACCCTCGGGGTCACTCCCGACGCGCACAGGCAGTCCACCAGGTGCGATCCCACGAAACCGGTCCCGCCGGTGATCGCCACCGGCTGCGGCAGCGCCTCGAGCCAGTGGGCGACCGCCTCGGGAGCGACCAGCGGATTGGATGGCGAGTAGTCGTCCATCTGCGGGGGATTGTAGCGGGGAGGCGGATTCAGTTTTGAGTTTTGAGTTTTGAGTTTTGAGTTCCGGGCGCGATCGGGCCTTCGGATCAGCTGCAGATGTATGAGATCGATGGCCGGACGATCGGGTCGTCACGGGCAGTGACAGAGGCCGATGGCAGTGGCAGTGGCAGGTTCAGAGGGCGGCGACAGTGGCAGTGGCAGTGTCCAGGTGGGCGCGTCAGCACAGCCCTTGACCCCAGGCTCCCCCACCGGCTATCCCCCGCCGTGAACGACCCGGACGCTGCGACGGACGGGGCCCTCTGACACTGAAACTGTCACTGAAACTGCCACTGAGACTGTCACTGTCATCTGCCACTGTCACTGAAGCTGATTCCGGGCAGGGAGACGGGCACGGGTACCATCCGATGCCTCCATTCCATGTAATTTCCGCATGAGCCAAACGTTCGAGCCCGGAGCGGGCTTCAGGGCGTCGGGATGACGCCGGGACTGCCGGGACAACCTCGCCCACCCGCCCGGCAGCCGAGACGGCTGCCCCACAATAATCACCGCGGGCGGTGGCGCTGTGTGGGGCACGCGTCTCGCGT
>CAZMED010000309.1:0-3997 GCA_964565045.1 uncultured Thermoanaerobaculia bacterium
ATCGACCGCATCGCCAACTTCACCCAGCTGCACGTCGAGCCTTTCGTGACCACCGACCGCACGATCGAGCGGGCGATCGAGCGCGTGCCCAAGCTGCGCGAGGTCGCGACCGAGAGCGGCGAAGAGCTCCTGACCGAGGTCGTGTACGTCGAGGAGGGGGCGAAGCTCTGGGATCGGCTGTGGGCGCCCCAGATCGAGCCGGCCGCGGTGCTGCGGACCCACAGCCGTCCGCGGGCCGCCCGCGTCGTGTTGGTCGCGAGCTTTCCCGGCCTCGAGCAGGTGGGCTCGGGGGGCGCCGCTGCGGCGCGGACCGTCATGGACGACGAGGTCCTCGCCCGCACCCTGGGCGACGCGGCGACCGCAGCCGAGGTCGGCGAGACGCTGGTGCATTACGCCGGCCAGTACCTCGATCGCGTGTGCCTCCTCGCCGTGCACCACGGCAAGATCTCGGGCTGGATCGGCAGCGGGCTGCCGCTCGACGCGCCGGAGCTGCGGAGCTTCTCGGCGTCGACCACCGAGCCGTCGTTCTTCCGCGAGCTCAACGGCGACGGCTACTTCACGGGCGAGGTGCCCGAGGGCCCTGTCAACTCCCGCCTGCTGAGCATCTTCGGCCAGCCGCCGCCGACCGAGGTCCTGCTGGTGCCGGTCAGCGTTCGCGGGCGGGTCAAGGCGTACCTGGTCGGCGACAACCCGGGGCGGCCCCTGAGCGACGCGGTTCGCGATGCGGTGACGCCGGCCGCGCAGGCGGCCGGAGAGGCCCTGACGGCGGTCCTCCGAGGGCGTTTCTGAGCGGTGGCCCCGTCGCGCGCCGCCGTCCGGGTCTCCCGCCCGGCCGATACCGCGCACCGGTTCCGGGCTAAGATGGTCGGGTGAAGCGCCTGGGTGAAATCCTCCTCGAGCGCGGCGCCATCGCCGTTGCCGAGCTCCACACCGGTCTCGAAGCCTGCCACTACCGCGGCGGACGCCTGGGGACCCAGCTGCTGCGTTTCGGCTTCGTCGACGAGCACGCCCTGCTCGAGGCTCTCTCCGAGCAGCTCGGCGTCCCGCCGGTCGCGTCGCAGACCCTGCGCCGCGCCCCGCCGCAGCTGCGCCTCATGATTCCGCCGGACGTCTCGCGGCGGCTGCAGGCGATGGTCTTCGATCGCAAGGACGGGATCCTGAGCGTCGCGATGACGACCCCGCGCAACCCGTCGGCGATCGAGGAGATCGTCAGTCATATCGGTCTCGACATCAGGCCCCATGTCGCCACAGAGGTCGGGATCCTGACCGCGCTCCGGGATTTCGCCGCGGCGGACGACGGGCGGACGCTCAAGACGGCTGCTCCCGTCGTTCCGGCGCACGGCGTCGCCGACCTTTGGGACAAGCTCTGGACGCCGTCGCCCCTGAGCTCGGACGATTTCCTGCGTCCGAGCGGTGCACCCGCGAGGGAGGAGGTCCTTGCAGCCGCGACCTTTCCAGGGCTCGCGCCGATCCCCTCCGGCACGCCGCGCGCGGACGCCGGGCCGCTCCGCGATGAGGCCTTTTCGGCCATGCTGCGCGTCGCCGAGCATCGCGACGAGGTCGGCGAGCTGCTGCTGCGGCGGGCCGCGGCCATGCTCGAACGGTGCTGCCTTTTGGCCTGCCACTCCGGCAAGATCGTCGGCTGGCTGGGGCGCGGGCCGGGCCTGGTGGTCGACGACGTCCAGACCTTCGAGGTCGATGACGAGACCCAGTCGGTGATGTCCGGGTTGGCGGTCGGCGGGCACTTCGCGGGCCCGATACCGGGCGGGCTCGCGAACCAGTTGCTGATCGAGCTGCTCGGCGATCCGATGCCGACCGAGGTCGCTGTCGTGCCGGTGCCGGTCAAGAACCGCGTCGTCGCCTACCTGCTCGGCGACGTGCCCCGCTCCTCGTTGCCGTCGGGAGCGGTCGACGGGCTGCTCCTTGCGGTCCAGAAGGCGGGCGTGGCGCTCGAGATCCTGATCATGAAGAAGAAGTTTCTGGTGTAGCGAAAATTTTCACAATCTCCGGTGCGCGGCGTATAATCGCCGCCGGGCGACCTGGAGCACGGGGCCCCAGAGGAGGTTGGAATGGGTGCGACCGGGAACTACACCGAAACCTTCGTCGAGCTGATCCGCCGCGCCTCGACCGAGCTGCCGGCGGACGTCTCCGAGGCCCTCCGCAAGGGTCGGCAGGCGGAGGACCGAGGCGGCCTCGCCAACATCGCTTTGAACACGATCCTCGAGAACGTCGACCTCGCACGCGACACCTCGGCGCCGATCTGCCAGGACACCGGCACGCCGGTGGTCTGGGTGCATCACCCGGTGGGCGCGAGCACGCGGGCGATCCAGGCCGACTTCGAGGCCGCCGTGCGCGAAGCCACGGCGAGGACCTACCTGCGGCCGAACGCCGTCAACACGCTCACCGGCGCCAACACGGGAGACGGCTCGGGACGTGGGATCCCGTTTCTCCACTTCGAGGAGTGGGACGAGCCGCGGATCGAGGTGCGGATGATCCTCAAGGGCGGCGGCAGCGAGAACGTCGGCACCCAGTACAAGCTGCCCGACGCCAAGCTCAAGGCGGGGCGCGACCTCGACGGCGTGCGTCGGGCCGTCCTCGACGCCGTCTTCCAGGCCCAGGGCAAGGGCTGCGCGCCGGGCATCCTCGGAGTCTGCATCGGCGGCGACCGCGTGTCGGCTTTCGAGGCGTCGAAGCGGCAGCTGCTGCGGCCGCTCGAGGACGTCAACCCGGTGCCCGAGCTGGCCGAGCTCGAGGCGCGGATCCTGCGCGAAGGCAACGAGCTCGGCGTCGGACCGATGGGTTTCGGCGGCACGACGACCCTGCTCGGCGTCAAGATCGGCGTGCTCGATCGTCTGCCCGCCTGCTACTTCGTGACCATCTCGTACATGTGCTGGGCCGCGCGCCGGGCCGGCGTCAGCATCGCGGAAGGGGGAGAGCTGACATGGCTGAGCTGAAGCTTCCGATCGACGAAGGAGCCATCCGCGAGCTCAAGGTCGGCGATTTCGTCGAGCTCTCGGGCCGCATGATCACCGGCCGCGACACCGCCCACAAGTGGTTGCTCGAGGCGTTCCGGGAGGATGTGGCGCCGTTCCTGAAAGACACGGTGATCTACCACTGCGGCCCGGTGGTCGGCAAGAACGACGACGGCAGCTACAAGTTCGTGGCCGCCGGCCCCACGACCTCCATCCGCGAGGAGCCCTACCAGGCCGACGTCATCGGCCGCTACGGCCTGCGCGGTGTGATCGGCAAGGGCGGCATGGGGGCCAAGACCCTCGCCGGCCTCAAGAACCACGGTGCGGTCTACCTGCACGCGGTGGGCGGCGCCGCCCAGGTCCTCGCCCGCGCGATCCCGCGCGTCGAGCGGGTCTTCATGCTCGAGGAGTTCGGGGTGCCCGAGGCGCTGTGGGTGATCGAGGTCGACCATTTTCCGGTCATGGTCACCATGGACTCTCACGGCGGCTCCCTGCACGACGAGGTCGAAGCGCAGTCCGAGGCCAGGCTCAAGGAGCTGCTGGGGCTATCGGCCTGAGCCGTTTCGCTCGAAAGCCGGTTCCGAGAGCTGGATTGCAAGGCCCGTCTGCCGTAGTGTCGTGGGATGTCAGGCACGGCCCTCCGGCCCGCTGAACGGCGCGATCGCGGCTTCACCCTCCTCGAGACGGTGCTCGCGCTGACCGTTTTCGGCTTCGCGATCATCGTCGCGGCGGGGTTTCTCGACGCCCAGATGAGCGCGGCGCGGCGGCTCGAGGCGCGGGCCGACCTGGTGCGGGCCGCCGAGACCGTGCTCGAGAGCGTGCGCGGCGGGCTTCTGCCGCTGCAGTCGGCGGCCGTCGACCTCGGCGACGAGTTCCAGCCGCTCTCGGCGATCACCGTCCGCACCCGCGTCGAGGTGCGTCCGCAGGAGCTGCCCGACCTGTACGAGCTCGAGGTGGAGGCGGCCGCCGAGGTGCGCGGCCGCGACATGGTGGTGTCGATCACGACCCGGGTGTGGCGGCCGTGA
>CAZMED010000310.1:0-3996 GCA_964565045.1 uncultured Thermoanaerobaculia bacterium
CACCCGCCGCACGAAGAGGCGCCGCTTCATGCCCCGCAGGTGGTGAACCAGAAGCACCCCGTCGAGGTGGTCGACCTCGTGGCACACCGCCTGCGCGAGCAGCCCGTCGGCGTCGATCTCCCGCCAACGGCCGAGCTCGTCCTGGGCGCGGACGGTCAGAACCTCCGGTCGCTCGATGGTGGTGAAGAGGCCCGGAAACGAGAGGCAGCCCTCCTCGAGCTTCACACGTCCCCGGCGGCGGATGATCTCGGGGTTGGCGAGCACCATCCGGGCTTCGGGGTCGCGGCCGATCGACAGGTCGATGGTCGCGAGCCGGATGTTGACGCCGATCTGGGGGGCCGCAAGACCGAGGCCGGGGGCCCTCCGCGCTGCTTCGAAGAGCTCGTCGGCCAGGACCCGCAGCCGGTCGTCGAAATCCTCCACCGGCGCGTTCGGCGCCTCGAGGCGCGGATCGCCGTAGATCAGAATCGGGCGCACGGTCACTGCAGCGGCTCCGCCGCAGGCGGTGGCCCGGTGCGGTCACGCAGGCGCCGGATCACCGCTTCGACGGTCTGGTGGGCGCGCTGCCTGCAGAAGTCGTCGAGGGTCGTCAGGACCTCGGGATGGCTCTCCGCGATCTGGTCGACGGCGGCGCGGTCGAGCTCGATGGCGGCGACCTGGGTGCGGGCGGTGATGGTGGCGGTGCGCGGCTTGCCGGTGAGCAGCGAGACCTCGCCGAAGAAGTCACCCGGGCCGAGCTCCGCGAGCGGCAGGTTGGCGCCGTCGTTGGAGCGGGTGAAGACCTTGACGGCGCCGCCGACGATCAGGTAGAGGCTCGAACCCTCCTCGCCCTCGGTCACGATGATGTCGCCCTCGTCGTAGGAGCGGAGCTCGGTGGAGGCCAGAACCTGCACCAGCGCCTCGCGCTCGAAGTTCGCGAACAGGGACGAGGCCTGCAGCTCCTTGAGCTCCTCTGTGTCCTCGGCGGCGCGTCCGGCGAGGGCGGTGCCGGCCTTGCGACGGCGGTCGGCCGCGAGCGCGCTCTTCCGGTGCTCCTCGATCAGGCGGGCGAGCTCCGAGTGCACGTCCTGCTCCGGGTCGAGCCGCAGGATCTTCTTGTAGATCGCGATGGCGCGCGCGTAGAAGCCGTCCCGGGCCTGAGCCTCGGCGACGTCGTGGTAGATGAAGAGGGCGCGCTTGCGGTCCCCTTTGAGGTCGAAGATATCGGCCTGGCGGAGCCGCAGGTTGAGCTGGTCGGGGTTTTTCCGCAGCTCGGCGGTGATGGCGTCGATGGCCATGTCGTAGTCCTTGCGAGCCAGGAACTGGTCGAGGTGGTCGATCGCGGCGCGCGTCGATCCGAGCTTCATGCCCCCTCCTCCATTCGCCGTCGGGTGGCCTCCGCGGCCGTTCGGACCCGCCGCCGGAGCTCGGCGGCGTCGGTCGCCGCCAGGCGATGCTCCACCACGAGCGGCCTTCCCGCGACAATCGTGTGCCGAACCATCTGGGCGCTGGCGCCGAAGACCAACCGCGACGCGGGGTCGCCGCCCGGCAGCATGGACCACTCATTCAGGTCAACCACGACGAGGTCGGCCGCCTTCCCGGCCTCGATGGTTCCGATCTCGTGCCCGAGGTGGAGCGCGGCCGCACCCTCGCGGGTCGCCATGGCGAGGACGCGCCAGGGATCGACCGCGCCGGGACCGTGCTGGACGGCGGGCAGGGTCGCGGCCAGCGCCATCTCGTGAAAGACCGAGAGCCGGTTGTTGCAGGGCGGCCCGTCGGCGCCCAGGACGACGCGGACCCCGGCCTCGAGCAGGGCCGGCACATCGGCGATGCCCGAGCCGAGCTTGAGGTTGGCGCCGGGACAGTGGCAGATGGTGGTCGCGGTGGCGGCGAGTTGCCGCCGATCGGAGGCCTCGAGATGGACGCCGTGCGCGAGCACCACGTCGTCGCCCAGGAGCCCGCGCCGGCCGAGGTAGTCGATGTTGCCGTGCCCGGTGAGGCGGCGCACCGCCTCGACCTCGGCCCGGTTCTCCGACGCGTGGGTCTGCAGCAGCCAGCCGTGCTCGCGCGCGAGGGCGGCGCAGCCTTCGAGCAGCCTGGGGCTGCAGGAGAGGGCGAAACGCGGCGCCACCGCGTAGCGCAGTCGCCCTGCGGCCGCGCCGTGCCATCGGGCGCCGAGCTCGGCGGCGTCCGCCAGCGAGCGCTCCGTATCCTCCACCAGCTGCGGGGGCGCACCGTCCGCGACGTCCATGTGGGTCTTGCCCGACACCAGGCGGATGCCGAGCCGGTCCGCCGCCTCGAACACCCGCTGGTGGTCGTGGGTGGTCCCGAAGTCGAGCGCGGTGGTGGTGCCGCCCGCCAGCAGCTCGGCGATTCCGAGCTCAGCCGCCGCCTCGACCCCGTCGCCGTCGAGCGCGGCCTCGTAGGGCAGGGTGCGCAGCCGCAGCCAGTCGAGCAGCTCGAGACCGTCAGCCTGGTGCCGGAGCAGCGACTGCACCACGTGGACGTGACCCTGGACAAAGCCCGGGAGAACGACTGCGCCGTCGGCTGCGAGGACGCGGGCGCCGGCGGCTGATCCGGACTCGCCGACTGCCTCGATGCGGCCGTTGCGGACCACGACGTCGCCCTCGAAGAACTCCCGATCACGGGCCATCGGAATCACCAACCCGCCGCGGATGACGAGTGCGTCGTCGGATTCGGACGTCTGCATCGTGCGTCCGGGATTGTAACCCTACTCCGATGCCGCCTGGTTCTCGAGGAACTCGGCCAGCTTCGGCAGAATGAGCTGAGAGGCATCGTCGACCGTGTCGACAAGGGTCGGAAGCCGCGCATCCTCGGGGTCGATGTAGCCTGAGGAGAGCGCCTCGCCGGCGATCCAGTCATACAGGCCGCGCCAATGGCGTCCGAACAGCAGGAAGGGTGTCGGCGGGAGGTGCTTCACCTGCAGCAGCTGCCACACCAACATCGCTTCGAGGGTCGAGCCGATGCCGCCCGGGAAGACGATGAAGGCCGAGGACAGCCTGACGAACTGGTGGAGACGCGTGAAGAAGGTGCGGTGCCGGTAGACCTGCTCGACGAACGGCGTCCTTCCATCGTCGCTGACCAGCCGCACCGGCAGACCGCCGCCGGCCGGCCGCGACAGTGCGCCGTGCGAGGCGCCGTGGTCGACCGCCTGCATGAGACCGCTGCCGCCGCCGGTCACGATCTCGCAGCCCGCCTCCGCGAGGCGGCGAGCCAGCTCGGCGGCCTGCCCGTACAGCGGATCGGTCTCATGAATACGGCCCGAGCCGAAGATCGAGACCCGGAAGCGGTCGAGGTTTCTGGGCTGCAGGCGTTCGAGAGACTCGATGGTCTGCCACAGCTGGGCCACCGAGCCGTCGATGATCGCCGCGAGGTCGACGGCGGTTTCGTCGACGCACCCGTGCTCGGGACGGCGGTCCCGTGCGCCGGTATCCGAGCTGCGCGTCACCGCGTGGCCCCGTCCGAGAACAGCGGCAGGGTTGGCTCGAGCCTGGGCAGCAGAGCCTCGACGATGGCCTCGCACCAGCCGTCCCTCGCCGAGGCGTCGAGGCGCAGCGGCTTGAGCCCGCGGGCCGCCACCATGCCCTCGATCAGGATCTCGATCATCTCCTGGAAGCCGGGGTCGACCGCGCGCACCCCGTCGTACGCCGGGTGCTCCGAGATCGGCACGTGAACCAGCAGGTCGTAGGTCGGCATCCAGAAATCGAGGAACTGCTCCCAGGCGCGGACGGTGCCGGCGGCGTGCACCAGGTAACAGTAGTTGTCGAGCACCGAACGGTCGCAGAGCACTGTTTCATGCGTCGCCCGCGCCTCGATCTCCCATGCGATCTGGGTGTGGAGGATCCACTCCTGGGCGGCGACGGTCGTGGCCTGGTTGATGGGTAGGGGACAGCGGCGCGCCACCTCCCGCACCATGTCGAGGTCGACGTTACGCCGCTTCAGGGCGGCCGCGAGCTCGAAGCAGAGCGTGGTCTTGCCGACGCCGTGGCTGCCGAT
>CAZMED010000311.1:0-3977 GCA_964565045.1 uncultured Thermoanaerobaculia bacterium
TTCAAGATCCTCGCCGTCTTCGATCTCGAGCTGGCCGAGTTCTTCGGCACCCAGCCGAAGCCGAACGGGGCCCAGCAGCCGCTCAGCCAGCAGGACATGCAGCTGCTGCACATGCTGCGCGAGCTCAGCCCGGCAGCGCGCGCCGAGGTTCAGGAGTTCCTGGAGTTCAAGCTGCGGCGGGAGCGCCAGGAACGGCGCTCGCTGGCCGCTCGGCACCTCGAGGAGCAAGGCTCGTGAGGGCGCGCTACGACGAGCTCATGCGGCGCGCCGAGGAGGTGCTCGGCGCCGGCGAGCTGGAGCGCTCGGCCGACCTCTTCTCCGAGGCCGAGAACGTCGCCCGCGAGCTCGGCGAGACCGATCTCGGCGACCGCGCCTTCTGCAACCGCTGCTCGGTGCTGGTGGAGCTCGACCGGGGCGCCGACCAGATTCCCAAGCTCAAAGAGATCCTGCTCGCGAGCTCGGACACCCGCAACCGATTCCTCGCCGCCTACTGTACCGGCGTCGCCTACTTCACCGACGAGGACTTCGAGCGCGCCCAGAGCTACGCCCGCCGCGCGACCGCCCTCGCCCATGACCTCGGCGACCAGAGCCTCGAGCACCGCAGCCTCAACCTGGTGGGCACGCTCGCGGCGCGCGCGTCACTCTTCGACGAGGCCGAGGACGCCTTCCGCCGCTGCCTGGAAGCGCACGAGGCGGACGGCTACCAGGCGGTGATGGCGGCTCAGGTTGAGGACAACCTGGGCTACGTGATGCTGTGCACCGGCCGCCTCGAGGAAGGCCTCGAGCACTGCGAGCGGGCGCGCGCCGTCATGGAGACGATGGGCGCCGAGAGCTACCTGTACGAGACCCTGCAGGACCTGTGCTACGGCTACGTCCTCGCGGACGACCTCGAGCGCGCCCAGTCATGCGGCGCGCGGGCCTTCGAGCTCGCGGTCGAGCACGCGGACGAGCGGATCGCCAAGAACTGCCTGTTTCTTCTGAGCGAGATCGCGGTGAGACGTGGCGACACCTTCGGGGCTCGCCGATACCTGCGCGAGCTCACCGCGTACTACCCGGAGGCCGGGGTGTCGGAGGAGATCATCGACGTCTTCCTCGCCACCGACCTGACCTCCGTGGTGAACCTGAGGGGGTAGCGATGAGGGGCATCAGAGCCATGCTGATCGCCGTCATCGTGCTCGGCGTCGCCGGCGCGGCCGGCTCCACCGGGCCGAGGACTCTGACAAGGGCCGGCGACCTGTACGCGGTCGCCGTGGTCGACAACCAGGCGGTGGTCACCGCACGGCATGCCGACGGCACGCTCAGCGAGCTCGCGGTCCCCCAGACCGCCGGCATCGAGTCGGACTCCCTGCAGGTGGGAGTGGATCCGGCCACCGGCGCCCTCTACGTTCTCTGGCAGAAGAGCACGGACATGGAAGCCCGGGTGCGCATCGCGACCCTCGTGGACGGGACCTGGATGGGTCCGATCACCGTGGCGGGCAACGATGGCACCGCCGCCTCATACCCGCAGATGATGGTCCAGCGGGTGGTCTCCACCTACCTCGAAGAGGCCGAACAGGACCAGGAGCCGACCGAGGTCGAGATCGCCACCACCTTCATCCATCTGGTGTGGTGGAGTCGGGCGAACGACGACGACGTCGGTGCGGCGATGTACATGGCGCTGCCGGTGCGCGACGACGGGACGCCGCTGCTCCGCGATGCCGAGCAGGCGGCCCTGGTGGACTTCCTGCCCTACGGCGTCGCCTGCTTCGACATCGCCGGCGGCGACGAGCTCAAGCACCCGAAGCTCCTCCGCGACCCGGTGTCCGGCAACCCGCACGTCTTCGCCACCGACTTCGGTGACTGTCTGTTCCAGACCATCGAGCTGCAGGCCGAGACGGTCGTCGACGAGTCGGCGCCCGTCAAACGGCGGCGCCAGATCATCATTCTCCGCAACCCGTCGATGATCGCCCTGCGGCCCGATGTGCCGCTGGGCAGGACCAAGATCGAGGTCGGCCGCGGGCTCGACATCTTCCTCCACTGGGACGGCGACGAGGGCGACCGGCTGCACTACCTCGAGCTCGACCCCGAGGGCGCCTCCGACATCAAGAGCCTGGAGCTCGACGAGAACCTCAACCACGAGCAGGCGGTGGACCTGATCCGCAACCTTACCAACTGAAGCGCCTTCCTCATCCGACCGACGGCCCGCCGGCAACGGCGGGCCGTTTTCTTTTTCTTCGGTCTGGTACGTTCGGCCCACCCGGCATTGCATGAGTATCGATGGCACGAGTTTCGCTCGTCAGGCGCGGTGACAGCGGCAGATGGCAGTGGCAGCGGCAGATTCCGAGGGCAGCGACCGGGGGCAGGGAGCAGGCGGCGCGACCGCGGCACGGCCAAGCCGAGTCGTTCGATTCCCGGTACGGCCCGCCCAACACTGGCGGCTCTCGGGACTTGAATGGGTCCCGGTCGAACCACAAAGCCACCAAGCACACCAAGACGTCACCAAGAGCAATTTCCAAGCCGCTCTCACATTCGAAAGTCCCTCGTTGACGTGCAAGCTGTGCGAGCCTCGATCGCAACTCAAGGATCTCCTTGGTGATCTTGGTGTCTTGGTGGTGAATCGGGTGGGTGGGCGGAAAATCCGAAATCCGAAATCCGAAATCCGAAATCAAACAATCTGCTCGATGAGGTCTTCGAGGGCGGCGGCGTAGGCGTCCCAGGTCGGCCTGTCCCCGCCCTCGCGGGCGCCTCGTGCCAGCTGCTCGAGCCGCGGGCGGTCGAGCAACTCCAGCGCCGCCGTGAGGGCACTGACCGAGCCGGGCTCGACGATCCAGCCGTCGACGCCGTGGCGCACGATCTCGGCGAGGCCGCCCACCGCAGTGGTCAGCACCGGCACGCCCGCGGCCAGAGCCATCGGCGCCACCGCCGACTGCGAGCCGGAACGGTACGGCAGGACCACCAGGTCGGCCGCCGCCAGCAACCGCGGCACCTCGGGCTCCGGCGTCCAGCCCAACCGCAGGTGAACCCGCTCCCCGATCCCGAGCTCGCGGGTCAGGCGCTGCACCAGCGCGCCCTGCTCGCCCCAGGGCTCGCCCGCCACCAGCAGCTCCCAGCCGCTTGCCGCCGGCAGCCGGGCCAGCGCCTCGAGCAGCAGGTCGACCCCTTTGTAGGGCCGGATCAGGCCCATGAAGAGCGCGACGCGGGAACCTTCGGGCAGGTCCAGCTGGCGGCGCGCGATCGACCGCTCGGGCAGCGGGCTCACGTCGGTCGCCGGCAGCGGGCAGGACGCGGTGGGCCGCCCGGGGTACGCCGCGGCCAGACCCTCCTCGAGGACGCGCGCGTGGGTGAACAGTGCCCGGCAGCGGCCGAGCACCGCCCGCGCCGCCAGTCGGTGCCGCAGGCCCGAGTCGTGGTCCGCCGGGTTGTGGACCACCGCGACCGCCGGGGGGTGCGGAGCACGGAGCAGGAAGCGCCACCAGCCGGCCCAGGCCCAGGTCCAGTACGGCACCACCCAGGCGTCGGCGGCGAGCGCGAGCGCCCGCCGGCGTGCGGACGGCCACGAGAGCGGGTTGAGCGGCTCGAGCACGGCCTCGGCGCACGCCAGTCGGGGGCAGGCCTCGGGGTCGCGATCGTCCGCTCCGGGGAACAGCCACCCCGGGTACTGGCGGCGTGGGGTCAGAAAGTGGATTTCATGGCCGCGCGCCTCGAGAGCCCGCACGAGCTCGGTCGTCGTGCGCGCGACACCACCGCGGAAGGGGTGCCCGGAGCCGAAGACCACCAGGCGCACGCGCCGTCCTCTACTCGGTCGGCGGCGGTGCGATCTCGCGGTAGTGCTGCTCGAGGCGGAGCCGCACCGAGTCCGGCACCAGGCCGGTGACGTCGCCACCCAGCGCCGCCACCTCCCGAACGAGGCGCGACGACAGGTAGAGGTACTCCTCCTTCGGCGTCAGGAAGACCGTCTCCACCCGCGGGTCGAGGCGCCGGTTCATGAGCGCCATCTG
>CAZMED010000312.1:0-3968 GCA_964565045.1 uncultured Thermoanaerobaculia bacterium
TGCGGGTCCCCGCTCGCCGGGCCGACGACGGCGGCGCCCACCCCGGCAAAGACCATCAGCCAGACCGCGAGACCGGGGTTGCGGCGGGCGAGCTCGGCCGCCTTCGAGCGCCGCAGCCACCCCGGCAGCAGACCGGCGATCCAGGTCGCGAGCCTGCGGATCGTCGGCACCGCGTACCACCGGGCGGCGCCCGCCCGTCGCGGCGGCGGGCACGCCTCGGACGAACGCCGGCCCGGCAGGGCGATGGGCTGCCGCAGCAGGTCCATGAGCCCGGAGGCCGGCCGTTCCGGCGCGGGCGCACGCCGCGCCGAGCTGGTGATCGCCAGGCGCCGGCCGCCGTGGCGGCGGTAGTACTCGTCGAAGCTCATCGGCTCGTCGACCGGCGCCGGCGGCAGCGCCGGCGGCGGGGATGCGGGTCCCGAATCCATGCTGCCCATCAGGCGGCCTCCACTTTCTGCCCTACGCCCCAGGCCGCGAGCACCGGCGGGATCAACCGCGAGCCGGTCTCGCTCTTCGCCAGCGCCTCGAGCCGCGGTTGAATCTGGCGGCCGAGCTGCTCGCGGGTGATCTGAAGCTGCGGGTCGTAGCAGACCCTGAGGCGAAGGTCGGCGGAGTCGATGCAGCGCCCGAAGGTGCCGGTGGCGGCGCCGGTGGCGGCGCCCCAATTCGCGACGGCCGACGCCAGCTGCGCGAACCGCCCCTGGTCGTTTCTCCGCTGGACCTCGTCCATCCAGTCGAGGAAGAACACCACAGTGGCGGGGCGGGGGTTGACGAGGGGGATGCTGCAGATGACGGCGACCTCGTCGTCGGTCAGCTCCTGCCGCAGCGGCGCCAGGTCGTCGAGGAAATCCGGTGTGCCGACGGCCGCGAGGCCCATGAAGGTCGCCGCGTGGCAGAGCTCAGACTGGAGCTCTGCCTCGCCGAGCATGTAGCCGATCTCGTCGCGGGTGAACCAGCCGACGCGGTATGCAAGGACGTATCCTGCATAGAGCGCCGCGCCGGTCGCGATGAGCACAGGCTCCCGCTCCAGGGTGGCCATCATCGAGAGGGAGCGGGGCCACAGCTCGTCCTCGAAACCCCTCTTGAATGCCTCGTCGATCAGTGCCAGCCGTTGCTCGAAGCTCGCCGTCTCGGCGAACATGGGGTAGATCAGCCCGAGAAGCTGCCCCGCCTCCATGACGGGCGGAACGGGCTCGCCGTCGTAGACCCTGGAGACGTCCCTGAGCAGCTCCGCCAGGACCTCCGCAGTCGGCTGCAGCGGGTCGTTCGGGTCCTGTATGCGCCCCATGGCCCGATTGATCTCCTCCAGGGTGGCGTGGCGCGAACGCGACCACCCGATCCCGCTCGCCCCGCCGGGCAGGGGATAGGGGAGGGGGCCCGCACCCTCCTCCCCGCCCTTCCGTCGCGTGTCGCTCACTTGTCCTCCTTCGCGGCCGCGCTCGCGGTCCGCTCCACTGCCTGCTCGGCCGGCTGATGCGACGGCACCATCACCACCCGCAGCGGGTTCGGCTTGTGGCTGTGCATCGCGCCCGAGCCGGCGTCGATGGCGGCGCCGATGAGCCCGCCGAGGATCACGTTGCCGGCCATGCCGGCCGCTCCGCTGCCGTCCACCGACGAGGCCACCGAGGTGTCGACGGTCTCGAAGCCGTCCTTGGCGATGACCACGTGCAGGTTGCCGCGGCGCTTCACCTTGAGGCTGCAGGGCGTGGTGCACTGCAGGGTGCCGCGCGCGTCGGTGACCTTGGCCTGCGCGCCGGCGGGCTCGGTCTCGATGGCGTACGACTCGCTGGTGCCGCGCGTGACGGTGGTGCACGCCGGTGCGACCAGCAGGCCGAGGACGATGGCGACGAGCTTCTGTCTGTTCATGGTGCCTCCAATCCCGCCGGGTTGGTGACCGGCGGCGGGGACGCCTACTGCAAGCCGTGCCAGGTTTGTGAGCTGCATCACCATTGACATGTGGAAAACGTATAAGTAATGCTCAGTCCGCGGGTTGTCAAGGCTATTGGTAATGATTTCCGCAATTTTCTCGTCTTTTGGAACACAAATTTTCTTGCATTGCAGTCAGAAGTCTTGTACTCTCGGTTCGTGGACGTGCTCATCGCGTGGCTCGGGCAGACGGATCTCGATGCGTCGGTGGACGAGGCGAGGGTCGGCCGCGGGCCCATCGCCGGCGCCGTCGAGGACCGCGACTTCGACCGCGTCCTCCTCCTCAACACCTACCCCAGCGACCAGGCCGCGCGCTACGCCGCCTGGCTGGGCGCCCGCACCGAGGCCATGCCCGCGCTCGAGGTGCGGCAGGTGCAGCTCCCGAGCCCCGTCGATTACGCCGCCATATATAGGGAAGCGGTGGCGGCCGTCGAGTCGGTGCGCGCCGAGCACGGCCCCGCCACCGGGCTCACCTTCCACCTCAGCCCCGGCACTCCGGCCATGGCCGCGGTCTGGCTGCTGCTCGCCAAGGCGCGCTACGACGCGAAGCTCATCGACTCCTCGCGCGAGCACGGCCTGCGCGACGTCGACCTGCCCTTCGAGATCTCCATGGAGTTCATCCCGGAGCTCCTGCGCCCCTCCGACCGCCGCCTCGCCGGCCTCGCCGCCGCCACCCCGCCCGAGCTCCCGGACGCCGCCGGCATCGTCGGCCGCAGCCCGGCCATGCAGGTGCTGCTCGAGCGCGCCCGCGCCGTCGCCCCGCGCTCGGTGCCGGTGCTCATCGAGGGCGAGTCCGGCACCGGCAAGGAGCTGTGCGCGCGCTTCATCCACGCCCAGAGCCCGCGCCGCAGCCACCAGATGGTCAGCGTCAACTGCGGCGCCATCCCCGAGACCCTGGTGGAGTCGACCCTCTTCGGCCACGTCAAGGGCGCCTTCACCAACGCCGACCGCGCCAAGCGCGGCCTCTTCCAGACCGCCAACGGCTCAACCCTGCTGCTCGACGAGGTCGGCGAGCTGCCGCCCGAGGCCCAGGTCAAGCTGCTGCGCGCCCTGCAGGAGGGCGAGGTCACCCCGGTCGGCGGCAACGCCCCCGAGAAGGTCGACGTGCGCATCATCGCCGCCACCAACCGCACCCTGGTCGACGAGGTCGCGGCCGGCCGCTTCCGCTCCGACCTCTACTACCGCCTCGCCGTCGCCGTCCTCACCCTGCCGCCCCTGCGCGAGCGCGAGGGCGACCTCGGCCTCCTCATCGACCACTTCCTGGCCCGAATCAACGCCGAGCAGCGCGAGCACGACCCCAACTGGAAGGACCGCCGCCTCGCGCCCGGCGCCCGCAGCCTGCTGCTGCGCCACCCCTTCCCCGGCAACGTGCGCGAGCTCGAGAACACCCTCACCCGCGCCGTCATCTGGTGCACCGGCGAGGTCATCCGCGAGGTCGAGATGCGCGAGGCCTTCCAGCACGGCGTGCCCGCCAACGGCGAGACCATCCTCAACCGCGCCCTCGGCCCCGGCCTCGACATCCGCGAGCTGCAGGCCGACATCGCCCGCCACTACCTCGAGCGCGCCATGAAGGAAGCCGGCGGCAACAAGTCCAAGGCCGCCGAGCTCGTCGGCCTGCCCAGCTACCAGACCCTCAGCAACTGGCTCGAGAAGTACGGGGTGGGGGAGTGAGTGGCATGGAGTGTGCACTCGCCCTCCCGCCATGGATGACTCGAGTGCGCCCCTTGACGCCGTGCAGTGGAGGCAAACCGCGATGACCGCCGCCGAAGCCGCATGAATGGCGATGCTGCTCAGCGTGAGCTGCCGGCAGCCCGTGATGGCGATCTGCCCGCCATTGGTGCGGGCGGTCTGTACGGATCTTTCAACTACGGCGGCGGTGGTATTCCGGCCGCTCGCAGCGATCTCGACTTCATGCGGATGGGCGTCGGTCGAGTACCGCACGCCGAGTACCCCGACGGCTATTTAGGAACTATTCGGTCCCGTCGTGATGACAAGGCCAAGCCTAACTCCGTCTCTGAGGTCGTACTCGACTCCGTCAAGTC
>CAZMED010000313.1:0-3961 GCA_964565045.1 uncultured Thermoanaerobaculia bacterium
CGCTGTCCACTGCCGCTGCCACTGTCTCCGGCCACTGCGGCTGCCACTGCCACTGCCCCGGCCGCTGTTGACCGTGTGGACCTGCACCGCCGCAGACTCGGTGGGTGGCCGGGCTCTGTGCCCTCTCTGTGCCCTCCGTGCCTCTGTGGTTTGGGTTGGTGGGCGGAAATCCGAAATCTCACCGTTGGAACGTTGAAACGCCGGGCGGGGGGCGGGTGAGCTAGCATGTTGGGATGGCATCTGTGACGGCTTCGCCGGGCCTCGGGGCGCGCTTCCGGGTCTCGGTCGGCGTCCTGATAGTTGCCGCGGCCGGCGTTGCCGCATGGGCGCAGGCGCCGCGTCATCCTGACGGTGGCGCCGGCGAGCGGGCGGTGACGATCCGGCTCGAGATCGAGGATCGCGCGGAGCTCGCATCGCTGACCAGGATGGTCAGCATCGACGACGTGCGCGGCACCACCGTGTGGGCGGCCGCCTCGCCCGCCCAGCTCGCACGGCTGCGGGCGGCAGGTTATGACTGGCAGGTCCTCGAGACCGGGGCGAAGGCGAAGGACGCGGCCATGTGCCCGGCCGACTGGGTCGGCGACGACGGACGTTCCTGGTCCTGCTACCCGAGCTACGCGCAGTACGAAGCCCTCCTGCAGCGGCTGGCGGCGGACCGGCCCGAGCTCTGCCGGCTGGTGGATCTCGGCCCCGGCGCCAACACCGTCGCGCCCCACCGCCTGTGGGCGCTGGTGGTGAGCGACAACCCCGGTCTCGCCGAGGACGAGCCCGAGGTCCTGCTGACCTCCTCCATGCACGGCGACGAGACCGGAGGCTTCGTGCTCCTGCTGCGGCTCGCCCACCACCTGCTGCAGGGCTACGGCGCCGATCCTGAGATCACCTGGCTGGTCGACGGGACCGAGATCTGGATCAACCCCGCAGCCAACCCCGACGGGACCTACTTCGGCGGCGACGACAGCGTCGCCGGTGCGATCCGCTACTACGCCACCCCGGCCGGCGGCAACTCCTTCGTCGACCCCAACCGCAACTTCCCCGATCCGCACGCCGGCGATCACCCCGACGGGCATGACTGGTGGCCGGAGACCGAAGCGATGATCGCGCTCGCCGAAACGCAGAGCTTCGTGCTCTCGGCCAACCTGCACGCCGGCGTCGAGGTCGTGAACTACCCGTGGGACACCTTCGTGCGCCGCCACCCCGACGACCTCTGGTTCCAGGACCTCGCCCGCGACTGGGCCGGTCTCGCACAGGCCGACGGCCCGCCGGGCTACATGAGCTATCGTGACAACGGCATCACCAACGGCAGGGACTGGTACGAGATCAACGGCGGCCGCCAGGACTTCATGACCTACTTCCACGGCGGCCGCGAGGTCACCGTCGAGCTCTCCGACACCAAGCTCTTCCCCGCCGACCAGCTGGAGGGGCTGTGGTCGTGGAACCGCCGCGCCCTGCTCGACTTCATCGCCCACGCCCACGCCGGCATCCGCGGCACCGTCACCGACGCCGACGACGAGCCCCTCGCCGCATGGGTGGAGGTCGTCGGAGTGGACCGCGAGGGCGACGGCTCGGTGGCCCGCACCGACCCGGACGTCGGCGACTACCACCGCCTGCTGCTGCCCGGCCTCTACGACCTGCGGTTCAGCGCCCCGGGCTTCGAGCCGCTGCTGGTGGAGGGCGTCGCCGTCACGGACGGGCCCGCCGCTGTGGTCGACGTGGTCCTCCACGAGGAGCGAGTGCGGCGGTCCGGCCGACGCATGGCTCCCCTGCCCTAGGAGCTTGCACCGAAGAGACCCTCGCGGGACGCGAAGAATTTACCGGTAGGGTCTTCGTCGAGGGTCTCTTCGGCGCAATCTCCTACTGGGATTCGCTTTGCGAATCCTTGAAAATGGCGCAGTTACGGTCGCAATCGGCGATTTTTCAGTGATCTCGGGTGCGAAGAAGGCTCAGGGCGCCGAAGAGATTCTGTTGCGGATCGACGAATCCATGCGGTGCAGCCTCCAAGCCCGACTTACTTTTCACCACTTCGCAACGCGAGGTGGTGAAAAGTGTCGGCATATTCTCCGCGCGGTTGCGGTTGAACCGCAGAGCGATGCGCGCGAGGAGCCCGAGCATGACCACCGCTGCCGAAGCCAAGCCGACTACCCGCAACCGCGCCGAGATCCCCGAGCACTTCCAGTGGGACCTCGGCCACATCTATCCCGGCTGGGAGGCCTGGGAGGCCGACCTCGAGAAGCTGCGCGGCCTGATGGCCTCGTACCAGGACCTGGAGGGCACGCTCGCCGAGGGGCCGCGGCGCATCCTCGAGGCCAGCCTCCAGTCCGACGCGCTCGGCCAGCTCGCCTACCGGGTCTACCAGTACCCGGCCCTGATGCAGAGCCAGGACACCCGCGACAACGAGGTGCAGGCGCGCGTGGAGCGGGTCCGCCTGGCCCTCGCCGCCTTCCGGCAGGCCACCGCCTGGTACACGCCCGAGCTGCTGCGGATCCCCGAGGCCACAATGCAGGGCTGGCTCGACGCCACCCCCGAGCTGGCGCCGTACCGCTTCGGCATCGAGGAGAGCTACCGCATGCAGCGCCACGTCCTCGACGAGGACGGCGAGCGCCTGCTCGCCTTCGCGGGGCCCTTCGCCGGAACCCCCGCACACACCTACTCGATGATGGCCGACGCCGACGTCCGCTTCCCGACCGTCACCCTGTCGGACGGCACCGAGATGGTGGCGAGCCACGCCAACTACATGCAGGGGCTGCACTCCCTGCGCGACCAGGCCGATCGCGAGCTGCTCTTCAAGGCCCACTTCTCGGTCCTCGACGAAAACCCCAACACCTACGCCGCGATCTACAGCGGCGTCCTGCAGAAGGACTGGTTCACCGCGCGCGCCCGCCGCTACCCGTCCTCGCTCGAGGCCAAGCTCGACGACGACAACATCCCGGCGGAGGTGGTGGAGAACCTGATCGACACCGCCCGCGCCGGCAACGCGCCTCTCAAGCGCTACCACCTTCTGCGCCGCCGCGTGCTCGGCCTCGAGCGCTACCGCTACTTCGACGCCTACCTGCCGCTGGTGGAGGTGGACTGGACCCTGCCGTACGGCGCCGTGGCGGGCAAGCTCGTGGACTCGGTGGCGATCTTCGGCGAAGCCTACCAGGGCACCGTCGAGCGCTCCTTCCGCGAGCGCTGGATCGACGTCTACGAGAACGAGGGCAAGCGGTCGGGGGCCTTCTCGTCGGGCGTCTACGGCGTCCACCCCTACATGCTGCTCAACTACGCCGACACCCTCAACGACGCCTTCACCGTCGCCCACGAGATGGGCCACACCATGCACACCGTGCTGGCGCACGAGAGCCAGCCGTTCGCCACCTCGTCCTACTCGATCTTCGTCGCCGAGGTGGCGTCGATGACCAACGAGTCGCTCTTCCTCGACCGCCTGCTGGCCGACGAGACGGAACCCGCGCGCCGCGTCACCCTGCTCCAGCACGCCATCGACGACATCGCGGCAGGCTTCTACCGCCAGGCCATGTTCGCCGACTTCGAGCTCCGGGCACACCGCGAGGTGGAGGCCGACCGGCCGGTCACCGCCGAGGTCCTGCAGCGGATCTACCTCGAGGTCCTCGAGGGCTTCTTCGGATCGAGCCTCGACGACCAGGAGTGGTACCGCAACACCTGGGCGCGCATCCCGCACTTCTATGGCTCGCCGTTCTACGTCTTCCAGTACGCCACCTCGAAGGCGGCGGCGGTGCTGCTGCACCGGCGCATGACGAGCGGCGACGAGACGTCGCGCTCGCGCACCGTCAGCGACTACCTCGAGATGCTGCGCTCCGGCGGCAGCGACCACCCCATCCGCCAGCTGCAGAAGGCGGGCGTCGACCTCACCACCACCGAGCCCACCGAGGCGCTGGTCGCCGAGATGGACCGGCTCGTCGACCGCCTCGACGCGGAGCTTTCAATTCTCAATTCTTAATTCTCAATT
>CAZMED010000314.1:0-1171 GCA_964565045.1 uncultured Thermoanaerobaculia bacterium
GAAGGTGAAGCGCAGGGCGTCGCCGCAGGCGATGGAGCCGTGCTCGCCGAAGCCGTCGGGGTCCTCGATCTCGCCGAGGTGGGTGCCCGGCTTGCCCTGGACGGCGGCCATGAAGAGCTCGGTGGTCTTCTTCGAGTAGTTCCAGGTCATCGCGCCTCCGCACGCGCCAGCGGCGCGGCATCAGGCATGATACCCGATCTGAACTCGCCGGCGGCCCCTCCTCGGGGTCAGCCCCGGAGGCCCTGGTCCGGCAGGCCGAGCTCGATGGCGATCTGCCGTACCGCTGCTTCCTCGGTGGGGTGGAGGGCGCCGTCGGCCAACGCCACCGCGTCGAGGAAACCCCTGACCCGCGCGCGTTCGGCGGGAACGAGGAGCGCCCTGAGGTGCCGGCTGGCGTCGTAGGCCCGCCCGCAGTCCGCCATCCGGCACTGGCGCTTCGCCATCTCGACGGTGAGGACCGCCTCCGCGCGCGACAGCGCGGCGGAGTCGACGAGGATCCGCTCCATTCTCTCGATCTCGGCCGCACTGAGCCGATTGTCGGCGGCGGCGACCCGGTGCAGCACGAACGCGAGCGCGGTGAGGTAGCCGTTGCTGTGGCGGTCCGCGACGTCGATCCGATCGATGGCGCTCCGGATGCTTCCGGCGAGGTCCGGATGGGAGCCGGAGTCCGTTTGCGCTGGGATGCTCATGGTCGGTCCTCCTGGCAGAAGATACGCAGTGGGGGCGGAAAAAGTTCACCCAGGGTTCGAGTACACTCGAGCGATGACGGCGTTCGGCGACGTGTCACGGCGGTGGCGTGGTGTGCTCTCGGCCCTGGTGCTGGTCATCGGCGCGCCGGCCTCGGCGGTTCTCGCGGCTCACCCGGAGGCGGCGGCCGGGAGCGGAGGCGCGGTTTCGAGCGCCGCGCCGGCTGCTACTGCGGCGGGTCTCGAGATCCTGCGGGCGGGCGGGAACGCCGCCGATGCGGCGGTCGCGACGGCCCTGGCGCTGGCGGTGGTCCACCCCCAGGCCGGCAATCTCGGTGGCGGCGGCTTCGCGGTCGTGCGCATCGGCTCGGTGGTGACGACCCTCGATTTCCGAGAGACGGCCCCGGCGGCCGCCACCCGGGACATGTTCCTCGATTCGCGGGGCGAGCCGCGGCCCGCCGCCCCACCCGTGGGCCCGTTGGCGG
>CAZMED010000314.1:1181-3957 GCA_964565045.1 uncultured Thermoanaerobaculia bacterium
GTCAGCGCTCACGATGATGATTTCTACGTCCAGGGCCTGTTGGCGGCGGGGGTCCCGGGCTCGCCGGCCGGCCTGCACGAGCTGCACGCCAGGCACGGGCTGCTGCCGTGGCCGGAGGTGGTGGCACCTGCGCTGCGCCTCGCCCGAGACGGCTTCGTGGTGACGAGGCGGCTCGAGGCGTCGATCGCGGCCGAGGCCGAGCTCCTGAGCCGCTTCCCGGAGACCGCGGCGGTGTGGCTCCCCGGCGGCCGACCGCCTGCCGCCGGCCAGCTCATGAGGCTTCCGGACCTGGCCTCGACGCTCGAGGCGTTCGCCGCGAGGGGAGTCGAGGCGATCTCCCAGGGTCCCGTGGCTGCGGCGGTCGAGATGACATCGAGGAGGCACGGAGGTGTTCTGCGGGCGGCCGACCTCTCCGCCTACACGCCGGTCTGGCGCCGTCCTGTGCGCTTCGCGGCCTACGGTTGGGAGATCGCGTCCATGCCGCTGCCGTCGTCCGGGGGCATCATCCTCGGCCAGACCTGCGGCATGCTGGAGCGCCTCGGCTGGAGCGACACGCCTCGCTTCGGCGCCGATCGGGCCCACCTGCTGGTCGAGGTGTGGCGGCGGGCCTACGCCGACCGCTACCTCCTCGGCGATCCCCGCACCGCCACCGCGAGCTCCCCCCAGCTGCTGGCCCGGACGTGGCTCGACCTGCGGGCGCGGCAGATCGACCGCAGCACGGCCGGCGACTCCGAGCAGGTCCGTCCGTGGTCGCGCGAGCTCGTGGACGAGAGCGCCGAAACGACTCACCTGTCGGTGCTCGATGCGGCGGGCAACGCCGTGGCCATCACGACCACGCTCAACGGCAGCTTCGGCTGCGGGCTGCTGGTCCCCGGGGCCGGCTTTCTGCTCAACAACGAGATGGACGACTTCGCCACCGCTCCGGGGCGTCCGAACCTCTACGGCCTGGTGCAGGGTGAGTCCAACGCCGTAGCCCCGGGCAAGCGGATGCTGTCGTCGATGACGCCGACCATCGCCTGGCGGGGCCGCGAGGTGATCGTGCTCGGCTCCCCCGGTGGCTCCCGGATCCCCACCGCCACCGCGCAGGTCCTTCTCAGCCTTGTCGTGGACGGCGACGAGCTGCAGGCGGCGGTCGACCGGCCGCGCATCCACCACCAGTGGATGCCCGACGCGATCTTCGTCGAGTCCGACGCTTTGGCGCCGGAGACCCGCAAGGCACTCGAGGGCCGCGGCCACGAGGTGCGGGAGGTCGCGGACCTCGGCGAGGTGAGCGCGGTGCAAGGTACGGCGGGCGGTGTGCTGAGCGCGGCCCAGGACCCGCGCGGCCCCGGGGCCGCCGCGGTGTTGCGGCCGGGCGTCGAGTGATGCAGCTCATCACCGAGCTCGGAGCCGAGCACCGGCTGATCGAGAGCGTGGCCGGGTCGCTCGTCCGCTTCGCCGACGAGGCGGCGAAGGGCACGACCGAAACCGCGGACGTCGCCCACTTCGTGCGCTTCCTCAGGGTCTTCGTCACCGGGTACCACCACGATCGGGAGGAGGAGGAGCTCTTCCCGGTGCTCGTGGAGGCGGCGGAGGTGCCGGCCGACCGCGGCCCGCTCGCGGTCCTGCTCGACGACCACCGGGCCGGCGCCGCGATGGTGGGCGAGCTCGAGTCGGCGGCCGCCGAGCCGCTGCGGGCGGCGGCGGTGGCGCGCCGCATCGCCCACCACCTGTGGGAGCACATCGACAAGGAGGACAGCGTGCTCTTCCCTGAGGCCCGTCAGCGGCTGGTCCGCGGCGGCGTCAACCGCCTCGAGGGACGGCCGGCGACTGACGAGGAAGAGGACGCGCGGCAGCTCGGGGCGCGCCTGACCGAGCGCTTTCCGCCGCTCGACGACCCGGACGTCGTCCGCGGCGACGGCTGCATCGCCTGCTCGGCCTTCACCGTCACTTGCGGCGGCATCGAGAAGGAGTGGTGGTCGAGCTGGGAACGCGAGTACCACCGGACGTTGGATGAAGGCTAGAGCGAATTCTCAATTTTGAATTCTTAATTCTCAATTACCACCCGCCCACCCTGAAACGCGCCGGGGGGAGGGGTGGGAATTAAAAATTTAGAATTAAGAACTGAGACTTCCGAACGGCGTCAGCCGTTCGGATCGTAGTCGGGGAAGTGCTCGACCTTGACCTCGAGGTGCTCGGTGAGCTCCTTGAGCTCGCGGGTCAGGGCGCGGCCGATGACCAGCCGCTGCACCTGGTTGGTGCCCTCGTAGATCTGGGTGATCTTGGCGTCGCGCATGTACTTCTCGATGGGGTAGTCCTTGCAGTAGCCGTAGCCGCCGAAGAGCTGCACCGCGTCGGTGGTCACCTTCATGGCGGTGTCGGTGGCGAAGACCTTGGCCATCGCGGCCATCTTGTTGATGTTCTTCGCGCCCGAGTCGATGAGCCGCGCCGACGCGTAGACCAGCTGCCGCGCCGCCTCGATCTGGGTCGCCATGTCCGCGAGCATGAACTGGATGGCCTGGTGGGACATCACCGTCTGCCCGAACTGGCGCCGCTCGGAGGTGTAGCGCAGGGCCCACTCGAAGGCGCCCTGGGCGAGGCCGAGCGCCTGGGCCGCGACGCCGGGCCGCGCGCGGTCGAGGGTCATCATGGCGTTTTTGAAGCCGCCGCCCTCGCGCTCGCCGAGGAGCTGCGAGGCGGGGACCCTGCAGCCCTCGAACTCGAGCTCGTTGACCGGCACGGTGCGGATGCCCATGGTGTCCTCGCGCTTGCCGACCGTGAATCCGGGCGTGTCCCG
>CAZMED010000315.1:0-3955 GCA_964565045.1 uncultured Thermoanaerobaculia bacterium
ACCAGCCACTCGTTGGGCTCGAGGCTCGAGCCGTCGGCGAGCTCGGCGTCGTTGAAGGAGTACTCGACCGTGAGATCCGAGCTGCGCACGATCCCGATCCGCACTCCGACGTCGAGCTTGGTCCAGTCCCAGAACATGGACGGCGTGATGAACGGGCCCTCGACCGTGAAGTCGTTGTCGATCACCGAGTAGCGCACCGCCGGCCGGATCCAGTTCAGAACAGGGGTGTCCCAGGCCGCGAACAGCGGCGGCACCGGGATGTTGTAGGCCGTCTCGATCTCCAGACCCTGGCGCTCGAGGGCCGCGATGTCCTGCTGCACGAACTGCGCGAAGCCCACCCAGTTGCCGAGCCGCCAATCGAGGTTGAGCCCCGCCTCCCACTTCTCGTCGCCCTCGAAGGGCAGTGGGAATCCGGCGCCGCGCAGCAGCTCGAGGTCTCCCTGGTAGAACGTGCCTTCGATCTCGGGCGCGTCCTCGAGAGTGCGCGTGAAGTACCACAGCATCGCGTCCACCGAGCGCGAGCCGGAGTCGCCGGCCCAGCGCCAGCCGAGCCCTCCTCCCACCTCGGTCTCGCCGTCGGTGGAGAAGTTCTTCGGGCGGGCGTCGTAGAGAATGGGGAAGCCCGATTTGTACTGCGGATTCACGTTGCCGGGTACGCGGTCGAAGGTCCCGTTGTCGCCCGCCAGGGCGTTGGGGTCGCGCATGAAGAGGGGCGCGCCGATGCCGACCTGGCCGCGCAGGTAGAAGCTGCCGCCGATGTTGAGACCGAGCTGCGCCTGCAGGATCTCGAAGCGGTTCACCGCCGTGCCCCACAGTCCGTAGCTCTCGAGGTGGCGCACCGTCTGCTTCGCGAAGCGCGGCGCTTTGCCGAGCTGCAGATAACCGGCCCAGGGCTCCAGCGGGTTGTAGCGGCGGTCCACGGTGCCGTAGCGCAGCCAGTACTCGCGCACGAAGATCCGGTCGTCGATGGAGGTCGGGTTGCGGTTGTAGAGGTCCTCGACGTGGACCAGCACGCGGCCGCTCCACCTTTCGGAGAAGACGGCGTCCAGCCCGATCTCCACGTCCGACAGCTCGTAGTGCGAGCCCGCCTCCGGGGTGCGCAGGAAGACCGCCTCGTCGCCCTCCTCCCAGAACTCCGGCGGAAACGGCACGTCGAGCTGGAACTCCACGAAGTCCGAGCTGCGGAAGTTGAAGTTCACCTCGCCGAAGAGCCGGATGCCCGGCTCCTCCTGGGCGGTCGCCGGCACCGCAGACATGATCACGGCACCTATCAGCGCCGCCGTCACGATCCGGGCGGCGGCTCTCGATGGCACGGATTCTCGATCGGCCATGATGCTTCTCCTGTCGCTCCGAGTTGTTTGGGACACCTTATCTTGAGAACGAGACGCAGTCAATAGCCAATGCCGGCCCCGTGGTGAACGGGTGTCCTCGGCCGCGGGGCCCGCAGGACGCCCGAAGGTTTCCGCCGGCCGGCTGCTGTACGCTGGAAGTGAGCGTGGAAATCACACCGCCGGCGAGGTGACAGTGTCAGACGTCCACACCATCGCGCACCTGTCCGACCTCCACCTGACCGCGACTCCGGACGGACGGCGCACGGAGGACCGCGCGCGCAACATGAACGCCAACCTCGTGCGGCTGCTCGATCAGGAGCCGGTCCGTAGGGCGGACCTGGTCCTTATCACCGGCGACGTCAGCGACCGCGGCCACCTGGCGGCGTGGGACGTTCTCTGGGGCGCCGTCCACGACGCGTCCCTCGATCTGCGCAAGGTGCTGGTCATCCCCGGCAACCAC
This sequence comes from uncultured Thermoanaerobaculia bacterium, assembly GCA_964565045.1. GTDB lineage: Bacteria > Acidobacteriota > Thermoanaerobaculia > Thermoanaerobaculales > Sulfomarinibacteraceae > Sulfomarinibacter. Next base: position 1,792 of record CAZMED010000315.1, read on the forward strand.
GATGCAGCCTGCCTCGGCCTGCGCCGCACGCGTCCGGCCGCCGAGGACCTGGCCGTGGTCCGAGCCGGTCTCGAGAAGGGGCGCCAGCGGCGACGCTTCCCCTATGCCCGGGGCTTCGCGGGCGGCGACGTCGCGGTCTTCGCGGTCGACAGCGTCAATGCCGGCAACCTCGGCCTCGTGGACAACGCGGTCGGCCGGATCGGCTTCGACCAACTGGTGGCGCTCGGGCGCCTGCTGCGGGAGCACGCCGAGGCCCCGTGCCGCCTGATCGCCCTCCACCACTCCCCCAACATCCCTGCTTCCACGACCTCGCGACGCCGCGGCGAGGCGCCGACCCCGTTCTGGCAGCGCCGGGCCCTGCAGATCGAGCGCGTCGACCGGGTGGGGCTGCGGCTCCTCGCGCGCACCTTCGAGGTCAAGGCCATCCTCCACGGCCACACCCACGACAACCTCGACCGTCGGGTCGGCGGGGTCCGGATCATCGGCACCTCCGCTTCCACCGTCCCCCACACCGCGGGAATGTTGAGCTACAAGACCTACTCGTACTACCCGGGCTCCGGACTTCTCAAAGCCCGTATCCGCCGTGTGCGGGCGGCCTGATCAGCGGTTCAGGACGCTCCCACGACACTCGACCGGGCCTCGGTGCCCACGGACTCGAAGCCTCCCGCCAGCGGAATCCGGCGTCGCATCGCGGCGGTGACGACGAGCGGCCCGTTTCACGGCGCGTGCGCCCACCACCACAGATCTCCGGACTCGAAGCCGTCGGCGAAGAGGCCGTGCCCGATCTCGTCCGCCCCGACGTCGGGGGCACCATCACGGCGCTGGCGGTCGATGTCGAGCTCGACGAGCCCCGGCGGCGGCACGGCGGCAGCGTCCACCGGCGCGGACTCCGGGTCCACGAGGTGCAGTTCACCGTCGGCCACGGCCTCGAACAGCGCGGTCGACACCCACTCGAGATTGCCCTCGAGCGTCGCGTCGCCGCCGCGGTCGAGGATCGCGCCCGTGGTCAGGTTGTTGGCGATCGTCACCGAGGAGGCGATGAAGCGCCACTCGATGGATGAGAACGGCGCCTGCGTGGAGGCGACGGTGTTGTGGTACACCGCGGCATCCTCGGCCCCCCACAGCGCGATGCCGGTGTCGAAGCCGTCAGGCGATGCGAAGAGGTCGGGGTCGGCTGCAGCGACGAAGTTGTTGCGGATGACGCCCCCCGAGTGTCCGTCCTCGCCGGGCCCAAGGCCGAAACCGATACCGCGCGCGCAGTCGACGACGACGTTCTCCTCGACCACAGTGCCGGCCGAGCCGCGCCACAGATGGATCCCGTGCTCGGAGAGGCCGTCGGCGCACCAGAAGCCCTCGATCCGGTTGCGCCACACCCGCCATCCGGTCGCCCGGTGGGCATCGAGGCCGCCCGTGTAGCAGCTGTTGCGGATGTGGCCTCTCCCCGCGTCGGTGAGCTCGATCGACGAGCAGCGCAGCTCGCTGTCGTCCACCGTGCCGTCTCCGATTGGATTGACCTTCACCGCCTGCTCTCCCGGGTCGACGATACGGACGTTGTGGATCAGGACGCCGGAAATCGGGGCCCCTGGGCCGCTGATGTGGATCGGGTGGGTGAAGGCCCGCCGCAGGGTGAGGTCGGCGATGACCGTGTCGGAGGCCAGAATGCTGACGAGCTCGTCGGTAAGGTAGCCGCCGTCGAGCACCACGGCGTCGCGGTCGCCGCTCGCCGAACGAAGAACCAGGCCAGGGGTCGTGAACTGCAGGCGGTGGGCGGAGTCGCCGCCGCTCAGATCGTAGGTGCCGTCGGCGAGCAGGATGGTCGTGCCCGGCGCAGCGCCCGCGATGATGGCCCGCAGGCCGTCGGTCTCGGCCGGCGTCACCATCACCACCGCCCCTGACGGTGGCGGCAGGCGCGGGCAGAAGACCTGCGCAGCCGCTTCCGGTGTCAGGGCCGAAATCGCGAGGGCCGCAGCCATCGATCCGCAGCACAGCCTCGTCACCATCTGGGGCTCCACCACCATCATCGCCCATTCGAAGCGGCAGCGACGATCGCGGCCAGTCCGGAAGGTGACGAACGTCACGGTCTGCGCGACGTCGCCTGGACATCGTCGTCCAACTTCTGGTACTCGGGGAGCTTCTCGGACGGCGCGGTGACGCCGTACACCTG
>CAZMED010000316.1:0-3936 GCA_964565045.1 uncultured Thermoanaerobaculia bacterium
GGTACTTGACGTCGCCCCAGCCCATGCCCTCGATGCCCCGCCACAGCTTGTAGATCACGATCACCAGGATCGGCAGCAAGGCGCCGACCGCGGCGCCGAGGAGCGAGTCGAGCCACCAGGTGTAGCCGCCGAGGGCCGAGCATACGAGGCCGAAGACGATCGAGGGGTAGGTCAGGACGTCGGGCAGGATCTGGAAGTCGAGGTCGATGAGGCCGAGGGCGAGCGAGACCCACGCAAAGACCATCACCTCGACGCCGGTGACACTGACGCCCCAGCGCACGAAGGCGAGCACCGCCAGCACGGCGGCCGCCAGCTCGACGAGGGGGTAGCGCACCGAGATCGGCGCCCTGCAGGTGCGGCAGCGGCCGCGCAGGGCGAGCCACGACAGCAGGGGCAGGTTGTCGTACCAGCGGATCGGGGTGGCGCAGGCGGGGCACGAGGACGGCGGCTCGCGCAGCACCGAGACCTCTCTCGGCAGGCGGTAGACCAGCACGTTGAGGAAGCTGCCCCAGGCCGCGCCGAAGGCGAAGATGAAGGCGATTACGAGCGGCTCGTCTGAGAAATGCATCGATAGAGGTCCTCCTGCTGGCGCACCATGAGGTCGCGGTCGAAGCTCTCGAGGCCCGCGGCGGCCGCGGCCGACATCCGGGCCCGCAGCGCAGGATCGGCCAAGATCTCGACGACCCCCGCGGCGAGTGCCGCGACGTCGCCGGCGGCGGCGAGCCGGCCGTTGGCCCCGTCCCGCACCACCTCGACCGTGCCGTCGACCGCGGTCGCCACCACCGGCACCCCGGCGGCGAGCGACTCCACCACCGAGCACGGCAGGCCTTCGTGGCGCGAGGTCAGGACCGAGACCGTGGTGGCGGCGAGCAGCGCCGGCACGTCCTCGAACCAGCCGCCGAAGCGCACCCGGTCCGCGATCCCGAGCTCCCGGGCCAGGGCCTCCGCCGCCGGCCGCAGCGGCCCGTCGCCGACCATCACGAAGCAGGCGTCCGGCACGCTCTCGTGCACCATTGCCGCGACCCGCACGAAGTCGAGCGGCGCCTTCTGCTTCTTGAAGTTGCCGATCTGGGTGACCACCGGGACCCCGGCCTCGATGCCGAGGCGCCCGCGCACCGCCGCGCCGTCGGCCGGCGCCCGGAAGCGGCCGAGGTCGATGCCGGCCCGGATCAGACTCACCCGGTCGGCCGGGAAGAGCCCGAGCTCGACCCCCCGCCGGAGATCGGTCTCCGAGACCGTGACGAACCGGTCGGTGCAGCGCGCGAGCGCATGCTCGGCGCCGAGAAAGGCCCAGCGTACGGGCGCTGCCTGCAGCGGCGTGAAGCCGAAGCCGTGCACCGTGTGCACCACCGCCGGCACCCGCTCGAGGCGCGCCGCGAGCCGGCCGAGGATCCCCGCCTTCGAGGAGTGGGTGTGCACCACGTGCGGGTGGAAGTCCCGAATCACCGAGCGCAGGGCGGCGAGCGCCCGCAGATCGCTGCGCGGCGCCACCCGTCGCACCAGGCTCGGCACCGGGAAACGCTCCAGATCGGCCACCGAGGCCGCCTCGCCGTCGAGCAGGTCGCCCGGCCCCCACGCCAGCCCGACCTCGAAGTCGCGGCGGTCGAGGCGGCGCGCGGTGTGGAGGACGACGCGCTGCGCGCCGCCGAGCTCGAGGCGCGTGACCACCAGCAGGACGCGGATCCGCTCGACCTCCCGCCCACTGGGACGACGCGGCGCGGCGGGCGGGATCGGGTGATCCTGCCCGTCCTTCACGGCGCGTCCTGCGCCTCGCGCACGAGGCTGCGGGCGGCCCGCATGCCGTCGAGGACCGCGTCCTCCATGGCCGAGTACTTCCACTCCGCCCAGCGGCCGGCGAGCCGCACCCCGCGCTCCTTGAGATAGCCGCGCAGCAGGGCCACCGCCTCGCGGCGGGGGTGGTCGAAGACCACGTAGGCCGGGTCGATCACCGACACCCGCCGCACCCGCACCGCGGCCGGGTCCAGCAGCCCGGCCGAGACCAGCGCCGACTCGGCGGCGGCGGCGGCCGCCTCGACGTCGCCGGCGCCGGGGTCGAGGCTCAGCTCCACCGACACCGTGTGGTGGCCGTCGGGCGCCAGCCGACCGTGGTTGGACGGAAATCCGACGCGGTAGAAGGGGAGCTCCGGGTCGGGAAAGTAGAGCCAGTGCTCGGCGGAGGGCGCCGCACCCTCGACTCCGAGTGCGAGGTTGAGCACCCGCACCCAGCGCAGGGCGGAGCGTGCCGCCTGAACCTCGGGCGGCAGCTCGTCCGCGAGGCTGTCGACGAAGGCCGGGAGCGACGTGGTCGCCAGCAGCTGCTGCCACGGGACGCGCTCGCCGTCGGCGAGCTCGAGCCAGTGCTCGCCCAGGTGGACCGCTCTCACCTCGCGGCCGAGCTCGAGCCCGGCGGCCCGCGGGGCGACCGCGTCGGGCAGCCGCCGGATGCCGCCCTCGCGGGGGTAGCGGAAGACCGCGTTGTAGCCCACCGGGTCGCGGTAGAGGCCGAGGGCGCCGTCGACCACGTCCTCGAGCTTCGGCTTGGGGACGTAGCGGCCGACCCAGTCGAGGCTCAGCTCCTCGGGGCGCGCGCGGTAGAGCTTGGAGTTGTAGGGGAAGAAGAAGTGCTCCGCGAAACCCTCGCCGAAGCGCTCGAGCACCCACTCGCGGAAGTCGGCGGGCTCGGCGTCCGCGTCGCGGGCCGCCCACGCGCGCACGAAGCCGAGCAGGCAGTCGCGGCGCACCTCGGCAGCCAGGCCGTGGGTGTTGATCTGCACCGGGTACGGCGTGGCGCGGCCGCCGATCACCACCGCCGCCCGGCGCTCGTGCACCGCGAGCTCGTCCCAGGCGCCGAGCTCCTGCAGGTAGCTCGAGGTCTCCTCGCGCGCCACGTGCAGCAGGTGCCCGGTGTAGTCGAAGGTGAAGCCCTCGGCCTCGAGGCTGCGGCAGGCCCCGCCGGGCTCGGCCTCGCGCTCGAAGATCCGCGCCGCGATGCCCGCCGCCGCCAGCCGCTCCCCGGCCACCAGCCCGGTCAGCCCGCCGCCGATGATGACCACCGGTTGCATCAGCCCTCCATCGGGACGAGGGCCAACCAGACCAACAGGCCCACCGTGACCACGCCGACCACCGCGGTCAGGATCAGGGTCGAAACGGGGTCGAGGTACAGCACCACCAGCCCGAGGGCGCCGAAGATCACCGCCACCGCGTAGCTCACCACCACCGTGCCCTCGGTCCAGCCGTCGAGCCGCTTGCGGACGCGCAGCGGGAAGTGGTCGGGGCTGCCGTAGTAGATCTTGCGGCCCGCCCGCAGCCGCAGCACGATCACGTACAGGGTGTCGATGATCGGCACCGCGAGGATGTAGAGCGGCGCCAGCCAGCCCAGGGGGTTGACCGCGGTGTAGTCCATGACCATCGCCAGGGCTCCCAGGGTGAGTCCGATGAAGAGGCTGCCGCAGTCTCCCAGGTAGATGGTGGCGGGGTGGAAGTTCGAGCGCAGGAAGCCGAGCAGCGCGCCCACCAGCGCCACCGTGAAGGCGGCGACCATGAACTTGCCGTTCAAGAGGGCGACCACGAGCAGGAACGAGGCGGCGATCACGCCGAGGCCGCTCGCCAGCCCGTCCATGATGTCCACCAGATTGAAGGCGTTCGAGAGCCCCACCAGCCAGATGACGGTGATCACCAGACGCGCCCACCACGGCAGGAAGGCCACCTGGACCATGATCCCCGCCTTCAACAGCACGAACACCGCCACCACCTGCCCTAGGACCTTGGGCTTGGGTGTCAGCGCCCCGAAATCGTCGATCAGCCCGACCGTGGCGACGATGGTCGAGGCGAGCAGCAGCGCCAGCAGGTCCTCGTCGAACTCGAAGGTCATGCCGATCGAAAGCAGGAAGGCCCCGAATACCGCCAGCCCGCCGAGGTAGGCCACCGGCTCGCGGT
>CAZMED010000317.1:0-3927 GCA_964565045.1 uncultured Thermoanaerobaculia bacterium
AGTTCGCCGACGCCTTCGCCAGGGCGTGGTTCAAGCTCACCCACCGCGACATGGGTCCGGTCTCCCGCTACCTCGGCCCTGAGGTTCCGAAGAAGCAGCTGATCTGGCAGGACCCGGTCCCCGCGGTCGACCACAAGCTCGTCGGCAAGAAGGACATCGCCGCCCTCAAAAAGGAGATCCTCGCCTCGGGGCTGTCGATCTCCGATCTCGTCTTCACCGCGTGGGCCGCGGCCTCCTCCTTCCGCAACTCGGACAAGCGCGGCGGCGCCAACGGCGCCCGTCTCCGCCTCGCCCCGCAGAAGGACTGGAAGGTCAACGAGCCGGCCCGGGTGGCGAAGGTGATCAAGGCCCTCGACAAGATCCGGCGCGACTTCAACAAGCAGATGTCGGGCGGCAAGAAGGTCTCGCTCGCCGACCTCATCGTCCTCGGCGGCTGCGCGGCCGTCGAGCAGGCCGCGAAGGACGCCGGCGTCAAGGTCGAGGTCCCCTTCGCCCCGGGGCGCACCGACGCGTCCGACAAGCAGACCGACGCCGCCTCCTTCGACGCGCTCGAGCTCAAGGCGGACGGCTTCCGCAACTACCTCGCCAAGGGCTTCACCGTCCCCGCCGAGCACCTGCTGGTGGACCGGGCGCAGCTGCTGTCGCTCACCGCCCCGGAGATGACGGTGCTCGTGGGCGGCCTGCGCGTCCTCGGCGCCAACCACGGCGGCTCGGCGCACGGCGTCTTCACCGACCGGCCCGGCACGCTCTCGAACGACTTCTTCGTCAACCTGCTCGACATGGCCACGGAGTGGAAGCAGTCCAAGACCGAGGGCGTGTACGAGGGGCGCGACCGCGCCAACGGCAGGAAGAAGTGGACCGGCACCCGTGCCGACCTCGTCTTCGGCTCCAACTCCCAGCTGCGGGCGCTGGCCGAGGTCTACGCCGCGGACGACGCCGGGGAGAAGTTCGTCAACGACTTCGTGGCCGCCTGGGACAAGGTCATGAACCTCGACCGCTTCGACCTGCGCTGACCGAAACCGGGATCGAACCACAGAGCCCCGGCGGGCAACCGCCGGGGCTCATTTCGTCGGACTCGAGCGCACCGGGATTCCCATCGCCGACTTTCGAGCGGATCACAACAGCCCGACCGGCACCGCCCAGGTCGTCTCGTCCAGCGGTGACAACTCCGGTGCCAGGGAAACTACCGCGCACTCGGCGACCGGAAGATCGAGTCTGGCCAGGGGCGCGAAGGTCCGGGTCCACGAGCGTCGCGGCGACGCTCCCAGCTTCACCTCCACGCCGTGGAGGCGGCCGTCGTGCTCGATCACGAGGTCGACCTCCTTGCCGTCCCGATCGCGGTAGAAGTAGAACGCCGGCCGTCGCATGCGGTGCCAGAAGCTCTTGAGGATCTCGGTCACCACGAAGGTCTCGAAGATCGCGCCCGCGAGGGCGCCTGCGGCGAGGGTGCCGGGGCTGGACCACCTCGTGAGGTACGACGCCATGCCCGTGTCGAGGAAGTAGAGCTTGGGGGTCTTGACGAGGCGCTTGGTCAGGTTCGTGTGGTAGGGACGGAGCAGGAGCACCTGGAAGCTCTCCTCCAGGATCGACAGCCAGCTCTTCGCCGTCGGTACCGAGACGTCGACGTCCCGGGCCAGATCGGAGAGGTTCACCAGCTGCCCGGTGCGCGCGGCTGCCGCGCTGAGGAAACGGACGAACGACTCCTGGTTCCCGATCTGCGCCAGGTCGCGGACATCCCGTTGCAGGTAGGTCTGGAGGTACGAGCCGTAGAACAGGTCGCGGTCCCGCACCGGCCCCGCGACGAGCGCCGGGAAGGAGCCTCGCCAGATGGTGTCGAAGGCGCCCTCCATGTTCGTCGGGCGCGCCGACGTGCGGCGCTCCGCCAGCCGGCCGCCGGTGGGGAGGAATGGCGGCAGGCGGATGTCGCGCTCATCGCCTTCACGGGTCGAGAACCCCAGCAGGTTCAGGATCGCCACCCGCCCGGCAAGACTCTCCGTGATGTCCCGCATGGCGAGAAAATGCTGCGATCCCGTGAGCCAGAACCGGCCCGGCGTGGGATCCCGGTCGACCTCCATCTTGATGTGGGGGAGCAGCTGAGGGGCGTACTGGATCTCGTCGATGAGCACCGGTGGTGGAAACCGCTGCAGGAACAGCGCCGGATCGGCGACGCCCAGCTCGCGTCGCGTCGGATCGTCGAGTGTCACGTAGGTCCGGTCGGGCCCGCAGAGGTGACGGAGCAGCGTCGTTTTCCCGACCTGCCGGGGCCCGGTCACGAGCAGGACCGGCAGCTGCTCGGAGGCGTTCAGCACCCTGTCCTCGAGGGCTCGCGCACGGTACCGTGTTCGGCTCATTGCAAGTACAACTTTAACATAGCCGAAATCGAGTTCCGTGAGCCGCACTCGAGATGACGGCAGCACGCCCTGCCCGGACCGGTCCGGGCAGGGCGCAACGTTTCACCGATCGCGGGCTCAGACCGCCACCGGCTCGACCAGGCCCTGCCGGATCAGCTCCGCGTGGATCGCCGTCCGGCTGCGCTCGAGGGCCGCGGCGAGCTCCTCGAGGGTCTCACCCTTCTGGAATCCCGTGGCGACCCGCGAGCGGTCCGCGTCCGACCAGGGCAGGCCGGCGTTGGTCGGCCGGCCGAGCTCCAGGTTCTGCCGCCGCCGCTCCTCCGGGCTCATCTTCGGTCTCGGCCCGAGGGCGTACGAGTGGACGGTGAACAGGGCGCGGATCACCCGCGGGTGGTTGTAGGGGCTGTCCGGGGCGAAGACCTCGCCGGTCACGGGGTCGACCCCTTCGGCGAGCGTCTTGACGATGGTCCGTGCTTCACTGAGTTCCATGGTGTTCTCCCTCGTCCCCGGAGGTGTCCCTGCCGGCGGCATCGGGCGCCGCTGCAGGTCCTCAGGGGCTCAGGCGTGGACGGACCACCGAAGAGCGATGGCATAAACAACGTATAAATCGAGATCGCTTTTGTCAAGGCCAGACTTCACGTCGTATCCCACATTGTGCCTGGGTGATGTCATCTGAAGATCCGGTAGGAAAGGAAGGAGGGCCGGCCTGTCAGTAGAGGCGGGAAACGCCCGGCAGGTCGTCGAAATGCCGATCGAAGCTCATGATCTCTTCGACGCCATGCTCTCGCATCACCGCCAGGTGGATGGCGTCCCGCGCGGTCAGGCCAGGGTGACCGATCACGATCTCCCGGGCCGAGCACGCCGTCTCGAGCGTGATCGGCAAGACCTCGTCAACCACCTCGAGGAGGAGGTTGAAGCACGGCTGGATGGCGTCGCGGCGGCCGATGGCCACATAGCGGTGGAGAATCTCCTGCAAGACCTCGGCGTCGGTGACCAGGCGGCGGCCCTCGGCGACCGCACGTTCGAGAAGGCGGCGGGCGTCCACCTTGTGCGGGTGCTCGGCGCCGATGAGGTACATGGGCAGGTTGGAATCGACCAGGATCACTCGTTGGCCTCACCGTAGCCGCGTTCGATCTCTGCGATCATTTGATCGATGTCAGCAGTCGGATAGCCGAGACGGTCTGCCGCACGAATCGCCGCGAGCTTGCGTTCGGCATCCCCCGAGGCGACTTTTCGGCGTCCCTCGCGGAGAGTCTCCCGAACCCATTCGGAGACCGTCATCCCCCGATCTCGCGCAGCGTCTCGGATGGCTTCGTGCTCGGTCTCGTCCATGACGACTTGAAGACGAATACTCATGCCATGAGTATAATATCAGCAACCAGGAGAGTCAACCTCGTCGATTCTATGTCAGCTCGCCTCCGCCCTTCCACCCAGCGGCGGTGCTGTCGGGTTGCCGGCAGGCGGTCAATACCTGCCCTCCGGTCGGGAAGTGTCCCCACCTTTCCGGCGACCGGGCGTTAAATGACGGTCCACCAAGGAGCGGCCACCACCCCGTCGGCCAAAGGGAGGATATCTG
>CAZMED010000318.1:0-3924 GCA_964565045.1 uncultured Thermoanaerobaculia bacterium
GGCGCGCCGCGGCCGAGGGCTGACCGATCGGCGAGAGTCCTCTCTCGACGATCGGTCAGCACGAGGACGCGCAGCCGCGGGCCCGGCCCGCGGTGGCGGGCCCCGCGCCGCAATCAGGCGTCGGCCGCTGACGTGAGGGCGGCGAGGCGCTCCTGCATCCTGTTGGCAGTCGACAGGTCGCCCCGCGCGGCCGCCACTCCGACGCCCTCGCGGTAGGTGCGGGCCGCCGCGTCGAGCTCCCCGGCACCCTCGTGCGCGCGCCCGAGTGCGAAGAATGCTGCCGAGTAGCGTGGATCCGCCACGAGGGCTCGCTCGAGGTGGGCGACGGCCTCTCCAAACCGCTCCTCCTCGATCAGCAGCTCGCCGAGGCCGAAGTTGCCGAGCGCGTCGCCGGCGTCGATCTCGAGCACGCGGCGAAACATGTCGGCGCGCCGCGCACGGTCGTCGGCGGCCGTCGAGGTCCGGCGCCGCTCGGCCTCCTCGCGCTCGCGCTCTCCCTGCTCGCGGCGCATCTTGGCGCGCAACGCCTCGGCGGCCTCGCGCTCGGCGTCCTCGATCCGCCCGAGCCGGTTGTGGTAGAGGGAGAGGTTGGTGTGGGCCATGACCGAGTCGGGATCGACCTCGAGCAGGCGTTCCATCAGGCCGATCGCCTCCTCGTAGCGGTGGTGGCGGCCGTAGATCACCCCCAGCGACTCGTAGGCGTCGGCGTGGCGCGGGCACACGGCGAGCGCGCGCTCGAGGAGCACCACGGCGTCCTCCTCGCGGTCGGCCGCAAAGGCCGCGACCGCCGCCCCGTGCAGGCGGTCGGCCCAGGCTTCGGGCGCGGGTGACTCGAGCAGCGGCACGGCGCGCACCACCGCCTCCCAGGCCGTGCCGTCGTCCGAAAGGCAGTGGAGGCGCAGACCCTCCACCCGCAGGTCTCGCACCAACAGGGCCTCGAGGTAGAGAGCGTCCTCCCAGGCCGCCCACGACCGGACCTCCCCGGCCCGATCGGTGCCGTCGACGGCGAAGCGCCTTCCGGCAACGCGCCGCGGGGCGACGTCGCCGCCCGTCACCTCGAGCAGCATCGGCGCCCGCGCGGCACCGCGGCCGCTCGCCACCTTGGCCACCGTTTCCTGCCCCAGATAGCAGCCCTTGGTCGCCGACAGCGCCAGCGCCGCGAGCGGCGACTCGTGGACGGGGCGGCCGGGTACGGCATCGACCCCGAGCCTCGGCACGCCCGACAGCACCCGCCGCGCCTCGAGGTCGTCGGGCTCGATCTCGGGCAGGCCGCGGTCGTGGCCGCCCCAGCTCACGAAGCCCCGGCTGCCCCACCCTTCGATGGGAAACAGGTCCACCGGAGGCCGGTCGCCGGCGCGCCGCACCGCCTCGGCTCCCAGAGCCAGGCGCATGGGCGGTGTCTCGATCCGCTCCAGGGAGACGTCGTCGGCGATGACGCTGGCCGCGAGGGCCGCCTCGGTCGCGGCCGCGGCAGCCGCGGGCAGCAGGATCTCGAGGCGCTGCTCGCGCTTGAGCAGGAAGCCGAAGGACACCAGCCGCGCGGTGCGGTCGAGGAGCGCCGTGGGCTGCGACGCGCCGACCTCCAGCCCCCGTACGTCCGAGCTCAGCTGCGTGTGCAGGAAACGCTCGCGGTGGCGGCCCACGACCGCAAGCACGGACCACCCGGGAAACGGCGCCGCTGCGGCCTCCAGCAGCAGCCGGTCAGACGCTGAAGGACTCACCGCAACCGCAGGTGTTGCTGGCGTTCGGGTTGGCGAAGACGAAGCCCCGGCCCTGGAGCCCGTCCTGGAAGTCGAGCGTGATGCCCTTGAGGTAGATGGTCGACTTCGGATCGAGAAGGACCCGGAAGCCCTGGTACTCGATCACCGAGTCGTCGGGGCGCGGTTCGGAAAAGTCCATCTCGTAGGACAGCCCGGAGCACCCGCCGCCGATCACGCTGAGGCGGAGACCGGCCCCGGCGCCACGCTGCTCGCGCTCGAAGATCGTCCGGATCTCGCGCTGCGCGCGCTCGGTCAGGGTGACCAGCTCGGCGCGATCGGCCGCCGCACCCCCGCCCATCATGCGCCTCCCCGCACGAGCTGCTGCAGCTCGCCGGTGGCGTGCATCTCGGTGACGATGTCGTTGCCGCCGATGAACTCCCCGCGCACGTAGATCTGCGGGAAGGTCGGCCAGGACGCATGCTCCTTGGCGGCGCTGCGGATGGCCTCGTCCGACAGGACGTCGAAGCTGCGGTACGGCACGTCGAGCGAGTCCATGACGGCCACGGTGTTGGCCGAGAACCCGCACAGGGGACGCTGCGGCGTGCCCTTCATCAGCACGAAGACCTGCGCCGCATCGATCATCGCCCGCAGCCGCTCGAGCGGCGGAGCCTTCGGGTCGGTCTCGGCCACCGGCTGTCCGAGGCCGCCGGCCGGCTCCGGGGCCGCCGCGATGTTGAAGGGGTTGTTCGCACCTCGCTCCATGTCTGATCCTCCAGAACGTTCGGTCCACAGTCTAAAACCTGAGACATTGTTTCATCAATTCCCGGCCCCCGGCCCCGTGCTAAGCTCGGGCACGATCTGCGAAGGAGCCCGCCATGCCTGACCGGACCGTGCTGGATCTCTTCCGGTATGACATCGAGGCGCCCCGGCGGGAGCACTACACCCACTGGTTCCCGGGCGGGAGGACGAGCTACTCCACCGAGGACTTCATGTTCCACACGGCCTCGCTCGCCGACGCTCTGGCCGAGCTCGGCGTCGCCGCCGGCGATCGCGTCGCCCTGGCCTCGGACAACCGCCCCGAGTGGCACATGGCCGACCTCGCCACCCTCGACCTCGGCGCCGTCGACGTGCCCGTCTACCCGTCCCTCACCGCCGAGCAGTTGCACTACCTGCTGCGGGACTCGGGTGCCGTGGTCGCGGTGGTCGAGGACGCGGCCCAGGCTGCGAAGCTCGCCGAGGTCCGCGACCGCTGCCCCGAGCTGCAGCACGTAGTGCAGATCGACGGAGCCCGCGAGGACGGGGTGCTGTCGTTTTCGGAGCTCGTCGAAGGGGGTGACGCCATCGGCTCCGAGAAGCGCTTCTGGGACCGCGCGGCGCAGCTCGATCCCGGCTCCCTGATGACCATCATCTACACCTCGGGCACCACCGGCGAGCCCAAGGGCGTCATGCTGAGCCACGACAACATGGTGCAGAACGTGCTGCACTCGGCGCACCGGGTTCCCGTCCGGCGCGACGACGTGGTGCTCGAGTTCCTGCCCCTGTGCCACGTGCTCGAACGCATGGTCGGCTACATCTACATGTGGCGCGCCACCACCAAGGCCTACTGTTCGATGACCCACATCGGGGAGGTCATCGCCGAGGTGCGGCCAACCCTCTTCACCGGCGTGCCGCGCTTCTTCGAAAAGGTCCGGGAGGCGGTCCTCGAGCGCGTCGCCGCGGCCCCGGCGACCCGCCGAGCGTTCTACCGCCGGGCGATCGACATCGGGCGCCAGGCAGCCCTCCGGCGCCTCGCCGGCAGACCGGTGGACGGCGTGCTCGCGGCCCGTCTCGAGCTCGCCGACCGGCTGGTGCTCTCCCGGATCCGCGAAGGGCTCGGCGGCCGCGTGCGCTTCTGCGTGTCCGGCGGCGCCGAGCTGCCGCTTCCGGTCAACGAGTTCTTTCTCGCGGTGGGGATCACGGTCGTCGAGGGCTACGGCCTGACCGAGACCTCGCCGGTGATCGCGGTCAACGGCGCCGATCCCGGCATGCTGCGCCCGGGAACGGTCGGCAAGCCTCTCGACAACCTCGAGGTGCGGCTCGCCCCGGACGGCGAGCTGCTGGTTCGCGGCGCGAGCGTCATGCAGGGGTACTGGAACAGACCGCAGGCGACGGCCGACGCCTTCGATGACGAGGGCTTCTTCCGCACCGGCGACATCGCCGAGATCGACGACGACGGCTTCCTGCT
>CAZMED010000319.1:0-3909 GCA_964565045.1 uncultured Thermoanaerobaculia bacterium
ACCCAGCTGCGACAGGAGGAGGAGCGCTTCGCCCGTACGCTGAACACCGGCACCGACGTCGCCCAGCGGGAGCTCGAGCGGGTCAAGCGCGCCGGTGAGTCGGTGTTGCCGGGCCCGACGGTGTTCCACCTCTACCAGACCCACGGCATTCCCGCCGAGCTCCTGGAGGAGTTCGCGCAGGAAGAGGGTCTGAGCATCGACCGCGAGGGCTTCGAGGCGGCGCTCGAGGAAGAGCGGCAGCGGGGGCAGGCCTCGTGGCGGGGCGATCTGCTGGCGTATTTCCGTCCGGAGTACGAGTGGGTGCTCGACAAGGGCATCCGCTCCGAGTTCGTCGGCTACGACCGCTTCGAGCTCGCTACCGAGGTGGCGGCCCTCATCGGCGACGACGGCCTCGAGGACACCCTCGACACGGGAGAGGGCGGCGAGGTGGTCTTCGAGCGGACGCCCTTCTATCCCGAGTCGGGGGGCCAGATCGGGGACCGCGGCCGGCTGCGGTGGCAGGGCGGCCGGGCGGTGGTCATCGACTCGCAGCGTCCCGTGGAGGGACTCATCGTGCACCGCGTCGTCGTCGAGGAAGGCCGGCTGGAGGTGGGCGCCGAGGTGGTGGCCGAGGTGGGCGAGGGCCCGCGCCGGGACACTCAGCGCAACCACACCGCCACCCACCTCCTGCACGCCTCCCTGAGGCGGGTTCTCGGAGAGGCGGCCCAGCAGGCCGGCTCGCTCGTCGATCCCGACCGCCTGCGCTTCGATTTCTCGTGGGGCGAGCCGCTGAGCACCGACCAGATCCAGGAGATCGAGCGCCTGGTCAACGCGGCGATCCTGCGCAACGAGCCCGTCAGCAAGGAGTACATGGCGATCGACGAGGCGCGCGGCCGCGGCGCCATGGCGCTGTTCGGCGAGAAGTACGGCGACACGGTGCGCGTGGTGACGGTTGGTGACGGCGATTTCTCCAGCGAGCTGTGCGGCGGCTGTCACGTCGACCGCACGGGGGATATCGGGCTGCTGACGATCGTTTCCGAGCGCGGTGTGGCGGCGGGCGTACGGCGCATCGAGGCCGTAACCGGGCGCGGGGCCGTGGAGCGGCTGCAGGAGCGCGAGCGGCTCGCCGAGCGCCTGGCGGCCTCCTATCAGACATCCTTCCACAAGCTCCCGGAGCTGCTCGCGCGGCGCGAGCAGAGGTTGGCCGAGCTCGAGGAGCAGGTGCGCTCCCTGAAGCACCGGCTGGCCTCGGGGGAGGCCGGGGGGGAGGAGATCCGCCGCGAGGTCGAGGGCGTCGCGGTGCAGGCACGCCGCGTGCCGGAGATGACGCCGGCGGAGCTGCGGAACCTCGCCGACACCCTGCGCCAGCGGCTGGGCTCCGGGGTCGTCGTGCTCGGGATGGAGTCGGGCGGTAAGGCGACCCTGCTCGCCGCCGTCACAGACGACCTCACGGACCGGGTTCGCGCGGGCGATCTGGTGCGGGAGCTCGCGGCGGTGGTCGGCGGCCGCGGCGGCGGCAAGCCGAACCTGGCCCAGGCCGGCGGCCCTGACGTGGCGCGGCTCGGCGAGGCGCTCGAGCACGCTCCCGAGGCCGTGGCGAGCCTGCTCGCCGGCTGATCGAGAGCCCGGTCCACTCACCACACCGGGGCCGTCTATTGGCGGCGCGGGCCGTTCTCTGGAGGGCACGGCCTTCTTTTCTGTTTCAGCCGGAAATTGGGAATCCGTCCTTGCGGTGGCTCGGACTTGCGCTATGCTCGGGCCTCGCGATGCTGCGACCTTTCGAGGAAGGGGAGGATTTCATGGAGAACGAGTGGGTGCGAGCTGTGCCTAAGGTGCTGTTTCTGTGCGTGATGACACTGGCCGTCGCCGGCGGCCTCCAGGCTCAGGAGGAGGCCCAGGACGCCGAGCAGGCCGCGTCGGCCGAGGACACGCGGCCCGTGGTTCTCGGCGAGATCACCGTGACCTCGCGAAAGGTGGAGGAGGACATTCAGGACGTGCCGATTTCGGTGACGACTCTGAGCACACAGGACGTGGAGATCCTGACCACCGGCGGCGCCGACGTGCGTGCGTTGTCCGGACGGGTGCCCAGCCTGATCATGGAGTCGTCCTTCGGCCGCGCCTTCCCACGTTTCTACATCCGCGGCCTCGGCAACCCGGACTTCGACCTCAACGCGTCGCAGCCGGTGTCCATGGTGGTGGACGAGGTCGTGCTCGAGAACCCCATCGTGAAGGGCATGCCGCTCTTCGACATCCAACAGGTCGAGGTGGCGCGCGGCCCGCAGGGCACGCTGTTCGGGCGCAACACGCCGGCCGGCATCGTCAAGTTCGACACGGTCAAGCCGTCGCAGGACTTCGACGCCTACGCCAAGGTCGCCTACGGCACCTACGACACCATGGACATCCAGGGCGCCGTCGGCTTCGCCATCAGCGACACCGTGTCGGCCCGCATTTCCGCCCTGTACCAGTCGCAGAGCGATTGGGTGGACAACAAGTGGGAGCCGGGCCCGGAGAACGAGCTCGGCGGTTACGACACCACCGCTTACCGGGCGCAGCTGCTGTGGGAGCCGAACCAGCGCTTCTCCGCTCTGCTCAACCTGCACGGCTGGGACGTGGACGGCACCGCGCGAATCTTCCGCGCCAACATGTTCGTGCCCGGCACCAATAACCTCGTCCCCGGCTTCGACCAGGAGGTGGTGTACCACGACGGACGCAACAAGCAGGAGATCAGCTCCTTCGGTGGTGTCCTCAGGCTCGAGTACGACTTCGGAGCGGCGACCCTGACCTCGGTGACGGGCTACGAGAGCCTCGACGACATGTACAGCCGCGGCGACATCGACGGCGGCTTCGGCGCGGCCTTCCTGGGCGAGGGCAACTACGGGCCGGGCTTCATTCCCTTCCCCTCGGAGTCGGCCGACGGCATTCCCTATCTCGACCAATGGACCCAGGAGATCCGCCTCGCGTCGAACGGCGGCGAGACCTGGAGCTGGCTGGTGGGCGCCTTCTATTTCAACGAGGAGCTGCAGGCCGACACCTTCAGCTACGTCTCGCTGGAGCCGGGCAACCCGCAGGAGGGCTATGCCTTCCAGACCCAGGAGGCCACGTCCTATGCGTTGTTCGGATCGATCGACTGGAACGTGGCCGACCAGTGGACCCTCACTGCCGGGCTGCGCTACTCGGACGACGACAAGGACTTCTCGGCTGAGCGTCCGGACCCGACCTTCCAGACACCGACCTTCGCGCCGATCACCGAGAGCGTCGCGGACGAGAACCTGAGCTGGGACCTCAGCGCCGTCTACAAGGCCAGCGAGACCTTCAACGTCTACGGCCGGGTGGCCACGGGCTACCGGGCGCCGTCCATCCAGGGGCGGATCCTGTTCTGTGCGGACTTCGAGGGCGGCCAGAACCCGGACACCAACTGCGTGACCACCGCCGACACCGAGACCATCCTGTCGGTGGAGGCCGGCATCAAGACCATCCTGGCCGAGAACCGGGTGCGCTTCAACCTCGCCGGCTACGTCTACGACGTGAGCGACCAGCAGGTGACCGCGGTGGGCGGCGTCACCAACACCGCCAGGCTCCTGAACGTGGACTCCACGAAGGGTTACGGTCTCGAGACCGACATCCAGTGGACGCCAACCGGCAACTGGCTGATGACCTTCGGCGCGAGCTGGAACCCGACCGAGATCGACGACCCGAACCTCACCGTTGCGGCCTGCGGCGGCGGTTGCACGGTCACCGACCCCACCGGACCGAGCCCGGCGGGCACCGTCGCCTTCGTCGACGGCAACCCGCTGCCGCACGCCCCCGACCTGATCTTCAACGGCATCATCAACTGGCGCTCCGACCCGGCCACCAAGGGCTTCTTCGCGACCCTCGACTGGGCCTACCACTCGGAGAAGAACTTCTTCCTCTACGAGTCCGAGGAGTTCA
>CAZMED010000320.1:0-3899 GCA_964565045.1 uncultured Thermoanaerobaculia bacterium
GCGGGTGGGTGGGTGGAAATCCGAAATCCGAAATTCGAAATTCGAAATTCGAAATCCGAAATGGGCGTGCGGCCGGCATTCCTAATTCCTAATTCCTAATTCCGAATTCGAGATGTGGCAATCCCATATTTCCCGGATGAGCCCAACGTTCTAACGTGGAACGATTTAGCTCACAGCGGTACCAGGCGGCACCGCTGAGTCCGGCGCCAGCAGGAACGGCGCGCCGTCGACGTTGGCGGCGAGCAGCATGCCCCGCGACTCGACGCCCATGAGCTTGGCGGGCTTGAGGTTGGAGACGACCACGATCTGGCGGCCGACCAGGTCTTCGGCCGTGTAGCGCTCGCCGATGCCGGCCACCAGCTGGCGCAGCTCGGGCTCGCCGAGGTCCACCAGCAGGCGCACCAGCTTCTTCGACTTGGGCACCGGCTCGGCTTCGCGCACGGTGCCGACCACGAGCTTGGTCTCGAAGAAACGGTCGATGGTGAGGAGCTCCGGCTCCGGGGCCGCGGTGGGTTCATCCTTCGGCGTGTCCATGTGCAGCTCCTCGAGGTAGGCCTTGATGTCGACTCGCGGAAACAGAGGTGCGGTGGTGCCGATCACGGTGCCGGGTGCCAGCCCGCCCCAGGCCGCATCGTCGATCCGGCGCGGCTGGCCGCCGATGCCGAGCTGCGTCCGCAGCTCGGCGGCGATCGTGGGCATGAAGGGCTCGATCAGGAGCGAGGTGATGCGCAGACCCTCCAGCGACACGTAGAGGGTGCTCTCGAGGGCGGCGCGGCCGGCCTCGCCCTCCTTGGCCCGGGTCCACGGCTGCTGCTCCTGGATGTGGACGTCGATGGCCTTGAGCAGCTGCCAGGCGGCCTCGAGGGCGCGGTGCGGCTCGGCTTCGTCCATGTGCTCGCGGTAGCCGGCGACCGCTGCGGCTGCCGCCGCGGGCACCGGGCCCTCGGCGGAAGCGGCGGGCACCCGGCCCTCGAGATAGCGGCCGGTCATCGAGAGGGTCCGCGAGGCGGTGTTGCCGAGAGCGTTGGCGAGGTCGGCGTTGAAGCGCTCGAGGAAGGCCTCGTCGGAGAACGAGGCATCCTGCCCGAAGGCCATCTCGCGGGCCAGGAAGTAGCGCAGGGCATCGGCGCCGAAGCGCTCGATGAGGGCGTCCGGGCGCACCACGTTGCCGACCGACTTCGACATCTTGGCATCGTCGCGCAGCCACCAGCCGTGCCCGAAGATCTGCTGCGGCAGCGGCAGGCCGGCCGACATCAGGAAGGCGGGCCAGTAGACGCAGTGGAAGCGCAGGATGTCCTTGCCCACCAGGTGCATGGAGGCGGGCCAGAAGCGGGCGTAGAGGGCGTCGTCGTCGGAGCCGAAGCCGAGCGCCGAGATGTAGTTGGTGAGGGCGTCCAGCCAGACGTAGACCACGTGGGCCGGGTCGTCCGGGAAGGGAACCCCCCACTTCAGCGACGTGCGCGAGATCGAGAGGTCGCGCAGCCCGCCCTCGACGAAGCTCACGACCTCGTTGTAGCGGCTCTTCGGGCGGATGCAGCCCGGGTTGGCCCGGTACCACTCGAGCAGCCGGTCCTGGTAGGCGGACAGCCGGAAGAAGTAGCTGGGCTCCGACAGCCGCTCCACCGGGCGCCCGCTCTCGAGGTCGTGGCCGTCCTTGACCTGCGACTCGGGGATGAAGGCCTCGTCCGCGGCCAGGTACCAGCCCTCGTACTCGCCCTCGTAGATGTCGCCGGCGGCCTTGATGCGGCCGATGATCTCGGCGACCGCGCGCTGGTGCCGCGCCTCGGTCGTGCGGACGAAGTCATCGTTCGAGATCGTCAGGGTCTTCCACAACCCGTGGTACCGCGCGACCACCCGGTCGGCGAGCTGGATCGGCTCGATGCCCTGGTCGCGGGCCGCCTTCTCGATCTTCTGCCCGTGCTCGTCGGTGCCGGTGAGAAACCGCACCTCGGCCCCGCACAGGCGCTTGTAGCGGGCGAAGACGTCCGCCAGCACCGTCGTGTAGATGTGCCCGATGTGCGGCATGTCATTGACGTAGTAGATCGGCGTCGTAATGTAGAAGCGTTCCGTCACGCTGCCCTCCGGGTGTTCGCGCGGACGCGGCAGGATACCACTCTCGTTTTCCAGTTCTCGGCCGCGATCGTTCGACGTCCGCGGCCGAGAATTGGATAAGATGGCAGCGCGATGAGAAACCGCACAGTCTTCTGGTGGCTTTACCAGCCGTACAAATGGCTGGTGTTCGCGCCCGCGATGATGCTGCTGACGGCGGGGTTTGCCGCAGTGGCTGTGGTTCTGGTGACGTTCGCGAGCCCGCGGCGGGTGGCGCAGCTCACCGGGGTGCCGTGGGCGCGCGCCCTGGCGGCTCTGATCCCGATGCGGGTGGAGGTGGAGGGTCGCGAGCACGTGGACCCCGCCCAGTCCTACGTTCTGGTTTCGAACCACCAGAGCCAGAGCGACGTGCTCGTGCTGTACGGATGGCTGGGCATCGATTTCAAGTGGGTCATGAAGCAGGAGCTGCGCAAGGTCCCGGGCATCGGCGTCGCCTGCGCGCGCCTCGGCCACATCTTCATCGACCGCTCCAACCATGCTGCGGCGGTTGCCACCCTGGAGGCCGCGCGGGACACGATCGTCGACGGGACATCGGTAATCTTCTTCCCGGAGGGCACGCGCAGCCGCAACGGGGAGCTCCTGCCGTTCAAGAAGGGGGCCTTCAGGATGGCGCTCGATCTCGGGCTGCCGATCCTGCCGCTCACCGTGACGGGCGCGCGGGACGTCCTGCCGGCCGGAACCACCGACCTGATGCCCGGGTCGGCCCGGCTCACCATCCACCCGCCGATTCCGGTCGAAGGATTGACCGGCGACCACTGTGCGCGCCTCGTCGATGAGGTGCGATCGGTCATCGCGTCAGGCCTGCCGCAGGCCTGACAGCTTCTGGCGGTTCTCAGCCCTCGAGGCCGGCGCGGGTGCGGTTGACGGCCGCCCTGACCGCGGACAGCATGGAGCGGCGCGCGAGGTCGTCGAGCTGGTCGGGCGGCGTCGGATTGGTCGTTGCCCCCTGCTCCTGATTGACTCTCTGGTGGACGTAAAGCAGCTGATCCAGCAGCTCCGGGGCCTCGCGGGTCGCCGAGGTGTAGATGGTGCTGGTGTTGACGGGCAGCCCGCGTCCCTTGGCTCCCGCGGCGCGCTGCACCCGCGAGTGCAGCATCTCGTTGATGGTGCGCCGGAGGCTCTCGAGGAGACGGAGACGTCGTGATCGTGGGTGGGCCATGGCCGCTCCTTTCTCCAAAGACTTCTCCTCCTGTATCGCACCATCGCAGAGACGGAACCGTGCGTTCTGTGGCCGGGGTCACAAAAAAACACCCGGGCGGCGCCCGGGTGTCGTGATCGGGAGTGGTATCGGGCTCAGCCGCTGGTGGCCGAGGCGATCTTGACGTCCTTGACCGCCGTGGTCTCCGACGAACCTTCGACGCCCTTGTCGCAATCGGCTTTGGCGGCCGTCGACGAGTCGGTGGCGCAGCTCGCGCCGGCGGTCTTGGTCACGCTGTCGTAGGCCGCCTGAGCGGTCTTGGCGCAGCCGGTTTTGGCGTAGGACGCGTCGTACGAGGCCTTGGCGACGGCGTGGGTCGCGGCAGCGGTCGCCGACTTCTCGCAGCTGGTTTCCGCATAGACGGCATCGTGGGCAGCCTTCTGCGCGGTCTTCTCGCACCCGCTCTCGGCGTAGCTGGCGGCGTACACGTTCTCCGCCAATGTGTTGCGGTAGGCGGCCTGGGCGGTCTTCTCGCACCCGCTGTCGGCGAGCGCCTTGGCGTACGCGGCCTTGGCGGCCGAGGCCGGGCAGACCGGACCGTCGTTGGCGGCCTGCTTCACGGCGGTCTTGTCGCAGGAGGCGCCGTCGTTGG
>CAZMED010000321.1:0-3882 GCA_964565045.1 uncultured Thermoanaerobaculia bacterium
CCGAAATCCGAAATCCGAAATGGGCGGGCGGGCGGCATTCCGAATTCCTAATTCCGAATTCCGAATTCGACTGGTGCCCATCCCACTGATCTCCGGATGAGCCGAACGTTTGAACGTTCAGACGTTTCAACGCTATTCGTTCAGCTTCTCGTTCTTCCAGTACTTCGTGCCGGCAATGTCGGCGTGCAGCATGAGCCCTTTGTCGGTGAGCTGGTAGATGGCGAGTCCGTTGGTGAAGTCCGTCTTGGCCTCGGCCCCGGCCTCGCCGGCCACCGCGCTGGCGGTGGCGTCCGCCTGCCACCCGCTGTCGACGAAGGTACGGAAGGTCTGCTCGTCCTGGAACAGGAAGACCACCTGGTAGGAGTTGACGCCGAGCCCGAGGCCGATTCCGGCGGTGCCCATCTGCATGTACGTCCGCTCGCCGGTGTCCTTGACGACCGCGACACCGTTGCCGCCGCCGCCCGAGAACCCGAGCGCCAGCTTGAGGTTGTCGAAGACCGCCCAGCCGTAGGCATGGTGCAGGAGCATCTCCGCCTTGGCGCTCTTGGCGAGGAGGACGTCGAGCGCCTCCTTCGCGGTCTCGTCGATCTTCAGGCGCTTGGCTTCCCGCTTCAGCGACTTCCAGTCGTCCGATGCCGCGGTCGGTGCCGCCGCCAGCGCGAGCAAAAGGCTCATCACAACCGCAGTACTCTTCGACCATCGGTGCATGACCACCTCCAGAGGGCGAGATTCGAGCACGAAAGCTCGACCTACTCGTTCAGCTTGTCGTTCTTCCAGTACTTGGTTCCGGCGATGTCGACGTTGGCCATCAGGCCCTTCTCGGTCATCTGGTAGATGGCGAGCCCGTTGACGAACCCGGTCTTGACCTCGGCCGACTCGGTGCCGGCCGCCGCGGTGGCGCCGGCATCGGCCTGCCAGCCCTTGTCGATGAAGTTGCGGAAGGTCTGTTCGTCCTGGAACAGGAAGACCACCTGGTACTTGTTGACGCCGAGCCCGAGACCGACGCCGGCGGTCCCCATCTTCATGAAGGTGCGCTTGTCGGTCTCCTTGACCACCGCGACGCCGTCGCCGCCGCCACCCGAGAAGCCGAACGCGAGCTTGAGGTTGTCGAACACCGCCCAGCCATACGCGCTCTCGTAGAGGGCCTTCGCTTTCGGGTACTCGGTGAACAGGGCTTCGAGCGCCTCGTCGGCCGTCTCGTTGATTTTCATGCGCTTGGACTCGTGCTTCAAGGACTGCCAGTCCTCCTGGGCATCCACGGGAGCAGTGCCGAGGGCGACAGCGAGCAGGGTGGCTGCCGGGGCGATCACGCGGTGGCCGGGAATTCTCATTGTGTCTCCTTCTCAATCTTCGTTCGGCGTCATCCTAGCACGGGGCTGCGAACCGTTGCCCGTCGTCCGGCGTAGTGATGGGCGTGAGTGTGAGGAGGAACACATGAAAAGCGAAGAACTGGCGATGATCATCGTGATGCCGACCATGTTCGTGACCATGGCCTGGGCCTTCAAGACCCTGGTCAACTTCTACCAGCAGAGGAACCTGACCAAGCTCCACTACGCTCTCCAGGACAAGTTGCTCGAGAAGCTCGGGACCTCACCCGAGGCGCTGGAGTACCTGCGCTCGGACGCAGGGGAGCGCATGCTGGCCCTTGCCGTGAAGGAGCGCACGAACCCCTACGCCCGCATCCTGTCAGCCTTGCAGGCGGGTGCCGTGATCAGCTTGCTCGGTATCGGGTTCCTGGTGTTGCGGCCGATGGTCCCTCCGGAAGGCGCCGAGGCGTTCTCGGTGATCGGTGTCCTCGCCCTCAGCCTCGGGCTCGGTTTCCTCGCGTCGAGCGGCGCGGCCTACGCCTTCTCCAAGAAGTGGGGCCTCGTCAACGGTTCTTCCGCGCACGACGCCTGATACCGTGGGCTGCAGTGGACTCTGCCGGCGATGATCCCGATGGCTCTGACCGTGCCCCGTCCCGAGGCGATCCGGGAGGCTTCTACGGCCCCGGCGGTCGCGATGGATGAGGCGCGGTTCCGCCTCTTCTACGATCGCAGCGCGCGCCCCCTGCGCGCCTACCTCTGGCGTTGCTGTGGCGATCCGGTGCTGGCCGACGATCTGCTGCAGGAGGCCTATCTTCGTTTCCTCCGCTCCGGCTTCGAGGGCGAGGACGAAGCGCACCGGAGGAACTACCTCTTCCGGATCGCCACGAATCTCGTCCGCGACCACTTCCGCCGCCGGCACCCCGAGACCGACGAGGTGCCGGAGCGCGACCGGGCTTCGGGTCACGACCTGTCGCTGCAGCTGCGCTCGGACGTCGGCGGCGCGCTCGCAGAGCTCTCGCCGACGGACCGGCAGATGCTGTGGCTCGCCTACGTGGAGGGATCCACGCACCGGGAGATCGCGGCCGCGCTGGGCCTGCGGACGGCGAGCATCCGGTCGATGCTCTTCCGGGCCCGCAAACGGCTGGCCGGCGTCCTCACCACGCGCGGTCTGCGCCCCGGTACGGAGTCACCATGACCAACTTCTGCCCCTTCGAGGAGGCCGTCACTGCGGCCGCCCGCAGCGGCGACTGGGATCCGGAGCTCGCGGCCCACCGCGACGGCTGCCTGCGCTGCGCCGAGCTGACCCTGGTGGCGGCGGCGCTGGCGTCGGACGCCGAGTACCTCGCCGCCGACCCGCGGCCGCTGCCCGATCCGGGCCTGATCTGGTTCCGGGCCTCGCTCGCGGCGCGCGAGCGCGACCTCGGCCGCGCCACCCGCGCCATCACCTGGGTGCAGCGCGCCGGCGTCGCGGCGGCGGCGGCGGTGGGTCTGGTGTTCGCCCCCGGTCTGTGGGATCACATTCGCCAATCCCTTGCCGGCCTGAGCTTCGGCGATCCTCTCGCCGTCCTGCCCCGGGCGGCGGGCTCTCCGCTGCTGGTCCTGGTCGCGAGCATGACGATCCTCGGAGCGCTCGCGCTGTACGAGCTCACCACCGTTCGCGAGGGCTGAGTCAGGCGAACAGCAGCCACCACCCGACGCCGAACACGGCGGCGTCGACCACGACGTGGCTGATCCAGCCCGGCCAGATGGAACGGTATCGCCGGTAGAGCCAGGACCAGATCACACCGCCCGTGAAGACGCCGGCCGAGGCGAGGATGGTCAACCCCACATCGAGGTAGCGGCTGACGGCGATGACGTGGTGGGCCGTGAAGACCGCTGCCGCAACCCAGATCGCAGCCCTCCCACCGAGCAGGCGCTCGCACTGGCTGAACACGAACCAGCGGTACACGTACTCCTCGATCAGTGAGTTGACGAACGTCCAGGCTGCCGCGCCGGCGAGAAATGCGGACGCGGACCCGAGACCCATCCCGCGCGCCGCAGCGCTCAGCTCCGCCGGATCGAGACCCTGGCGGACCGCCACGGCGGCGGCGGCCACGACCACCACGCTCATCACCGCCCCGCTGAGCGCTCCGGCGAGCAGGCCGCCGCGACGCGGCGGCGACCAGCTCGGCCGGCCCTTCTCCACCACCAGGTACCAGGCGGCGGGAAAAATCAGCAGCCAGGCCTTCGCCGCCAGGAAGATGCCGTGCCCCACGGGACCTTGCGCGACGACCATCGCCGCGACAACGCCGAGGCTCGGCACCGGGGCCAGCAACAGCAGTGCGACCAGCGCGGAGCGCCGGTTCGACGACCCGGTGCTCACAAGTACAGCCGGGTCCCTCATCGATCGGACGTTCGAACGTTCAATCGCCCGAACGACGGCACCATCACAGTCCGGGAACCTGCAGCATGAGGTTCGGGTCGGGGCAGAGCGCCAGGTAGCGCTCGCGCTCCGACGGCGCCGCGACGCCGGGGAAATCGCCGCTGTGGCCGAGCAGGTCGGCGATGATCTGGAAGTGGAGGTGGGGCGGCCAGC
>CAZMED010000322.1:0-3864 GCA_964565045.1 uncultured Thermoanaerobaculia bacterium
TCGCCGCGGTCGCCGAGGGCGATGACGGTCTGGAAGAGGGCGCGCACGATCTCGATGTTGTTGGACAGAAGATCGAAGAAGTCCTCGGCCTCGATGACCAGCAGGCGGGTGTCGCTGAGGGCGACGGCGTCCGCGAGCCGCGGGCGCCCGCTCAGGATGTCGAGGACCCCGAATCGTCCGCTCGCCCCGATGACTGCGCCCGCGTCGCCGTTCGCATCCAGACTCACCCGTCCCTCGACGACGCAGTAGAGGCTGTCGGCTGGGTCGTCGCGGCGGAAGATGACCGCCCCTTTGTCAAAGCTGCGCTCGCTGGCGATCGCCGCCAGCCGCAGCACCTCCTCGGCGTTGCAGTGCGCGAACAGGTCGACGCCCTGCAGAAAGACCATCATCTCGATATGCGCCATCGGGGCCATGTCACCGTCTCCTCGCCTGGCCAGCACGCCGCGGGCCAATGGACCGTCCGCCATCCGCCGACCCACCCAGGCGGCGGTCTCACGAACCATCGGATCGTCGGACGTCTCGGCGATCTCCGAGACGACTGGAACGAGCGAGGTCATGCCCTCGCTCCACACGCAGTGCAGCGCCGCGAGCACGATGCCGATCGCGCTCGGGTCCTCTGTCGGCTCGACGCGGATCAGACGTTCGATCGTCGCCTCCGGGTCCTGCACGACGATGCCGAAGTACTGCTCCGCCCGCCGCAGCTTGTCCTCGGGCGGCGCGTCGTCGATGACCGCGAACACGTCGCGTCGGACAGCACCGGCGAGGGTGTTGTCGAGGTACTCGAGGGCGCGCGCACGCAGCCTCGGCTGGTTGCTGAGCAGGCTCCGCTGCGCGGCCCGGACGTCCTCCGGGGCCTCGACCAGCTGCAGCAACCCGAAGAGGTTGCCCACCGAGCGCGACATGCGGTGCGCCAGCAGTTGCTGGGAAAGCGTCGGCACGCGTCCGTCCTTCCGCCACACCGCCAGCGGCCCCTCGAGCTGCGCCTGGTGGAGCGACGAGACCGCCCACAGATCCGCGAGCAGGCGCAGGTACTCCGCGGCCTCGCGTCGCACCTGTTGGCTCACGCTGCGCCGCTTGAACTGGATCGATGCGTCGCGGGTCCGCAGGTACACGAGCGCCTCGATGGTCTTGGCCCTGAGCACCGCGTCGCCTTCGTCGAGTCGGTCGGCGAGGGCGTCCGCGCCGCCCTGCCCGCCGATCAGCGCCACGGTCTTGGGGACCGCCCGCCGTACCCAGACCTGCTCGTCGCGCGAACCCATGAACAGCAGCAGCGGCGCGATGGCGCTCTCGCCCTGAGCCACCAGAGCCTGCCGGGCCTCATGCTTGAGGCGGCGGTTGCCCATCAACGAAATCAGGATCGTGGCGTAGAGGGGGTTCGGCCCACTGCGCTGGAAGCGCGCCTCGACGGCCGCGATGGCGGCCCGGACGACGACGATGGTGTCGTCGTAGAGCAGCGACACGATGAGCTCGCTGGCGATTGGATCCGGCAGCTGGCCGAGGGCCCGCGCGGTCTCGGCCCGTACCGCGGGGTCCGGGTCGGCGACCAGCTCCGCGAGCACCTCCTCGGCGCGCTCGCGGCCCTCGGCCTCCTCGGCTGCGAGCAGACTCGCCACGGCGGTCGCACGGACGATCGGCTCCGGGTCGTCGAGGTGCTGAAGCGCCAGGGTGGCGGCGCGCTCGCGGCGCACCACGGCCAGCGTCCGCATGGCGGCGGTCCGCACCGCCGCATCCGGGTCGGTCATCGTTCTCTCGATGAGCAGGGCGGCGTCCTCGCGGCCGGCTTCGCCGAGGACCTCGAGGGTCTTGCAGCGCACCCGGGCACTCTCGTGGTGGAGCAGCAGCGGCGGCACGAGGCGTCCCTCGCCGCCCGCCGAGAGCAGCGCGAGGCTGTGCAGCACCCGCCGCTCGTCGGAGCTGCCGAGCGATTCGATGAGGGTCGTCATGGTCGTCAGGTCGCTCGTGTCGATCGTCCCCTCGGGCTGGATCACTCCCGAGGCGAGACCCTCGCGGAAGGCCAACACGTACTCCCTGCGGGCGGCGACGGTCAGCGCCAGCCACGCGACGGCGAGAACGAGCGTCAGAGCGCCCACGTACGCCGGCGGCAGCAGCTCGATGGTCACCAGGATGAGGATCGCGGCCGCGCCTTTGCCGAAGCGCTGCACGAAGACGTCGATGAAGGCCTTGGCCTTGACCCGCAGCTCTTCGGCGACCGGCAGGAAGAGGAGCTCGCGGGTGGCCTGGTCGATGGAGTGGCGGAGCGAGCCCTCGCTGAGGAAGAGCAGCCAGACCAGCGGGTAGACTGCGCCCGAGCCGGCGGCCACCGCCGCCACCACCGCCAGCTGAGCGACCGCCACCGAACCGGGCAGCACCCGCAGCCCGACGCTCACGCCGAGCACCCGATGGATGCGGCCGGTGATGCCGAGCTGGAAGAAGAAACCGATCAATCCCATGGCAACGAAGGCCAGACCGATCACCGAGGTCCGCTCGTCGAGCAGGCTCGTGTTCTTCTCCACGTACCAGTAGAACTGCCACTGCACGAGCTGGCCGATGGCGACCGTCGCCAGCATGAGGAGCCCGATCAGGGCCAGCAGTCGCGAGCCCCGGAGCGTCCGCAGTCCGCCGCGGGCATCGTCGTATCGGCCCCGGGCCGGCCGGGCCGGGGCGGTCGCGGTCCGGCGCCGGTTCCGTTCGATCAGCAAGACCAGGATCGGCACCAGCGTCATGACCGCTGCCGCGCCGATCAGGGTGTAGCGGGTCCCCAGGACCCGGGTCAGCTTGACGGCCAGCAGCCCCCCGAGGACCGAACCGAGGAGTCCGCCCGCCCCGATGAACGAGAACAGCCGGCGGGCCTGCCGGGAGTCGAAGACCTGATTGGCATAGGTCCAGAACTGCGAGACCGCGATCGCGAAGGCCATCCCGAGCCACACGTAGTAGACGACCGCCACCCAGCCCCTGCCGAGGGCGAACAGCCCGAAAAACGCCACCAGCGCC
The DNA here is from genome assembly GCA_964565045.1 of uncultured Thermoanaerobaculia bacterium. Lineage (GTDB taxonomy): Bacteria > Acidobacteriota > Thermoanaerobaculia > Thermoanaerobaculales > Sulfomarinibacteraceae > Sulfomarinibacter. The sequence continues at coordinate 2,992 of CAZMED010000322.1, forward strand.
GCCACGTGCAGCAGGGTGCCGCCGACGATCAGCGCCTCGAGGCGGATCCGGTCGGCCAGCCGCGAGTACAGGACCAGCACCGGAAACGAGACCACGGCCACGGCGAGGTAGACCCAGGGCAGGTTCTCGGCGCCGAGAAAATCGATGAAGGTCGCCTGCCGCACGCTCTTGGCGGCGAAGTGGACGGTCGTGAGGAGCAGGAACTCGGTGAAGAACAGCCAGGCGATCACGGCCTCGCCGCGGTGGATGCCGAAGGCGGCTTCGCCGAGGCTGCGGCGACGCGGCGCGGCCCGAGGCCCGCCGTCATCGGATGGCTGCGACGCAGACTGCCCGCCCTCGATGCTCGGTCCGGCTTTCACGGGCCACCACGTTACTCCGTCGCCCGACTCCGCGCAATGGCGTCGGGGCCCGTCACAGGCGGCGCGGCAGCCTCACGGGAGACCTGGGCGCTGGAGGTCGGACAAGAGATCTTAGTGTTCATCACTAAAGAATTGGCTTGTGCAATTGTCTCTCGAATCTTAGTCTATACATATAAGAAAATCGCTTGCCAGGCCTTGACAAGCGAGCGGGATCTCTCTATATTTTCCTGGCACTCTGAACGAGAGAGTGCTAATTAACGGAAGTAAATCGAAAGGAGAGAGTCACATGAAGGTGAAACCTTTGGGTGATCGCGTGCTCTTGAAGCGCATCGAGGCCGGCGAACAGATGCGCGGCGGCATCATCATTCCGGACACCGCCAAGGAAAAGCCGCAGGAGGCCGAGGTGGTCGCGGTCGGCGACGGCAAACTGGACGACGACGGCAAGCGCATCCCCATGAACGTCAAGAAGGGCCAGCATGTGCTGATCGGCAAGTACACCGGCCAGGACATCAAG
>CAZMED010000323.1:0-1236 GCA_964565045.1 uncultured Thermoanaerobaculia bacterium
GCGACGGCCGCCTTCAGCGTCACCCAGCGCGACGGCGCACCGCACACCGGCAGGTCGCCGATCGGCAAGCCGGGCGGCGGCGCCAGATCGCGCGGCCAGCGTCCGCCCTCGAGCTGGCGTGCCTGCAGACGGGCCAGCGGCTGCGCCATCGCCTCCTGCAGCGCGACGCCGGCGCGGGCCAGCGCCCACAGCGCCTCCGCGAGATCGGTGCGCTCGAGACAGGGGTGGCCCAGGAGCTCGAGATCCGCGCCGCCGCGCGCCAGCAGCTCGAGGGTGCCTCGCACCGCCCGCCCGCGCAGGGCGTTCCGCCGACCGTCTCCGGACGCGGTGAGCGCGTCCAGCGTCGCCACCGCGGTGATGCCGCACGGCGACGGAGGACCGTCCGGGTCCTCCGTGAGCCAGCCGCCGTCCGGCGCCGGCCGCGCGCCTTCCTCGAGCCACGCCAGCGCCTCTTGAAGCCTCGGGTGGCGGGCGAAACCCAGCCCGGCCAGCCCCTGCACAACGCGGGCGGTCAGGATCGAAGATGCAGCCGAGGAGCCGTCGCGCGCGAAGCCGCCCTCACCGGGGGCGTCTTCCAGCAGCTTCGCCGCGGCGGTCTGCAGGCGCGGATCGCTCGGGTCCGCCCCCCACTGCACTGCGGCCAGCAGGCGCCAGCCGGGCCCGACGCCTGCGTCCCACCACGCCTCCGCGCACGCCCAGCTTCCGTCCGGATGCAGCGCCTCGAGCAGCGCCGCTACGGGGTCGACGGCGTTGGCGCCGCCCTGCGCCCGGACCACCGCCGGGCTCGCGGTGGGCCGCCCCACCAGCTCGGTGAGTGTTCGCCACTGGAGATTGGGGCGCTCGTCGTCGAGCAGCCACGGCAGTGGGTCGCCGCGCAGCGCCTCCCAGCCCATCCGACGCTACAGCCGGCCCATCCGGCGCTGCTGCATCGTGTGACGGACCACCCGCAGCGCGCCCTCGATGCGGGAGATGCGGCGGTTGCGCGCCTGAAGGCCAGGCTGGTCGCTGAGGTCCAGGGGTTCGGCGCGGGTCTCGCGCAGCCGCTTGTCGAGCTCGAATTCCAGGTTCTTCATCTGGTCGATGTCGAGGCGCTTCAGCGATAGCTGGGTCACGAGGGTGTACCCATCGCAGATCTGATTGGCCATCGCCGGCGCCGACCCACCCTGATAGGTCCCCATCGCATCCTCCGAACAGGCGCCCCAGTGTAACCCGGCGGCAGGGAGCACCAATGAGGAA
>CAZMED010000323.1:1336-3841 GCA_964565045.1 uncultured Thermoanaerobaculia bacterium
TAATTCCTCATTCCTAATTCGCCGGGTCTTCGACCCACCGCAACGCGCCGCCCCGGTACTCCATGACCCGGTCGGCGTGCTCGGCGAGGTGGCGGTCCGCGGTGATCCAGATCGAGGTCCGGCCCACCGAAGCCCGCACCACAGCCTTGCGCCAGATCTCGCCGCGTACTGCGTTGACCCACGGCATCGGGTCGACCACGACCAGCACGCGGTAGGCCGACGGGATCACCCGCGCCACCTGCACCAGCATCCGGTGGTAGACGGGCAGGGGTTCGCCGTCGGCCTCCAGCGCGCGGTCTCCGAGCCGTTCGGCGACCTCGGTCAGAGAGCACGCCTCGCGCAGCGCGGCCAGAGATCGGCGGTCGATGGCTGCACGGCTCAGCGCGCCGAGGTTTCGGTGGAGGTCGCCGACGATGAAGGGCTCTCCGGAAGCGACCAGCGCGACCAGGCGGTCGCTGTCCCGGACCGGGGAGCCGTCGATCGAGACACGCCCGGACAGAGGAGGACGCCGGCAGGCCAGCACCTCGGCCAGCACACCCGCCTCGGCCGGCGCGTCGCACAGGATCGCCAGCGAGTCGCCGGCGCGCAGCTCGAGGTCGAGGGGCACCGACCGCGGCAGGCGGTCCTCGCCCCCGATCACGACCTGGTCGAGGCCGAGGGTGCCGCGCACCTCGCGGCTCGGCGGCGCCGGACGATCCGGTTCCGCGGCGGGTTCTTTCGAACGCGCGGCGCGCTGGGCCGCGAAGAGCAGCAGGGCCGGCGCCAGCCACCCGCCGTGGGCGAGCTCCACCAGCCGCGGCGCCAGCACGAAGACCACGGCCCAGCCGCCGACCGCCAGGAAGTCCGCGGCGTCCGGGCGGCTGCCGTCGCGCCGCGGACTGTAGCGCGCCGCAGCCGCCACCAGGAGCGCCAGAAGCAGCCACCCCAGGCCGATGTCCCAGCCGCCGCGGACGACCACCAGCACGAGTGCCGACAGCGCGACCGCGAGAGACGCCCACGGCTCGGCGGCACGGGAGCGGAGGACCTTCCGGTGGAGGGCGAGCGCGGCCGCAGCCACCACCGGGCCCCACCACGGCCGCCACCACACCACCCACGGCAGGGCCGTCAAAAGCCCTGCGTGGTACCATCCGGCCGCCAACGGAAACTGGATCCTCACGGTGCGATGGTACTCCGGCGGCTGGTCGCGACCAAGCGCCGTCGGCGTCCCAGGGCCGGCGACGGCGCCTGAAATGCTCGCGGCGCCTGAGGAACGAGGCGCTCCCGCCGCACCCCGGATGATTGCGGCGGCCGGCCGGGTTCTCCCTTGCGTGGCCGCTCATCGAAGCAGTGACCCGGCAACGAAACGATCAACAGGGGCCGCGCGGCTGCGGCCGCCGCCACGGGAGGCGACATGAGAGAGCTCGAGGGGCTGGACCTCCTCCAGATCGACGAGATGCTGAGCGACGACGAGCGCATGGTGCGCGATACCACCCGCGAGTGGGTGGACGACCGCGTGCTGCCGCACATCGAGCAGTGGGCTTGGAACTGCCACTTCCCACGCGAGCTGGTGCCGGAGCTCGGCGCGCTCGGTCTGCTGGGCGCGCCCTACTCCGAGTTCGACCTCCCGGGCGTGAACTCGGTCGCGTACGGCCTCATCAACCGCGAGCTCGAGCGCGGCGACTCCGGGCTGCGCTCCTTCGTCTCGGTGCAGACCTCGCTGGTGATGTTCCCGATCCTCGAGTGGGGCAGCCCCGACCAGCAGCAGCGCTGGGTGCCCGACCTCGGCGCCGGCGAGGCCATCGGCTGCTTCGGCCTCACCGAGCCCGACTTCGGCTCCAACCCCGCCGGCATGCGGACGCGGGCGGTGCGCGACGGCGACGACTGGGTGCTCAACGGCGCCAAGGCCTGGATCACCAACGGCAGCATCGCCGACGTGGCGGTGGTGTGGGCGAGGACCGACGCGGGCATCCGCGGATTTCTGGTGGAGCGCGGCACCCCCGGCTTCTCCGCCGTCGAGCACAAGGGCAAGTACTCGCTCCGGGCCTCGGTGACGTCGCAGCTCGTTCTCGAGGACTGCCGCGTCCCGGCGGACGCCGTCCTGCCCGGCGCCGACGGCCTGAAGTGCGCCCTCAAGTGCCTCAACCAGGCCCGCTACGGCATCGCCTGGGGCGCGCTCGGCTCGGCGATGGCGACCTTCGCAGCGGCGCTCGACTATGCGAAGACCCGCATCCAGTTCCGCGGCAAGCCCATCGCCGCGCACCAGATCCAGCAGCAGAAGCTGGCCTTCATGTACTCCGAGATCCTCAAGGGCCAGCTGCTGGCGCTGCAGATGGGCCGCCTCAAGGACCGGGGACAGCTGCGTCACGAAGCGGTCTCGCTGGGCAAGCGCAACAATGTCTGGGTCGCCCGCGAGTGCGCCAAGCTGGCGCGCGAGATCCACGGCGCCAACGGCATCGTCAGCGAGTACCCCATCATGCGCCACCTCATGAACCTCGAGACGGTCTCCACCTACGAGGGCACCCACGA
>CAZMED010000324.1:0-3830 GCA_964565045.1 uncultured Thermoanaerobaculia bacterium
CGTGGGCTGGCGCGGGTGGGTCGGTTCTGGTATCACCATGACTGGAGATGCCCCATGAATGACCCGGGATCGTCGCGCAAGGTGGTGGTGATCGACGGCTGCCGCACGCCGTTCTGCCGGTCGGGGACGGCCTTTTCAGATCTCCGGAGCTACGACCTCGGCCGCATGGCGGTGGCGGGGCTGCTGCACCGGACGCGGGTCGACCCCGCCGCGGTCGACCTCCTGGTCATGGGCACGGTGATCGCCGACCCCGCGACCTCCAACCTCGGCCGCGAGGTGGTGCTGGGGACGCAGCTGCCCGACAGCTGCCCCGCCTACACCGTGTCCGTGGCCTGCGTGTCGTCGCTGCAGAGCTTCCTCGACTGCGCGCGGGCGATCGCCGTCGGCGACGCCGAGGTGGCGATCGCAGCCGGCGCCGAAACCCTGTCCGACGCGCCGATCCGCTACCGCCGCTCGGTGCGCAAGCGCCTGATCGCGGCCCAGAAGGCGCGCGGTCCGGGTGACTACCTCAAACTGCTCAAGGGTCTTTCGGCCAAAGACCTGCTGCCCGAGCCGGTGGCGCTGGCCGAGTTCTCCACTGGCGAGGTGATGGGGGAGAACGGCGAACGCCTGGCCAAGCGGCTCGGCATCACCCGCGAGGCCCAGGACGGGTACGCCCTGGTGTCGCACCACCGCGCCGCCGCGGCGACGGCCGACGGGCGGCTCGCACGCCAGATCGTGCCCGCTTTCCCGCCGCCGCGCTACGCGGAGGTCAGGGCCGACAACGGGGTCCGCGGCGACTCCACGCCGGAGGCCCTGGCCAAGCTGAAACCGGCCTTCGACCGCCGTTTCGGCACCATCACCGCCGGCAACTCGTCCTACCTCACGGACGGCGCCGGGGCGGTGCTGCTGGCCTCGGAGGAGGCGGCGCGCCGGCTCGGCCTCGAGCCCATCGCCGTCCTCAAGGGCTCGGCGGTGGCGGCCCTCGATCCGCTCGAGGAGCTGCTGCTCGGCCCCGCTCTGACCGTTCCGGCGGCCCTCGACGCGGCCGGTCTCGAGCTCGACCGGGTCGAGGTGGTGGAGCTCCACGAGGCCTTCGCAGCGCAGGTCCTGGCCGTGCTCCAGCTCCTGGAGGACGAGGCGTTCTGCCGCGAGCGCCTGGGGCGGGAGCGGCCCGTCGGCGCCGTCGACCGCGAGCGCCTCAACGCGTGGGGCGGCTCGCTCTCGGTCGGCCACCCCTTCGGCGCAACCGGCGCCCGCCTCATCACCACCTGCTGCCACCGCATGCAGGCGGAGGAGGCTCGTTTCGGCCTGATCGCCGCCTGCGCCGCCGGCGCCATCGGTATCGGCATGGTCTTCGAGCGTCTGTAATGGGCTGCTGGTTCTTTTTTCGGCCGGGGATTTTCTTTCGAGACGCCGCCGGGTGGGCGGGCGCTGCCGGAAAATCCCCGGCCGAAAAAAGAATAGGGGGAAGCGTGAAAGGGGAGTGCGCACCATGGCGATGATTCGGCTCGAGCGGCGCGACGACGGAGTCGTGATCGTCTGGCTCGACCACGACTCGAAGCCGGTCAACACGCTGTCGCCGGCGGCGGTGGATGAGTTCAACGAGAAGGTCGTGCCGTTGCTCGACGACGACGCGGTGCGGGCGCTCGTCGTGGTCTCGGCCAAGCCGGACACCTTCATCGCGGGCGCCGATCTCGAGGTCATCGAAGGCCTCGGAGCGGCCGAGATCAGCGCCATGTCGCGCGACGGCAACGCCCTCCTCGAGCGCATCCACACCGGCGCCAAGCCGGTGGTGGCGGCGGTCCACGGCGCCGCCCTCGGCGGCGGGCTCGAGGTGGCGCTGGCCTGCCACTACATCATCGCCTCCGACGACCCCAAGACGGTGTTGGGCCAGTCCGAGGTCATGCTCGGGCTGCTGCCGGCCGGCGGCGGCACCCAGCGCGTGGTCGAGCGGGTCGGGCTCGTCGCGGCGCTGCCGCTGCTGCTGACCGGCAAGCGGCTGCGCACGCGGCGCGCGAAGAAGATCGGCCTCATCGATGCCGTCACGACGCCCGGCGGCATCGCCGAGACGGGCGTCCGGGCCGCGTTGGCGCTGGCCGAAGGCACGCTGAAGCGTCCGGTCCGGAAGAGGGGGCTCGTCGAGCGCGTCATGGCGAGTGCGCCGGGCCGGGCCGTGGTGCTGCGCAAGGCACGGCAGCAGGTGGCCCGGCAGACGCGGGGCCTCTACCCGGCGCCGCCGGCGATCCTCGACTGCGTGGAGACCGGCCTCAAGCAGGGGCGCGTCGCCGGCCTGGCCAGGGAGAGCGAGTACTTCGGCGAGCTCGCGGTGACGCCGGTGAGCCGCAACCTGGTGCGCCTCTTCCACGCCATGAACGAGGTCAAGAAGACGCCGCCAGGTGTGCCGGGGCGAGAGGTCGGACGGCTCGCCGTCATCGGCGGCGGTTTCATGGGCGCCGGGGTGGCCTCGGTGTCGCTCGGGCTCTGCCCGGTGGTGGTGCGCGACATCTCCGGCGAGGTGCTGGGCCGGGCGGCGAAAACCGTCGACGACGGATTGAAGCGACAGGCCCGGTCGGGGGCGATCCGGCCGGCCGAGGCCGACCGGCGGCGCTCGCGGCTGCTGCTGACCACCGACCTCGGCGATCTGGCCGGGGCGGACCTGGTCGTGGAGGCGGTCTTCGAGGACCTCGAGCTCAAGCGGAAGGTCTTGGCGGAGGTGGAGGCGCAGATCGCGCCCGAAGCCGTGTTCGCCTCCAACACCTCGGCCCTGCCCATCGCCGACATCGCGGCCGAGGCGAAGCACCCGGAGCGGGTGCTCGGCATGCACTACTTCTCGCCGGTGCCGAAGATGCCGCTGCTCGAGATCGTCGTGCCCGAGGCCGCCGCACCCTGGGCCGTGGCCACCGCGCGCGCCTTCGGCGTTGCCCAGGGCAAGACCTGCATCGTGGTCAAGGACGGCCCCGGCTTCTACACCACCCGCATCCTCGCGCCCTTCCTCGGCGAGGCGGTGCGGCTGGTGGAGGAGGGCGCCGCGGTGGAGGACGTCGACCGGGCGATGAAGGACTTCGGCTACCCGGTGGGGCCGCTGGCGCTGATCGACGAGGTCGGCATCGACGTCGGCGCGCACGTCGCCGGCGACCTGGGGCGCGCCTTCGCCGGGCGCGGCCTCGAGGACTCCGGGGCCATGGCGCGGCTGTTGGAAGCCGGCCTCGAGGGGCGCAAGAACGGCCGCGGCTTCTACCTCTACCCGGCGGCGAAGAAGAAGGGCAGGAAGCAGGTCAACCCGCAGGTCTACGAGCTTCTCGGAGGCGGAGCACGTCGGCAGGTGGCGCCGTCGGAGATCCAGGACCGGCTCGCCCTGCTGATGGTCAACGAGGCCGTCCACTGCCTCGGCGAAGGCATCATCGCCTCGCCGCGGGACGGCGACCTCGGCGCCATCCTCGGCCTCGGCTTCCCGCCCTTCCGGGGCGGGCCGTTCCGCTACGTGGACACCCTCGGCAAGGGCAAGATCGTCGCCCGCCTGGAGGAGCTGGCCGCGACGCACGGCCCGCGTTTCGCGCCGGCCCCGATGCTCGCGCAGGTCGTCGAGAACAGGGGGAAGTTCTACAAATGATGAATTTTGAATTTTCAATTCTCAATTTTGAATTCCCACCCACCCCTCGTTCTCCGGGGTGGGTGGGCGGGAATTGAGAATTGAGAATTCAGAATTGAGAATTTCAGTGCTGGGGTTTCATCGATGACGGCCAACCAGTCGAATTTGCCCTTGGCAGACACGCTGGTGATCGACCTGAGCCGCATGCTGCCGGGGGCGGTGCTGGCGCGGCAGCTCCTGGACCTCGGGGCGCGGCTCA
>CAZMED010000325.1:0-3823 GCA_964565045.1 uncultured Thermoanaerobaculia bacterium
CCCGGTCGTAGCGCGCCGCATTGGTGTCGTTGTTGAAGGCGTGGTTGACGGCCTCGTAGATGTGGATCTCGAAGGTCTTGTCATGAGCCTCGAGGGCGGCCACGAACTCTGCGATGCCGGCGTTGATGCGCTCGTCGAGGCCTGCGTACTGCAGGCACAGCGGCGCGCCGATCTCGGGCACCCGCTCGGTCGGCAGCTGGCGCCCGTAGTAGGGCACGCCCGCCGCGAGGCCGGTACCGGCGGCAGCGAGCTCGTTGACCATGCCCCCGCCCCAGCAGAAGCCCACCGCGCCGACCTTTCCCGTGCTCAGTTGGTGCCCGGCGAGAAACGGCACCGCCGCCGCCAGCCGCTTGACCGTGGCCTCGGCGTCCAGCTCGTAGATCATCTCCCGGGCCTTGTCCTCGTCGGCCGGCGTCCCCCCAACCGGCGCCAACGCGTCGGGGGCGAAGGCGAGGAAGCCCTCGAGGGCCATGCGCCGCGTCACGTCCTTGATGTGCGGGTTCAGGCCCCGGTTCTCGTGGATGACGATCACGCCCGGCCGCTTCTCCTCGCCTTTGAGCCGGGCGAGATAGCCCGACATCGTCACACCATCGACCTCGTAGATCGCGGTTTCGGCGACCAGCCGCGGGTCATCCTCGGGCACGATCCCGGCCTCGGCGTAGTTGTTCTGCAGCAGCGGCACCAGCGCAGCCGCCGCGGCCGCGCCCCCGGCGAGCTTCGCCAGGCGATCCGTGAAGTCGCGCCGGCTCATGGTGCCGTGGGTGAAGTCGTCGTAGAGCTCGATCCACTCCTGCTCGATGCGCCTTTTCGTCATCTCTCCTCCCCAAGCTCGGCCGTCCATCCCACGACCAGGTCGACAAAGGTCGATTGCTCGTCGCCGCTGTTGACGGCGGTCAGCACTGTCTCCCCGTCCGGTGTGATGGAGAACTTCACCCCGGTGATCTGCGGGACCCCGAGCACCATCACATCCGCGGTCGAACCGACGACAAAGGTGTCGCCGCGGCCGTCGACCTCCACCCGTTTGAGAAGGCCCGTCTCATCCTGATAGAAGATCTCGCGGCCGTCGGATCGCCACTGCATCCAGGTGCCGGAGCTCGCCGACAGCTGGACCCGACGGCCCGGGCCCGGAAACGGCGTCACGTAGACCTCGCCGCGCCCCGACTCCTGCGACCAGTAGGCGAGCCACCGGCCGTCGGGCGAGAACATGCCGACGCCATCCTCGGCCTCGGTCTGATAAAAGACCTCGGCGCTCGGCCCATTTTCGAGATCGAGGACCCACAGGTCGCTGCTGGTTCCCTCACCCGACCGGTCGAAGGTGATGTGCCGTCCGTCGGGCGACCAACTGGACGGGAAGATATCCGTGTCGGTCTGGTAGACCAGCTCCACCTCGCCGGTTCCCCCGATCGACTTGCGGAAGATCGCCTGGCTCCCGTTCCGGCGCGAGGCGAACACCAGGCTCTGGCCGTCGGGCGACCACACCGGATAGCCGTCGCTCGCCTTGTCGAAGGTGAAGCGCGTGCGCAGCCCCCGCTCCACATCGACCAGCCAGATGTCGTCGGCACCGAGCGCGGTGTCGAAGATCACCACGGCCGCGGTCGTGCCGTCCGGCGACAGGCTCACGTGATCGAACAGCCCCTCGTCACCGACATTTTCCATCGGGCGTCCATCGCGGTCGAAAAATTGGAGTCGGCTCGACATCTCCTGGTTGCCGGTCTGATAGACGAGCACGCCGTTATCCGATGCCGAGAAGGCGCCGGCACCGGTCAATGACGGTACGATGACGTTTTCGCCGAGCGGAAAGGCGTCGCCGCGAAACTCGAGTTTCTGCGGATCGAACGGCTGGGCCATCAGCATGTTCTCACGCACGAACAACAGGTGGCCGGCGGCGAATCGGGCCGAGGACGGCGACTGGACGAGGTCGCGGCCGCTGCCGCCCTCGTCGAGTTCGATCACGCGCACCCACCCCTTGTGGTCGCCGGCCGCGTTTCGCGCGTAGAACACGACGTGGCGGCCGTCAGGCAGGAACCGCGGTTGGCGGTGCGAGTTGTCGCCCCGTCCGAGGTCGAGCTCGGTGATCGGCGTCGAATCCCCTCCGACCGCTGCGACCCGATGAAGCGCGCTGGAGGCGTCCGGCGCGAACACGATCACGCCGTCCGGGTTCCAGGTGCCGCCCTTGCCGTCGACAGCGTCGCAGATCGTCTGCACCGGACCACCGGTTGCCGGTACCTTGCGCAGCTTGCCGTTGGCGACGAAACCGATCCAACGGCTGTCGGGGGACCAGAAGGGGTAGTGGCCGCCCTCGGTCCCGTCGAGGGCGTGCGCCTCGCCCGCATCAAGGGCACGCAGATAGAGCATGAAACGCCCAGATTCGTCGCGGGCGCTGAACACGACGAGGTTGCCATCCGGTGAAACCGTGGCGACCCCGGGGTTGAATGGCTCGAGGTGGAATACCGTCCCGGGCGGCGCCGGGATCGAGGCCCGGACGACACCCGGGTCACGGGCCTCTCCGAGCCACAGCAGGATTCCGAGAGTCGTCGCCAGGGCCAGGGCCACGGCGGCCGCGAGCCACGCCAGGCGCGATCGGCCGGGAACCTCGGCCGATCCCGCGACGGTGGCCGGTGCGTCGTCGTCGCCCTCGTCGAGCACGATCCGCGCATCGCCGATTGCCTGCAGCCGCTGCTTGGGCTTCTTGCGCAGGCAGCGCCCGATCAACCGTCGCACGTGCGGCGGCACATCAGCCGGCAGTTCGTTCAGATCGATCTCGTCCTTGAGCACCGAGGCCAGGACATGGGACACGGTCTCTCCGCCGAACAGCCGGTTTCCGGTCAGCATCTCCCAGAAGACGACTCCGAAGGCCCAGATGTCGGCCCGGCGGTCGACCGCGATCCCGGCCGCCTGCTCGGGCGCCATGTAGGCCGCGGTGCCGAGGATCAGTCCCGCGGCCGTGTGGCGGGCGGTCAGGGTCGGCGACAGCGACAGGCCCGGGTCCGGCCCTTCCATCTCCCACGCCTTGGCGAGACCGAAGTCCAGCACCTTGACCGTGCCGTCGGGCCGCAGCTTGATGTTGGCGGGCTTGAGGTCGCGGTGGACGATGCCGGCTTCGTGCGCAGCCTCCAACGCCTCGGCGATCTGCAGCGCGATGGCGGTTGCTTCTTCGATCGGCACCGGGCCGCGCCTGATGCGCTCGGAGAGGTCTTCGCCTTCGACCAATTCCATGACGAGAAAAGTCACGAGGCTCGAGGCGCGGGGCTCGGGGCTCGAGCCCGTCGCCGCGGGCAATTCCGAATTCCGAATTCCGAATTCCGAATTCCAATCCGCCCCGCCCGGCACGCGGGACGCGTGCCCCACAAGTCCGTCGGGCGACGCCGGGCTACTTTGTGGGGCAGCCGTCCCGGCTGCCGGGTGGGAGGAGGGAATCGAGCCCCGAGCCTCGAGCCCCGAGCCCTCGTCCGCGTCCGGCCTCACCGTCTCCAGCCCGTACAGGTGGGCGATGTTCGGGTGATTCAGGCTTGCCAGCACTCTTGCTTCGCGCTCGAAGCGGGCCAGGCGTTCGGGGTCCTCCGCGAAACTCTCCGGCAGCACCTTGAGCGCCACCTCGCGGCCGAGCCTGGTGTCCTCGGCCCGCCACACCTGGCCCATCCCGCCCTCGCCGAGGGCCGCGGTCACCTTGTAGTGTGCGAGGGTCGTACCGATCACCGGTCCTCCAGCACCCGCGGCCAGCCGGCCACGAGATTCAAGAGCGTCGTCTCCGTCGTCTCCCCTTTGGGAATGACCAGGAAGCGCTGACAGTCCGGGCTCGGCGCGAAGGCCGGCCCGGTGGGCT
>CAZMED010000326.1:0-3821 GCA_964565045.1 uncultured Thermoanaerobaculia bacterium
TGTATACTCCCGGACCCGTGAGCCTGCTGGCTCCCGCTTTCCTTGGGAGGCTTGTCCGATGGACCTCATTCGCGAAGTGACTCAGGAGTATCTGCGGACCGACATGCCGGACTTCCGTCCCGGCGACAACGTCAAGGTCCATGTCCGTCTCAAAGAGGGCGACAAAGAGCGCATCCAGGTCTTCGAGGGCCTGGTGATCGCACGCAAGCACGGTGGCGTCTCGGAGACCTTCACCGTCCGCAAGATCTCGTCCGGCATCGGGGTCGAGCGCACGTTTCCGCTGCACACGCCCTCCATCGCCAAGGTCGAGGTCTCGCGGCGGGGCCGGGTGCGGCGCGCGAAGCTGTACTACATCCGTAACCTGCGCGGCAAGGCGGCCCGCATCAAGGAGCGTGACCGCGCCCGCTGACCGCCCGCATTCCGCAGCGTCACGCCGCTGCGGCTCTCGATGCACCGCCGCGTCCGGCGGTGCATTCCCGTTTCGGCGCCTCCGACGCGCTCCCGCTCGAAAATGCGCTTCCGCCCACCATCGGATCACGGATCCGCCGTTCCGGGCCGTCGCATGGTTCGGGGCGAAGCATCGCGAACCGGGCGCGGTGCCGGCCCGCGCAGCCGGGATCCGGCCGGGAGACTGAGTGATGGCGGGGATGCGCGCTCTCGGGGCGCTCGACCGCCGGCTGTTCAGGCGCGCCGACGCCGTGATCGGCGTCGACGAGGTGGGGCGGGGAGCGCTCGCGGGGCCGGTGGTCGTCTGCGCGGCGCGCCTGACCTCCATACCCCGCGACGCCGGCATCCGCGACTCGAAGACACTCACCCCGAGCCAACGGGAGGAGGCGGTCGCGAGGCTGTGGGACACGGGGGTGCGGTGGGTCGTGTGTGAGATCGGCGTCGAGCTCATCGACCGCCTCAACATCCTCGAGGCGACCCGCCGGGCGATGCGCGCGGCCGCCCTGTCGGTGTCCACGCCGGCCTCGGTGGTGGTTACCGACTGGGTCGACCCCGGAGACCTCGGGTGTGCCGTGCTGTCGCCGGTACGCGCCGACTGTTCCTACTTCAGCGTCGCGGCGGCCTCGATCATCGCCAAGGTCCATCGCGACCGGATCATGGTGGAACTCGCGCGCCGCGACCCCCGCTGGGGGTGGGATCGCAACAAGGGATACGGCACGGCCGACCACCGCTCGGCCCTCGACCGGTGGGGCAGGAGCCCCCACCACCGGCTCAGTTTCGCGTGGACGCGTGTGTTACCATGAGATCTGGGATCAGGACACGGCAGCCCGGAGTGTTCAACTCGAATGCGGCACAGCAAGTCCTTGCCGCTGAATCCGGGCTGGAGGGCTAGGGGTACGAATGGCTGTCAAACGGGACAAGGTCCTGAAGGACGCTGAAAAGCTCGTCCAGAAGGGCAAGCTCGACCAGGCCATTCGCGAGTACGAGAAGATCCTCCGGCGCTTCCCCAACGACACCACCATCATCAACCGGGTCGGGGACCTGTACGGCCGGGTCGGGCAGCTGCAGCGCTCCATCGAGCTCTACGAGGAGATCGCGGAGCACTTCACCAAGGACGGATTCACCACCAAGGCGATCGCGATCCTGAAGAAGATCCAACGCCTCGACCCGCAGCGGCTTGACATCTTCGAGCGCCTCGCCGAGCTCTACTTCCAGCAGAACCTCATCGTCGAAGCCAAGCGCGAGTATCAGATCCTGGCCGACTGGTATGTCAAGAACGGCGAGCTGGAGAAGGCGATCGACGCCCACGAGAAGTTGGTCAATCTCGACCCGGGCAACCACATCTCGGCGCTGCGTCTGGCCGACCTCCTGCTGCGGCGCGGCGAAACCGGTTCGGCGATCAAGGTCTACGACCGGCTCGGCAACATGCTGCTCGAGGCGGGCAAGCTCGACGAGGCGGAGCGCCTCTACCGCCACGTGCTCGGGCAGAACCCGCCGGAGGGCGAGTTCCTGGCCAAGATCTGCGAGGCTTTGCTCGACGCCGGGCGCACCCCACTGGCTCTCGAGTTCCTGAACTTTGCCATCCAGCACTCCCCCGACTCGGTGGAGCTGAAGATCCTGCTGACCCGGGCCCACCTCAGCACCGGCGAGGTCGAGGAGTCTCTGCGGCTGTCCAAGGAGGTGCTGGCCGTCGATCCCAGGAACGCCCGCATCCGGGCCCTGATGGGCGACGCCCTGGTGTCCACGGGTGAGGTCGGCGAGGCGCGCGAGATGTTGGTGCCGACCATTCGCGAGCTGCTCGATAAGCGCGACCACCGCGCCGCCCAGGCTTCGATCAACGAGCTCCTGAAGAAGTTTCCGGACGACCAGGAGCTGCTTCAGCTCGCGGTGCGGGCCTGGGCGCCGTCGGACGACCAGGAGACCCTCTTCACGCTGCGCGCGGCGCTCGCCGAGAGCTACTTCAACTCGGGCGAGCTGGCGGGCGCGAAGCGCCTGTACCTCGAGCTCTTGCAGACCCAGCCCGACAACGAGCGCTTCCGGGAGCGGCTGGCCTCGCTCGACGACGTCAACGAGCAGTACTTCAAGCCCATCGACGAGCAGCTCGGGGACGACGGCGTGATCGAGGATATCGAGCTCGAGGCGATCGAGGAGGTCGAGGTCACACCGCCGACGCCGCGGCCCGAGCCCGAGCCCGAGCCCGAGCCCGAGCTCGAACTGGAGCAGGCGCCGCCGATCGCCGGGCCGACGGCGAAGCCGGAGCCGGTCGTCGCGGCGGAAGCGGTCGTCAAGCCGGGGCCGGTCTCGCCGCCGCCGTCCTTCGATCTCAAGGAACGGATGGCCGAGGCGGCGGTGTTCGCCAAGTACGGACTGGTGGAGAAGGCCATCAGCCACCTCGAGGACGTGGTGCTCTTCTGCCCCGACGAGCTCGAGCCGCGCAAGCAACTGGCGATGCTGTACGCGGAGCACGGCGATCGCGAGGCGGCGGTCTCGATGGCGACGCCGGTGGTCGAGCACCATCGCCTGCAGGGCACCGAGGACAAGGTGGCCGGCCTGTTGGCGGCGATCCCGGAGCTCGGCGACGGGCCGCCGGTGAAGACGGGCCGCGGTTCGCTGGCCGACGAGGAAGTGACCCACGGCGAGAGCATGCTCGCCGATCCGTCGGGGATCGAGTTCGTCGACGAGGACAGCGATCTCATCGAGGTCGTGGACGTCGAGAGCGGCGTCGCCGAGGCACCGGCTGCGACCGGGCAGGCCGTCGAGTGGGCGTCAGGGCCGGCAGTCGAGCAGGCGCCGGCGCCCGGCTCCGCCGAGGCGGAACCGGCCGATCAGCCGGCGGCGGTCGACGTCAGGCCGGAGCCGGCGCGGGCGGCCCCGGTGCACGAGCAGGAGGGCGCCGACGAGCTGGTGGAGATCACCGACAGCTTCGTCGGCCCTTCGATGGGCGACCTCGAGCAGATCGACTTCTTCATCGACCAGGAGCTCTTCGACGACGCGGCACGGCTGCTTTCGAAGCTCGAGGAAGAGCATCCGGAGGACGAAGAGGTGGCTCGGCGGCGCCTGCGGCTCAAGGACGTGGGCGTGTTCCTGGAGCAGGTCGAGACCGTCGAGGAGGGCGCCGAAGAGCTGTTCGCGGACGAGGAGCAGTACATCGATCTCGCCAAGGAGCTGGAGGCCGAGCTCGCCGCCGAGGAGGCGATGGTCGACGAGGCCACCGGCCGCGGCAAGGGCGAGGCGCTGCTCGAAGAGGTCTTCCGCGAGTTCCAGAAGGGGGTCGCCGAGCAGCTGTCGGAGGAGGACTCGGATACCCACTTCAACCTCGGCATCGCCTACCGTGAGATGGGGCTGCTGCCGGAGGCGATCCGCGAGTTCCAGGT
>CAZMED010000327.1:0-3820 GCA_964565045.1 uncultured Thermoanaerobaculia bacterium
CAACCCGCGTCGAAGATACCCCGCCTGACTCGAGGGGATCGCCACGATCCGAAATTCGAAATCCGAAATCCGAAATGGGCGGGCGGGCGGCATTCCGATATCCGTAATTGACACGTTCACCCATGGCTTTCCGGATGGGCCGGACGTTGTAGTATGAGCCCGTGCAGTCTCTGCCCCAGGCCAAGGCGGAATTCCTCCGGGTGCTCGCGGCGCGCATCGTCCCCGAGACCGCGAACCTCGATGCTTCGGGCGCCGCCCGCTTCTTCGGTATCATCGATTCGGCGCTGATGGATCGCGAGCCCGGGGTGCGCCGACAGTTCGCGACCTTCCTCGGGGTGCTGCGCTGGGCGCCGCTGCTGCGCTACGGCCGACCCTTCGAGAGCCTGGCGCCGGGAGGCCAGGACGCCGTGCTGCGGTGGTTCGAGGACTGTCCGGTGAGCTTGCTGCGCAAGGGCTTCTGGGGCCTCAAGGCGATGGTCTTCATGGGGTACTACGGGCAGCCCGAGACCCACGCCGGAATCGGCTACACGGTGTCGTTCGACGGAGGTGGGCCGCTTCATGCGTGAGCGGGAGTACGACATCGTGATCATCGGCTCGGGCGCCGGCGGCGGCGCCGTGGCGAAAGAGCTCGGCCCGCTGTGCGCCGGCGGCGTGCGCATCGCGGTCCTGGAGTGGGGCGCCAGGCTGCGCGAGGAGGAGTTCACCGGCCGCGAGGTGGAGATGGCCTCCAGGCTCTACTTCGACTCGGGCGGCACCTTCACGAAGGACCGGGCGATGACCCTGGCGTACGGCCGCGCCTACGGCGGCTCGACGGTGATCTACACCGGCACCTCGCTGACCATGCCCGAGGAGGTCGTCGAGCAGTGGGCGGTGCCCGGGCTCGATTTTGCCGATGTCCACGCGCGGTCCCTGAAGTACCAGGCGGAGAACAACGTCCACCTTCTCTCCGACGACGCCATCAACGACAACAACCGCCTTTTCCTCGAGGGCTGCCGCGCCCTCGGCTACCACGTCGAGCAGTTTCCGCTCAACCTCGACGGCTGCAGGGGCTCGAGCCTGTGCAACCTCGGCTGTCCCAACCGGGCCAAGCAGGGCACCCACCGCGTGCAGCTGCCGCAGGCGGAGGCGGCGGGCGTGGAGGTGATCACCAACTGCCGGGTGACGAGGATCGGCGAGCGGGAGTGCGAGGCGGTGGTGGCGGACCCCGGCTTCGGCGAGCCTTCGGCCTGGGAGCCGGGTGAGTACCGGGTCCGGGCGAAGGTGGTGGTCCTCGCGGCCGGCGGCGCCGTCAACTCGCCGGCGCTGCTGCTGCGCTCGGGCTTCGGCGAGAGGCTGCCGGCGCTCGGGCGCTACCTGACCCTGCATCCGGCGCTGATCCTGGTGGGGGAGCACGACCGCGAGATCACCAACTTCCGCGGCCACCCCAAGAGCTACTACTGCGACCAGTTCTGGAAGAGCCACGGCTTCCTGCTCGAGACCTGCTTCTACTTTCCCTTCGTCACCGCCAAGAACCTGATCGGTTTCGGTGCCGAGCATTCGGAGATGATGCGGGTCTTCCCGCGGTTGCAGATGATCTTGGTTCTGGCGCTCGACGCCGCCCTCCCCGACAACCGGGTCATGCTCGACCGGCATGGCGACCCGATCGTGGACTACACGATGACACAAGAGGTCCTGGACACCCTCCACGCCTCGATGGTGGCGAGCGCACGGGTCTTCTTCGCCGCCGGAGCGCGGCGGATCCACGCGCCGGCGGGGCGGACCTTCTTCATCGACGCGGCGGACGCCGGACGCGTCGAGGAGCTCATCCCGCGCGCCAACGTCACGCCCGGCAAGATCTCGGTCACCTCGGCGCACCTCATGGGCGGCTGCCGGATGGGCCGCGGCACGGCCGACTCGGTGACCGACGGGTGGGGGAGGGTGCACGGGGTGCCGTGGTTGTTCGTCGCCGACGCGAGCCTCTTCCCCCGCTGCTCCGAGGTCAATCCCTACTTGACCGTGATGGCCCTGGCCGACCGGGTGGCGGAGGGGATCCGGACCGACATCGGGGAGCTGCTGACATGAAGCGCCGAGCTGCACACGAGATCGTCCGCGCGCTCGAGGACGAAGGCGTCCGCTTCGCCTTCGGAATTCCGGGCACCCACAACATCGAGCTCTACGATGCGCTGGCCGAGGCGCGGGGGCTGCAGGCCGTGCTGGTCACGTCCGAGGTAGCCGGCGCCTTCCTCGCCGACGGCTACGCCCGCTCGTCGCACGAGGTCGGAGTGCTCAACGTGGTGCCCGGTGCCGGCGTCGCCTTCAGTCTGGCGGGGATCGCCGAAGCCTGGATGGACAACGTGCCGATGGTGGTGCTCGCCTCCGGCATCCGCACCGACACCGGCATGGCGTACCAGCTGCACGCCGTCGACCAGCTCGCCATGCTCCGCCCGGTGACCAAGGCGGCGCTGCGGGTGGAGCGCGCCGAAGAGCTCTACCCGACGATCCGCCGCGCCTTCGCGATCGCGCGCGCCGGCACGCCGGGCCCGGTGGCGGTGGAGCTGCCGGCCCAGCTCTTCCTCATACGCCACGAGATCGGCGAGGTCCGCTACGAGCCGGAGCCGGGCCCCGCGGACGCGCCGGACCCCGACCTCGTCGAGCAGGCGGCGACCATGCTCGCCGGGGCCGAGGCGCCGGCGCTGTATCTCGGCAAGGGGGCCGCCGGTGCGGCCGACCTGCTGGTGCCCCTCGCCGAGCAGCTCGGGGCGCCGGTGACGGGCTCGTTCAGCGGCAAGGGGGTTTTCCCCGAGAGCCACCCGCTGTGGTTGTGGCCCGGCTTCGGGCGCCAGGCGCCGCCGTTCGTGCAGAAGATCATGTCGGGGTGCGACTGTTTGCTCGCAGTCGGCTGCCGCTTCGGCGAGGTGACGACGGCGGGCTACGGCATCGAGCCGCCCGCGGACCTGATCCACGTCGACATCGACGGCGCGGTCTTCAATCGCAATTTTCCGGCCAGGCTGGCGGTCCGATCCGACGCTCGGAGGTTCGTCGAGGCGCTCGGCGGGTTGATCGATGGTCAACGCCCGTGGGCGAGCCTGGCCGAGAAGATCGCGGAGGGGCATGACGGCGTCCTCGGACGGTGGCAAAGGCGGGCGAGCAAGGACCGGGTGACACCGCACGCGCTGTTCGCGGCGCTGCAGCGGCACTGCCGGCCGGATGCGATGTACGCCACCGACAGCGGTAACGGCACCTTCCTCGCGGTGGAGCACCTGCGCCTCGAGGCGCCCGGGCGCTTTCTCGCTCCGACGGATTTCTCGTGCATGGGCTACTCGGTGCCGGCGGCGATCGGCGCCTGCTTCGCCAATCCGGGGCGCGACGTGGTCGCCCTGCCCGGCGACGGCGCTTTCCTGATGACCGGCCTCGAGCTCGTCACCGCGACGGCCAACCGGGCCGCGCCGCTGGTGTGCGTGCTGCGCGACGGCACCCTGTCGCAGATCGCGCAGTTCCAGAAGATGATGGTCAACCGGGTGACCGCGAGCGTGCTGCCCTGCTACGACCTCGAGGGCTTCGCCCGCACCACCGGCAGCAGGTACTACCGGGTGCTCACCGATGACGAGCTCGATGCGGTGCTGCCGGCCGCGCTCGCCAGCAGCCGCAGCGGCAAGCCGGCGCTGGTGGAGGTGGCCATCGACTACTCGGAGTCGACCTACTTCACGAAGGGCGCGGTCAAGAATGTCTTCTCACGGCTGTCGTGGGGCGACAAGACTGCGAACATCCTGCGCGCGGTGGGGCGGCGCATTTTCTGAAGCGCTCTTCGGCGCCGCAACGGATGGCAAAGATCGTCGGCACG
>CAZMED010000328.1:0-3808 GCA_964565045.1 uncultured Thermoanaerobaculia bacterium
TGAAGCCGGGCATGCCGTAGCCGGTCTCCCAGAAGTTCTCGACCAGGGCGAAGGACGCGTAGGGGTAGGGAGGCAGCATGCCGTTGTAGAGCTCGAGGTAGCGCGCCGTCGCGTCGAGGTAGCGCTGGGCGAGCGCCGGGTCGTCCTCGCGCAGGAAGGCGAAGATCTCGATCTCGCCCGCGCGCCTTCCGTACTCGAACCACGGTCCGGCCACGAGGTAGATCTCCTCGGTGGGGTGCTCCAGGGCCCACGCGGTGATCCGGCTGCCGCTGTCATCGGTCTCGTGGCGGGTGCGGCGCCCCTGAGACACCACGTCCCAGGGTGCGGTCAAGCCCTGCACCTCGAGCGAGAAGCTGAGCAGCGGGTTGCCGCCGAAGGTCGGCACCCAGAAGCTGGCGCCGGCCAGGAACACCCCCTGCTCGTCGATGATGCCGGGCGTCTCCGAGAAGCTGCGCTGGTACTCCTCGCCGGCGGTCGCCAGCGGGTGGTGGATCACGCCCCCGTACGCGATCTTCACCGGCCTCGCCGCGCCGTCCCCCGGGACCAACCGGTAGCCCTCGAGCGGCACCGTCTCGGAGACCGTGTCGGTCGTGGCATTGATGCCGAAGAAGTCCGACGCCACCGGGCCGTCAACCGGCTCCAGGCGCCAGCCGGGCGTCAGCACCCGGGGCTCGAGGCCGGCATGGAGGACGAACCGGTAGCCGCCCTCGCCGTCGGGCGCGACGGCGCCTTCGAAGCCGAGCGTGTCGACCACCTCGATCGAGTGCGCGGCGGGGTCGAGGCGAAGATCGAGCGCGTGGTGGACCGTGTCGGCGGCCGAGCCGGTACCGGCGATCACCAGCAGAACGAGCAGCGGAAGCAGCGCGGGACGTGTGCAGCTCATCGGACCTCCGGCCTGCATTCTACTATCCGGGCCGGCGGCGGCGCGGACGGAGCGCAACCCGCGGTCGCACACCCCGCCGCAAACCG
Organism: uncultured Thermoanaerobaculia bacterium; assembly: GCA_964565045.1. Lineage (GTDB taxonomy): Bacteria > Acidobacteriota > Thermoanaerobaculia > Thermoanaerobaculales > Sulfomarinibacteraceae > Sulfomarinibacter. The sequence continues at coordinate 970 of CAZMED010000328.1, forward strand.
AGCTACCATGGCCTCGCGATCCGCCGAGGAATCGTCCCGATCGCGAAATGGAGGTAGGCATGAACATCCGCACGATGCTCGCAGCGGCCGGCACATTGGTTCTGGTGGCCGGGACCGCGGCCGCCGATTTCAAGGTGGTCAAGGAACAGCACACCGACTCCTTCACCGTCATGGGCCGGGAGACGCCGGCCATGGACCAGCAGCAGACGAGCTGGATCGGCAGCGACCGCACCCGGGTCGACAGCGGCGACCAGTCCACCATCATCCGCCTCGACGCCAACAAGCTCTTTCTCGTCAACCACGCCGACAAGACCTTCAACGTCTTCGAGCTGCCGGTGGACATCGAGTCCTTCATGCCGCCCGGCATGGCCGAGCAGATGAAGCTCATGATGAGCTTCGAGGTCACGGTCACCCCGGGCGACGAGACGAAGAAGGTCGGTGAGTGGTCGGCGCGGCGCTACGATGTGAACATGAGCTCGAAGATGGTGAACACCGCGATGACCGTCTGGGCCACCAAGGACGTCCCGATCGACCAGGACGCCTTCCACGGCATGTACGAGCACCTCAACAGCCTCAACCCCGGGCTCGCCGGGGTGGCCAAGGAGATGCGCAAGGTCGACGGCTTCGTCGTCGAGCAGGAGAGCGTTTCGACCATGCCGATGATGGGCGACGCCTCGATCACGCGGCTCGAGAAAACGGTCTCGATCGAGGAGATGGAGCCGCCCCCCGGCACCTACGAGGTGCCGGCCGGCTACACCGAGAAGCCCTTCGACTTCATGGCTTCGATGCAGCGCCAGTAGCGGTCCCGGCCGACGTCAGGGTCGGGGCAGCCCCCAACGGGCGGCAACCAGGGTCACGTCGTCGTACGGCGTGTGGCCGCAGGTGAAGGACTCGATCTCCTCGAGCACGTAGTTGACCACGTCGCGCGGGTCATCCGGCGCGTCCTCCAACGTCTGGCTGAGCCGTTCCTCGCCGAAGAAGTCGCCCTCGGGGGACAGCGCTTCGACCGCCCCGTCGGAGTAGGCGAGCACCAGATCGCCGGGCTCGAGGACGACCTCGAGCATGCGGTGGCCGCCGGTCCGCAGGGCCCCGAGGGGCAGGCGGTGCTCGGGCATGGACAGCGGCTCGACGGCGCCGGTGCGCCGGCGCAGCAGCGGCGGCGGCTGGCCCGCCAGGGTGTAGCCGAGACGGCCGTGGCGGTCGGCGAAGCAGAGGTAGCCGAGGGCGACGAAGCTGCCGACCTGGAACTCGCCCCGCCGCCGTCCCCCGCGCAGGGCGTAGAGGCGCTCGTTGGCGAGCCGCAGCAGCTCCTCCGGCTCGGGGTGGCCGAGGGCCACCGACTTCAGCACCTCGTGGGCGGCCATCATCATCAGCGCTCCGGAGATCGACTTGCCCGAGACGTCGCCGTAGACGACCGCGTGCTCGCCGTGATTCCGGCCCGGGAGCTCGGCGAAGAAGTCGCCTCCGACCTCGCGCGCGGGACGGCACGCCGCCGCCAGCGCCCACCCGTCGGGCGTGGTCAGCTCGCGCGGCAGCAGCGAGGACTGGATCGAGGCCGCGATCTTGAGCTCGCGCTCGAGCTCCGCCTGGCGGGTGCGCTCGTCGAGAAGGATGCTCGTCTCGAGCGCGATCGAGGCCTGGTTGAGGAGCCCCCGCATGAGCTGCAGCTCCTCCTTCTCGAACGCGGTCTGCCCGGCCTTGCCCGACAGCAGGATCACGCCCACCGCGCGCCGGGTGGTGGCCAGGAGCCCCACCAGCTCGACCCCGGCCGCACCGAGCCCCGACGCGAACCTCTCCACCGCCGGCGACAGCAGGCGCAGCGGCGCCAGGTCCTCGAGCCGCACCAGCGAGCCCTGGCGCTTGAGCTGATCGTGGAGAATGCCGATGATCGGCAGATCGTCGGGGAGGTCGGCGGGGCCTGCCTGCCGCACCAGGCGCTCCCCCTTGATCAGGTAGAGGGCGGAGAAACGCAGCGCCAGCAGCTCCGGCAGCCGCTCCACCAGCTGCGCGACCACCGGGCCGATGTCGACCTCGTTGGTGAAGGCCTCACCCATCTCCACCATCGCCCGCTGCAGGCGGAGCCGCTCGGCGAAGAAGAAGCGGTCGACCGGTCCCTGCAGCCGCTGCCGCAGCGGCTCGAAAAGAAGCACGATCGCGAGCGCGAAGACGACCGGAAAGTAGGGCGACTCCGCCAGCGCGGTGCCGCGGAACAGGAGATTGAACGACGCGATGCCGAGGGCGTAGACCGCGGTCACCATCGCGGTGGTCACGGTGTAGAGGAGGCTCTTGCGGAGGATCACCCGGATGTCGAGCAGCCCGAAACGGATGATCGCGTAGGCGAAGGTGATCGGCACCAGGATCAGCGGCACGACGCCGAAGAACAGGTAGCGCTCGGTGTTGAAGAACGACGGGAAGGCGACCGCGAGGACGATGAACGGCACCACCCCGAAGAGGGTGCCGAGAAACACCAGACCGGCGCCCCGCCGCTGGTTGGGATCGGGCAGGAAGCGCGCGCTCAGGCCGAGGGCGCCGAGCCCCAGCACCATGTAGCCGACCATCACCCACCAGTTGGTCATCGGTGCGCCGCTGATCAGGGCGAGCTGGCTGCCCGAGCGGCGGGCCCACACGACGGTCGCGAGATAAACCAGCGGCGGCACCAGATAGATCGGGAGCATCTTGGCGCTGATCCTGGACACCAGGCCGAGGGTGCGGGCGATGATGTCACGGCGCCACTCCCACACGGGCCGGGGGTAGATCAGGAAGAAGTGGAGGAACGCCGCCGGTAGGAAGAGCAGCGCCATGGTGCCGGTGGTGAGCACGAAGGTGTCGACCCACGAGT
>CAZMED010000329.1:0-3806 GCA_964565045.1 uncultured Thermoanaerobaculia bacterium
ATGACCAAGAAACTCATGAAGGGCTCGGAGGCGATCGGCGAGGCGGCGGTGCAGGCCGGCTGCAAGCTGTTCTTCGGCTACCCGATCACGCCTCAGAACGAGATCCCCGAGTACATGTCGATGCGCCTGCCGCAGGTCGGCGGGACCTTCGTGCAGGCCGAGTCCGAGGTCGCGGCCTCGAACATGATCTACGGCGCGGCGGGCTCCGGTGAGCGGGTCATGACCTCGTCGTCGTCGCCCGGGGTCTCGCTGATGGCCGAGGGGATCTCCTACCTCGCGGGCTCGGAGCTGCCGGTGGTGATCGTCAACATCGTGCGCGCCGGGCCGGGCCTCGGCGGCATCCTGCCCAGCCAGAGCGACTACTTCCAGGCCACCAAGGGCCTCGGCCACGGCGACTTCCGGGTGCTCGTGCTGGCCCCGTGGTCGGTGCAGGAGGCCGCCGACCTGGTGCAGGACGCGTTCGATCTCGCCGATTACTACCGCAACCCGGTGATGGTCCTCGGCGACGGGCTCATCGGGCAGATGATGGAGCCGGTCGAGTTCGGCGGGGGACGCGAGCCCATCAAGAAGCTCGAGCCGAAGACGTGGGCCGCGACCGGCTGTGACGGCAGCCGCCCCACCAACATCATCAACTCGCTGTTCCTCGACCCGGAGGAGCTGGAGCGCCACAACATCAAGCTCAAGGCCAAGTACGACCGCATGGAGGCCGACGAGATCCGCTTCGCGAGCTACGGCGCCGACGACTACGATGTCCTGATCGTCGCCTACGGCACCGTGGCGCGAGTGTGCTCGACCGCCATCGACGAGCTCGCCCAGGAGGGCGTCCGGGTGGGGCTGGTGCGGCCGATCACCCTCTTCCCCTTCCCCTACAAGGCGGTTCGGGAGGCGGCGATCGAGGCGAGCGCGGTGCTGGTGGTCGAGCTGTCCGCCGGGCAGATGATCGAGGACGTGCAGCTGGCGCTCGCGCGCAGCCGCCCGGTCCACTTCCTCAACCGGATGGGCGGCATGCTGATTTCGCCCGACGAGGTGGTGGCCAAGGTGAAGTCCGTTCTCGCCGGACGTTCCGAGGAGGTGCACCATGGCTGAGACCGTGTTCGCGAGGCCGCAGGCCTTGGCCGACGTCACGACCCACTACTGTCCGGGCTGCACCCACGGCGTCATCCACCGCCTGGTGGCCGAGGTGATCGACGAGCTCGGCGTGCGCGAGCGCACCGTCGGCATCGCGCCCGTGGGCTGCTCGGTGCTGGCCTACAACTACTTCGCCACCGACTTCCACGAGGCGGCGCACGGGCGGGCGCCGGCGGTCGCCACCGGCGTCAAGCGGGCCCGGCCCGACCTCATCGTGTTCTCGTACCAGGGCGACGGCGACCTCGCCTCGATCGGCATGGCCGAGATCATCCACTGCGCCAACCGCGGCGAGAAGGTCACGGTGGTCTTCGTCAACAACGCGATCTACGGCATGACCGGCGGCCAGATGGCGCCGACCACCATGCCCGGCCAGGTCGCGACGACCTGCCAGCTGGGGCGCGACGTGGCCCTCGCCGGCCACCCGATCCGGGTCGCGGAGCTGATCTCGACCCTGCGCACGCCCGCCTTCGTCGCCCGCGCCTCGGTCCACAACCCGCTGGCGACGGTGCACGCGAAGGAAATGCTGCGGCGCGCCTTCCGCCACCAGGTGGACGGGATGTGCTTCTCGCTGGTCGAGGTCCTCTCGACCTGCCCCACCAACTGGGGTATCCCACCGGCCGAAGCGACGGGCTGGCTGGAGAAGAACATGCTGCCCTACTACCCGGTCGGCGTCTTCAAGACCCCGGAGAGCGGCAGCCGCGAGCCGAAGCCGTTCGCGGGCTGAGTGGAGGGGGCATGCAGCGCGAAGTGATCATGGCAGGGTTCGGCGGGCAGGGCATTCTCCTGATCGGCAAGATGCTCGCCTATGCCGGGATGCACGCCGGCAGAGAGGTGTCGTGGCTGCCTTCCTACGGCCCCGAGATGCGCGGCGGCACCTGCAACTGCACGGTGGTGATCTCCGACAGACCGGTGGGCTCGCCGGTGATCCGCTCCCCGCGCGCGGTGCTGGCGATGAACCTGCCCTCGCTCGAGAAGTTCGAGCCGGACATCCGCCCCGGCGGACTCCTGCTCATCAACTCGTCCCTCATCGACCGCGGCTCGGCGCGCGATGACCTGACGGTCATCGAGGTGCCGGCCAATCAGATCGCCACCGAGCTCGGCAATCCCCGCGGCGCCAACATGGTGGCCCTCGGCGCCTACCTCGGGGCGACCGACGCGGTGGACCTCGAGCACGTGATCGAGGTGATCCGGGAGACCTTCGCCGCGAAACCGGCGGTCGTCGACGTCAACATCGAGGCGCTGCGCAAGGGCTACGAGCTCGGCGCGGCGCACAAGGTCGCGGAGGCCTGATGCCTGAACATCCCTGTCACGACCTCGCCAAGGCCGAGGAGATCCTCGGCAGGTACCCGCACGAGGAGCCGGCTCTGATCCAGGTCCTGCAGGACGTGCACCGCGCCTACAACTACCTGCCGTGCGACGTGCTCGAGCGGGTCGCCGAAGCGCTCGACGTGCCGCTCGCCAAGGTCTTCTCGGTCTCCACCTTCTACAAGGCCTTCTCGCTCGAGCCACAGGGCGACACGGTCATCAAGGTGTGCATGGGGACCGCGTGCCACATCCGCGGTGCCGGCCAGCTCGTGGAGGAGCTCGAGCGCCAGCTGGGTGTCGGACCGGGCGAGACCACCGAGGACATGAAGTTCACCGTCAAGACCGTCAACTGCGTCGGCGCCTGCGCCATGGCGCCGGTTCTCATCGTCGGCGAGAAGTACTGGGGCAGCGCCAGGTCCGCCCGGATGGCCAGGTACCTGGCCGAGGGGGCCGACGATGAGAATTGAGTCGAAGGACCAGTTCGAGGCGCTGCAGGCCGAGGCGCGGGCGATCGAGGCCGGCCGCCCCCAGCAGGTCCTGGTGTGCTGCGGCACCGGCTGCCTGGCTTCGGGCGCGAAGAAGGTGGCGGAGGCCTTCACGGCGGAGGTCGCCAGACGCAACGTCGATGCTTCAGTGGAGTGCTTCGTCAAGCCAACCGGCTGCCACGGCTTCTGCGAGCGCGGGCCGCTGGTGGCCCTGCAGCCGTCGGGAATCCTCTACACCAAGGTGCGGCCCAAGCGGGTCGAGGAGATCGTGGAGAAGACCCTGATCGGCGGCGAGGTGATTCCGGGGCTGTTGTACAAGGAACCGGTGTCGGGCGAGCGCATCGAGCAGTACGCCGAGATCCCCTTTTACAAGCACCAGACACGGGTGGCGATGCGCAACATCGGCCGCATCGACCCCACCGACATTCTCGATGCGATCGCCGCGGGCGCCTACGCCGGGCTCGCCAAGGCCCTCTTCGAGATGACCCCGGACGAGGTCCTCGACGAGGTCGCGGCGTCCGGTCAGCGCGGCCGCGGCGGGGCGGGCTTTTCGACCGCCCGCAAGTGGCGGGCGTGCAAGGCCGCGCCCGGTGAGCGCCGCTTCGTGCTCTGCAACGGCGACGAGGGTGACCCGGGCGCCTTCAAGGACCGCTCGATCATGGAGGGCGATCCGCACTCGGTGCTCGAGGGAATGATCATCGGCGCCTATGCGCTCGGCGCCAACGAGGGGTGGATCTACGTCCGCGACGAGTACCCGCTGGCGGTGGTCAACCTCGGCATCGCGCTCGCCGCCGCCCGCTCCTACGGCCTCCTGGGTGAGAACATCCTCGGCACGGGGTTCGACTTCGACATCCGGATCTCGCGCGGCGGCGGCGCCTTCGTGTGCGG
>CAZMED010000330.1:0-3797 GCA_964565045.1 uncultured Thermoanaerobaculia bacterium
CGTCATCTGCAGGTCCACCCGCGGCACCACCAGCCCCGGGCAGTCGCCGCAGCCGGTCTTGAAGACCACCTGCAGGTCGTCCGCCCCCTCGAAGGCATGGACGCGTTCGTTGACCGCCTTGTAGCACTTCGCGCAGCCGACGCAGCTCGCGTCCTGGATGCGCTCGCAGTAGATGATGCCGATGCGCTTGGCCATGGCAGCCCCCCTCGATCGCTTTCGGACATCCTACGCGAGATTCTCTGGATGAGAGGGCCTGAGGGGCACCACGATTTCGGATTTCGGATTGCCGCCCACCCACCCATTCGAACCACCAAGACGCCAACGACGCCAAGCGGATCGTCCTGGTCGTAGCGCCATGAGCTGTCGGAGGTGACCCTGCGCAAGCTCAAAAACCCCGCCTCTCGGAAATTCGCGGCGGGAGGTCGGGCGGGCGGAGGCCGACGTGAATTTCCGAGGGTGGGAGGGAGGGGGGCGGGGGCGGGACGCTCAGCGAGCGCGACGGAAGAAGGGCCCGCCGGCGCGCCCTGTCCCGGCGAAGCTGCAGGCGGAGCCGGACGGGCGCGCCGCGGCCGAGGGCCGGCCGATCGACGAGAGTCCTCTCTCGGCGATCTGCCGGACCGAGGACGCATGGCCGCGGGCCCGGCCCGCGGCGGCGGGCCACCGCGTCGGGATCAGAATCGTGCTCAGCGCAGCCCGGACGGGTAGCCGGCGGGTGGGTGGTCGTACTCGACGCCGCGCTCGCCCTTGACGATGTTGCCCATGGGAAAGCCGGTGCAGCCGGCCTCGCGCAGCAGGCGGAGGGCGCGCTCCAGATGTTTGGGCGGCACCGCGGCAATCATGCCCACGCCGAGGTTGAAGGTGCGCCACATGTCGTCCTCGGGGACCCGCCCCTGCTCGGCGAGCAGCCGAAACACCGGCGGGATATCCCAGGCGCCGACCTTGATCACCGCCCGCAGGCCCTCGGGCAGCACCCGCGGCAGGTTGTCGGTGATGCCGCCGCCGGTGATGTGGGCCAGCGCGTGGACCAGGTCGCCCTCGAGCAGCGGCTGCAGCGGGCCGAGGTAGCAGCGGTGGACCGCGAGCAGCTCGTCGGCCACGGTCCGTCCGAGCTCCGGCACCTGGTGGTCGGGCGCCAGTCCGAGCTGCTCGAAGAAGACCTTCCGCGCCAGCGAGTAACCGTTGGTGTGGAGGCCGGTGGAGGGCAGGCCGACCAGCACGTCGCCGTCCCTCACCGCCGTGCCGTCGAGAATCTTCCGGCGGTCCACCAGTCCGACGATGAAGCCCGCCAGATCGTACTCGCCGTCGTCGTAGAAGCCGGGCATCTCGGCGGTCTCGCCGCCGAGCAGGGCGACCCCGCTCTCGAGGCAGGCGGCCGCGACGCCGCCGATGACGTCCGCGACCACGTCGGGCTCGAGCCGGCCGGTGGCCAGGTAGTCGAGGAAGAAGAGCGGCCGCGCACCCTGCACGAGGATGTCGTTGATGCAGTGGTTGACCAGGTCGCAGCCAACGGTTGTGTGTCGGCCGGTGGCGAAGGCCAGCTTGAGCTTGGTGCCGACGCCGTCCGCCGAGGCCACCAGCACCGGCTCCTTGAAGCCCTTCAGCGGCAGCTTGAAGAGGCCGCCGAAGGCGCCCTGGTCCGACAGAACCTCGGGGGTGTAGGTGTTGCGGACCATCTTCTTGACCTGGGCCAGCGCCCGGTCCTGGGCGTCGATGTCGACGCCGGCGTCGCGGTAGGTGGTCATAATCCCGTTTCCGTTTCCGTCTCCGTGCCCGTGCCCGACGGGCCACCATGACGTCAGCGATCCGTCCTCCGACATTAACCGGCGGCGGTCGTGGTGACAAGGGTGTTCCGAGTTCCATTCGGGCACGGAGACGGGCACGGGCACGGAGAGGGGTGGTGGCGCTCCACGTCGGCACCTGCTACAACCTCTCCATGACGCTGATTCGCCGATTTCGCAGCTTCGACCTGCCCACCGCCACCCACGCGACCCTTCTCGAAAGCGCCCGCCGGCTCATGGGCGCCGATGTCGAGGACATCACCGCCGAGCACTGCTTCTACCTCGAGGCCGGGCGCGAGCTGACGGCGGCGCAGTGGCGCACCCTGGACTGGCTGCTGGCCGAGACCTTCGAGCCGCACCGCTACGGCGCGGAGAGCTTCCTCGACGCCGGCCGCGGCATCGTTCTCGAGGTCGGGCCGCGCATGAGCTTCACCACCGCGTGGTCGACCAACGCAGCCTCGATCTGCCGCGCCTGCGGGATCGACGCCGTGCGCCGCATCGAGCGCTCCCGGCGCTGGCTCGTGCACACGGCGGGCGAGGTCTCCGAGGCGGCGGGCCGCGAGTTCCTGGCCCCGCTCCACGACCGCATGACCGAGACCCGCTATCCCGAGCCGCTGACGAGCTTCGCCACCGGTATCGTCCCCGAGCCGGTCGCGACGGTGCCGGTGCTGGCGGAGGGCCGCGCCGCCCTCGAGCGCCTCAACCGCGAGCTCGGCCTCGCCTTCGACGACTGGGACCTCGACTATTACACCCGGCTGTTCCGCGAACGCATGCGCCGCGACCCGACCGACGTCGAGTGCTTCGACATCGCCCAGTCCAACAGCGAGCACTCGCGGCACTGGTTCTTCAAGGGCCGCCTGGTGATCGACGGCGAGCCCGCGCCCGAGCACCTGTTCGCGGTCGTGCGCCGCCCCTTCGAGGCGAACCCCAACAACAGTGTCATCGCCTTCCACGACAACTCGAGCGCCATTCGCGGCTTCCGGGCCACCGCCCTGGTGAGCAGCGACCCCCGCCGGCCGGCGCCGCTGACCGCCGCCGAGCTCGAGCTCGACGTGACCCTGACCGCCGAGACCCACAACTTCCCCTCCGGCGTGGCGCCGTTCCCGGGCGCCGAGACCGGCACCGGCGGCCGCATCCGCGACACCCACGCCACCGGCCGCGGCTCGCTGGTGGTGGCCGGGACCGCCGCCTACTGCGTCGGCAATCTGCAGCTGCCCGGCCACCCGTTGCCGTGGGAGGACCCGGCCTTTCGCTACCCGCCCAACCTCGCCTCGCCGCGGGTGATCGAGATCGAGGCCTCCAATGGGGCCTCGGATTACGGCAACAAGTTCGGCGAGCCGGTGATCGCCGGCTTCACCCGTTCGGCCGGACTGCGCCTGCCCGACGGCGAGCGCCGCGAGTGGATCAAGCCGATCATGTTCTCGGGGGGCATCGGCCAGATCGACGACCGCCACACCGCCAAGGGGGGACCGGAGCCCGCGATGCTGGTGGTCAAGATCGGCGGCCCGGCCTACCGCATCGGCATGGGCGGCGGCGCCGCCTCCAGCCTGGTTCAGGGCGACAACCCCGAGCACCTCGACTTCAACGCCGTGCAGCGCGGCGACGCCGAGATGGAGCAGAAGGTCAACCGCGTCATCCGCGCCTGCTCGGAGCTCGGCCCCGACAACCCGATCGTCAGCATCCACGACCAGGGGGCGGGCGGCAACTGCAACGTGCTCAAGGAGATTGTCGAGCCGGCCGGGGCCCGCTTCGAAATCCGCGAGATCCCGCTCGGCGACGACAGCCTGTCGGTGCTCGAGATCTGGGGGGCCGAGTACCAGGAAAACGACGCCCTCCTGCTGCGCCCCGAGCACGAGGAGCTGTTCCGATCGCTGTGCGCGCGCGAGCGGGTGCCGGTGGCTTTCGTCGGCCGGGTGACCGGCGACGGCCGCGCCGTGGTGCACGACGCCGCCGACGGCACGACTCCGGTCGACCTGGCGCTCGCCGACGTGCTCGGCGAGGTGCCGCAGAAGACCTTCA
>CAZMED010000331.1:0-3783 GCA_964565045.1 uncultured Thermoanaerobaculia bacterium
CTCGGCCGCGGCACCATCGTCGGCATCGGCTCGGTGGCCGGCGACCGCGGCCGCGTCGGCAACCCGGCGTACTGCACCGCGAAGGCGGGGCTCCACACCTACCTCGAGTCGCTCCGCAACCGCCTGGCGCCGCAGGGCGTCAAGGTCGTCACCATCAAGCCGGGTTTCGTGGACACCGCCATGACCCGCGGCAAGGACGGCCTTTTCTGGGTGATCCCGGCCGACCGCGCGGCGGAGATCATTCTCGCCAAGACGAGCCGCGGCGCGGTCACGGCCTACGTCCCCGCGCGCTGGCGGCTGGTGATGACCGTCATCCGCGCCATCCCGTCCTTCATCTTCACCCGGCTCGGCATCTGATGTCGGACCTCCACCGGCGGCTTGCGTGGGTCGAGGGCTGGGGCATGGCGGCGGGCGCCGCCGGCTACGTCTTCCGGCCGCGCGAGGCGTCGGGCGTCGCCGAGGCCCTCGAGGCCGCGCGCGCGGCGGGCGTCCCGGTGGCGCTGCGGGGCGCCGGCTGCTCCTACGGCGACGCCGCCCTGCGCGCCGAGTCGGTGGTGCTCGACTGCTCGGGGCTCGACCGCGTGCTGCGCTGGGACCCGCGCTCGGGGATCATCGACGTCGAGCCGGGGATCAGCCTGGGAGCGCTGTGGCGGATGACCATCGGCGACGGCTGGTGGCCGCCGGTGGTGACCGGCACCATGGAGCCCACCGTCGGCGGCGCGCTGGCCATGAACGTGCACGGCAAGAACAACTGGCCCCGCGGCACCTTCGGCGAGCACTGCATCGAGCTCGACCTCGCGACGCCGGGCGGCGAGGCGCGCACCATCTCGCCCGACCACGACCCCGAGCTCTTCCACGCGGTGGTGGGCTCCTTCGGCCAGCTCGGCATCATCACCCGCGCCCGCCTGCAGCTGAAGAAGGTGCACTCGGGCCTGCTCGAGGTGCGGGCGGTGGCGGCGCCCGACCTCGAGACCATGCTGCGCCTGACCGACGAGGCCAAGGACCGCTGGGAGTACGTGGTCGGCTGGATCGACGCCTTCGCCGGCGGCCGCAGCCTCGGCCGCGGCCTGCTGCACTTCGCCCGCCACCTCGAGCCCGGCGAGGAGAAGGAGCCGGCCGCGAGCCTCGCCCCCGAGGCCCAGGACCTGCCCGCGCGGATCGCCGGCGTCGTCCCCAAGTCGCTGATGTGGCGCCTGCTGAAGCCCTTCACCAACCGGCCCGGCATGAGGGCGATCAACCTCGCCAAGTACCTCAGCGGCAGCACCGTCGGCAATGGTGCCACCTACCGCCAGTCGCTCGCCGCCTTCTCCTTCCTGCTCGACTACGTGCCCGACTGGAAGAAGGTCTACCTCCCCGGCGGCCTCATCCAGCACCAGAGCTTCGTGCCCTTCGACCGCGCCGAGAACGTCTTCCGCAACCAGCTCGAGGTCTGCCTCGAGTGCGGCATGCCGTCGTTCCTGGCGGTGCTCAAGCGCCACCGCCCCGACCCCTTCCTGATGAGCCACGCCGTCGACGGCTTCTCCCTCGCCCTCGACTTCCCGGTGCCCCGCGGGCGGCGGGACGAGCTGTGGGCCATGGTCCGCGAGCTCGCCGGCCCGGTGGTCGACGCCGGCGGCCGCTTCTATCCGGCCAAGGACGCCGTCCTTCCGCGCGAGCTCTACCGCGACACCTTCGCGGACGGCCAGCTGCAGCGCTTCGCCGAGCTCAAGGCCGAGCTCGACCCCGACGGGCTGCTGCGCACCGCGCTCGCCGACCGCCTGTTGTGGAACCAATGACGGTGTCCGCGCCCGACCGAAGGCGGCGCCGCATCGCCGGCGCGCTGCTGCTGGCGCTCGCCGCCGCCGCGGCCGGGGCGGCCGACCGCGACCGGCTGCTGTACCGTGCCGAGACCTTCGAGGGCGCGGTCCTCGCGAGCGGCAGCCCCGACACCCCCTTCAACCCGGCATCGCTGATCAAGGTCGGGACCTCGCTGTGGGCGCTCGAGCGGCTCGGGCCGGAGCACCGTTACCGCACGGTGGCCGGCGTTCGCGGCGCGTGGGACAAGGCCGCCGGACGCCTCGACGGCGAGCTGGTGATCCAGGGCTGGGGCGACCCCGACTTTCAGGCCGAGAACGCCTTCCTGCTCGCGCGCCAGCTCAACCGGCTGCAGCTGCACTCGGTCACCGGCGGGATCCGCATCGGCGGCGACTTCTGGATCGGCTGGGAGAACGGCGCGGAGAAGCGGACGGTCGACCCCGGCGCCCGCGCCGCCCTGATGGGCCGCCGCCTGCGCATGGTCCTCGATCCCACCCGCTGGGACCGCACCACCCGGGCGGCGTGGGAGGCGATGTGCGTGCGCCGCGGTTGGGACCCGAGCCGCCCGCCGCGGATCGCGGTCTCGGGCCCGACGGCGGCCGGGGCGCCGGAGGGCTGGCAGCCCGTCGCCATCCACCTCTCGAACCCGCTCGAGGCCCTGCTGCGCCGCTTCAACGTTTACTCCAACAACGACATCATCCGCATCGCCGAAACCCTCGGCGGGGTGCCGCAGCTCGAGGCGTTCCTCGAGCAACGGCTCGGTGTGCCGCCGTCCGCCATCGAGCTCGAAACCGCCTCCGGCGAGCGCCGCAACCGGCTTTCGGCGCGCACCGGAGTCCAGCTGATGCGCGCCTTCGTCGAGGCGCTCGACGCCTTCGGCCTCGAGCCCGGCGACGTGCTGCCGGTCATCGGCTGTGACCGCGGCTCCACCAACCGCAAGTACCCGCTGCTCGCCTCGGCCGATCGCGGGGGCGCCGTCGCCGTCAAGACCGGGACCCTCATCCAGACCGACGGCGGCGTGGCCGTGCTCGGCGGCGCCTTCACCAGCCCGGAGCTCGGCCGGGTCCTGTTCTGCATCGCCGCCCCCGAGTCCGGGTACGACGAGCTCCACTGGCGCGGCCTGCAGCAGTCGTGGCTGCTCGAGCTCCTGGCCAAGACCGGCGGCGCGATTCAGCAACCCTGCGGCCCCGAGCTCCCGTTCTCCGACACCCACGCCGACGTCGAGTGGGTCGTGCCCTGGTAGGACCACCCGCCCGCCCAACCGAATTAGGAATGAGGAATTAGGAATGAGGAATGCCACGCGCCACCCTCCCGGAGCCTGCAAAATCTCCGGTGTGCGCGGATCAGTATCGAACTCGTGTCCTGGGACGGCTGTAGGCGCTCTGACGTACCCACGGCGAGCCGCCAACGGCAGAGCCCTGAAGGGGCTGCGATGGAAAATTCCTAATTCCTCATTCCTAATTCCTCATTCAATCGCTATGCTCTGCCCATGGAAACCATATCGCTCCGCAATGAAGTGATTCGCATCTGGCCCGAGCTCGAGTGGATCTCCGACCCCGACCTGCGCTCGAAGACCACCGACTGCTGGGTCCGCGCCTTCGAGTACTCGCCCCTGACCCCGGCCGATCTCGAGCGCATTCCCTTCACCCTCCTGATCCCGGACTGCCCGGTGACCTTCATGGCCCACAAGCGGGCGGTGGTGCACGTCGCGCGCGACGCGGCGCGCACGGTGCAGGACTTCTTCGGCGAAGCGCTGCCGGTGGACATGGACGTCCTGGTGGCCGGCGCCATCCTCGCCGACGTCGGCAAGCTGCTCGAGTACGAGGGCGACGGCGCCGGCGGCAGCCGGGCTTCCGCCCGCGGCAAGTACCTGCGCCACCCCTTCACCGGTGTCGCCGTGGCCATGGAGTGCGGCCTGCCCGACGCGGTCTGCCACATCATCGCCACCCACGCCGGCGAGGGCAACATGGTGGCGCGAACCACCGAGGC
>CAZMED010000332.1:0-3775 GCA_964565045.1 uncultured Thermoanaerobaculia bacterium
GGAAGGTCAGCACCATGGCCGCCAGGAAGCCGATCTTGACCTCGGTGTAGGCGAAGCGCGCCGCCGGCTCCGCCACCACCAGGTCGCAGGCCGTGGCGAGGCCGCAGCCGCCGGCCACCGCCGCGCCGTGCACCGCCGCCACCGTCAGCTTGGGGTGGCCGAGCAGCACCTCGAAGAGCTCCCGCAGCTGCCCGGTGTCGCGCCGCGCTCCGGCCTCGTCACCGCCGGCCACCAGGCGCTCGAGGGCCTCGAGGTCGGCGCCGGCCGAGAAGTGGCGGCCGGCGCCGGCGAGCACCACCGCCCGGACCGTGGCATCCGCCGCCGCCCGCGCCAGGGACGATGTCAGGGCCGCCACCATCTCCGCCGACAGCGGGTTGGCGCGGTCCGGATCGTTGAGGGTGAGGACCGTGATCGGTCCCTCTCGCCGCTCGAGCACCGCCCCGATCATGGCCTCATCCTAGCAGCCCGGCCGCCCGGCGGTAGAGGGCGAGCATCCGGGGCACCACCGCACCGGCGGTGAACCGCCCGGCGCGCTCGAGGCCCCGCTCTCGCAGGTCGCGCCGCAGCTGCCCATCGGTGAGCACGCGCGCCATCCCGTCGGCGATGTCGGCCGTGTCCTCGGGGTCCACCAGCACCGCCGCCCCGCCCGCGACCTCGGGCATGGACGAGCAGTTGGAGGTCACCACCGGCACGCCGCAGGCCATGGCCTCCGCCACCGGCAGGCCGAAGCCCTCGGCGCGCGAGGGGAAGACCAGAGCCCGCGCCCGACGGTACACCGCCGCCAGCTCGCTCCCCGAAAGGCCGCCCAGCTCCACCACCTCCCCCGCCCTGGTCAGCGCCGCCAGGCGCCGACGGAGCCCCGACTCGAGCCACCCCGCGGCGGTCACCATGACCAGCCGGTGGGAATCCCGCAGTCCGTCCGGAAGCAGGCGCCAGGCGTCGAGCAGCCGCCCCAGGTTCTTGCGCGGCTCGAGGCCGGCGACGGCCAACAGGTAGGGCTCCGGGGCCCCCAGGCGCGCCACCGTCGCCTCGTCGCCGGGGTCGCTGCGGGCGCCGAAGCAGGGCGCGATGATGGGCGGCAGGACCTCCACCGCTTCCGCGGCCAACGACAGCAGCCGCGCCGCCTCGCGCCGGGTGGCATCGGACACGGCCAACAGCGCGGCGCCGCGGGCCAACGCCTGGGCGACGGAAACCAGGGTGCGGGCACGGTTGGCCGTGGTGTGCAGCTCGGGATGGCTGAGCACGGTGAGGTCGTGAAGGGTGAAGACGGTGCGGGGTGCCCCCGCCGGCGGCATCCTGAAGCCCGGCGCGTGGAACACGTCGAGCCTCCGCAGCGCGCCGTCGTGGGCCACTGCGATCTCCACCGCCGGGGACAGATCTTCGAGGGCGCGCTCGAAGGCACGGCGCCGACGGGTGCCGCGGTCGAGGTCGAACAACACCAGCTCGTGGTCCGCCGCGTGGCGCATCAGGCCGCCGGCCAGCTCCCGGGTGTAGGCCGCCACGCCACCGTCGCCGTGAAGTGCCCTGCCGACGTCGATGCCGATCCGCACCTCTCAGTCCTCCCGACCGCCCGCCACGGTGCGTCGCAGGCCCTCGAGGTGCTGCAGCAGGGCCTCGCCGGTGGGGTGGGCGAGCCGCCCGCCTTCCACCGCCGCCGCGACCTCGGACCCGGCGCTCTCGAGCTGGCTGAGAGCACGCCGGCGGCGCAGCGGTCCGAGGAGGGCGGCCCCGGCCGCGACCACCAACGCCGCCAGCAACGAAGCGATCACGGAGCTGCGCCCCCCGCCGCCAGCCAGCGCTCCACCTCGCGGTCGCCGTAGCGTCGCCGCAGCCGGCGCTCCACCAACCGCAGCTCCCAAGCCGGGCGGTGGGTCGCGTAGTAGCGCAGCTGCGACGGCCGGTAGAGGTCGTCGACCTTCGCGTGGCGGGCGAAGCCGCCCTCGTGCCGCGCCACCGCGCGCGGCTCCTGGACCAGCCGCCAGCCTGCCGCCTCGAGACGGACGCAGAGGTCCACGTCCTCGAAGTACATGAAGAACCGCTCGTCAAAGCCCCCCACCTCGCGAAACGCCTCTGCCCGCAGCAGCACGCAGGCCGCCGTGTACCACGGGCGGCCCGCGAGGCGCGCCAGGAGCCGGGCGAAGGGGCCGTGCGCCCACGCGCTCGACTCGTGGCGGTTGCGAAGCTGCTGCAGCGCCTCGCCGACGGCGCCGCGCTCGGGCGACCACGCGAACTGGCGGCGGCCGTCGGGGTACAGCAGCCGCGGCGCCGCCAGCCCGTTCCGCGGGTGGCCGGCGAGGCGCGCGGCGAGGAAATCCAGGGCGCCCTCTTCGAGCCAGGCGTCGGCGTTGAGCAGCAGCAAAGCGTCGCCCCGCGCCGCCGCGGCGGCGACGTTGTTGGCGGCGCCGAAGCCGAGGTTGCGCGCCTGCTCGAGCACCCTGACACCGGGAAACCGCTCCCGGACCAGCGCCAGCGAGTCATCGGTGGACGCGTTGTCCACCAGCAGCACCTCCACTTCCGCGCTCGAGGCCCGGAGGCTCTCGAGGCAGCGCCCCAGGAGGTGGCGCCCGTTGTGGTTGACGATGATCGCCGAGATCACGCCGCCACCGCCCTTCGGAGCTCCGCCACCAACCGCCGCGAGCTCGACTCCCAGTCCAGCCCGCCCATGATCCGCGGCGCCTGGGACAGGCGCCGCGCCGCCCAGCCCGGCTCGGCCAGCACCTGCCGCGCCGTCTCCGCGATCTCGTCGGCGGACCCGGCGGCGCAGCGCAGGGGGTAGTCCGGCCAGATCTCGTCGAGCCCCAGCCCCGGGCTCACGACCACCGGGGTGCCGCAGGCCAGGCACTCCAGCGGCGGGATCCCGAACCCTTCGTGGCGCGAAAGATAGAAGCCGAGCTCGGCGCCCCGGTAGAGCGGCGCGAGGTCCGTCTCGGCCACCCAGCCCAGCTCGAGGACGGCGCCGCGGATGCCCAGCGACCCGATCCAGCCGTCCAGCCGGTCCGGGTCGCGCAACCGGTTGGCGCCCGCGATCACCATCTGCAGCTCCGGCCTTGCGCTGCGGAGGCTGACGAAGGCCTCCAGGACCTGGCGCGGCCGCCTCCTCTCCAACACCGTGCCCACCCACAGCAGGTAGGGACGGCGCACCCCGAGCCGCTGCAATGCCTCGGCGTCGCCGGGCTCGGGCCGCGGCGAGAAGCTCGACCCGTCGACGCCCAGCGGCACGGTTCCCAGCCGCTCGCGCGGCACGCCGTAGCGGGCCTGGACGAGTCCGGCCATGTGGGTGGTGTCGGTCAGCACGCGCCGCGCGACCCGTGCCGCGCGGCGAGCCAGCAGGCGCCGACGCCAGCGCTCGCGCGGCCCGAACTCGTCCGGCAGCACCTCGAAGCTGAGGTCGTGCAGCGCCACCACCGACGGTGTGCGGACACCGAAGGGCAGGGCGTAGGCGGGACCGAAGACCAGGTCGAGGCGGTGGCGCGCGAGCTCCCGCGGGAGGCGGAGCTGCTCCCACGCGACCCTGGATCCGTGGTGCTGCGAGAAGTGCGGGATCACCCGCGGGTCGTCCGCGACGACCCCGGTTGAGCGATCGCCTTGAAGAAAGAGGTGCCACTCCGCCCCGTGGTCCCAGGACTGCAGCCCCCTCAGCATGCCCTCCAGATACCGGCCGACGCCGGTCCGGCGCCCCTCAAGCTCGGCCGCGATCACCCCGATCCTCATGCCCGACATCCTAGCGCGAACGCGGCGGCGTTTAAACGTTTGAACGTTGGAACGTTAGAACGTT
>CAZMED010000333.1:0-2050 GCA_964565045.1 uncultured Thermoanaerobaculia bacterium
ACTGAAATGCTCGCCGTCAGGCGAGCATTTCGCCCGTGAT
The DNA here is from genome assembly GCA_964565045.1 of uncultured Thermoanaerobaculia bacterium. Taxonomy (GTDB): domain Bacteria; phylum Acidobacteriota; class Thermoanaerobaculia; order Thermoanaerobaculales; family Sulfomarinibacteraceae; genus Sulfomarinibacter. Next base: position 41 of record CAZMED010000333.1, read on the forward strand.
TTCAGCGAGCGACCGCAGCTTGACATCGGCGAGGTCGTAGCCGGGCGCCTCGAAGAGGTGGGGGGGCGGCACCGCGATCACCCGCATGCCCGCGGCGTGCCCGGCCTGCACGCCGGCCTGCGAGTCCTCGATGACGACGCAGTCGCCGGGCGCCGCCCCGAGCTCCCGCGCCGCCCGCAGGAAGACCGCGGGATCGGGTTTCCCGCGCGCCTCGTCGACGGCCGAGAGGGCGATCTCGAAGGTGCCGTCGAGGCCCAGCCGGCCGAGGACCGCGCCGATGAGCTCGGGCCGCGACGAGGTGGCCAGAGCCAGCCGCAGGCCGGCGCCGCGGGCGGCGGCGATGGCGTCCCCGACTCCCGGCATGGGCCGACCGTGCTCGGCGATCAGCTCCTGCATGAGCGCGGTCAGCTGGTCGTCGAGCTCGTCCGGGCTCGGACCCGCCCACGGGGCCCGGCCGTACCAGTACCGGATCACCTCGTCGGAGCGCAGGCCCATGGTGCGCTCGCACTCGGCTTCCGAGAGCTCGAGACCGACCGCGGCGAAGACCTGCATCTCGGCCTGCCGCCACAGCGGTTCCGAGTCGATGAGGATCCCGTCCATGTCGAAGATCGCAGCCTTCATGGCACCTCGCGAGCCGCGCAGCATGATTCTCTCGTCGTCCGGGTCCGGGGATCGGTCCAGCGCGGGCCGGAACGGCAGCCGCGCCGCGGGATCGAGAGGGAGGGGGAGAGCCGGCACAAGAATCGGCGGTGGAGACCGCCGCACCGGCTCGTCGCTCTAGTCGTCGTCGTCCGAGTCGTCGTCGGCCCCGTCGGCGGAGCCCACGTCGTCGTCGCCGTCGGGCGCGTCGCCCAACCACCCGGTGGGCTGCGGTTCGTCGTCGTTGCCGCCCTTGTTCAGACGCCGGTCGAGCTTCTCCTGCTTCTTCTTCTGCTTCTTGAGCTCCTTCTGGCGCTTCTCGAACTTATACGATCCGCTTTTTCGTCCCAATCCGGCCTCCTTGCCAGACCACCATAGCAGAGAGCGCCGGCCAAACCCACGCGGCTGGCCTTCAGCCGCGGGGCGGAAAGGGTCCGTCAGAGGCTGCGGTAGCAGCGCGCGAGGCAGTACTTCCACCAGCCCGGCTCGGGGAGGTTCGGGTCCCAGTAGCCGGCGGGCAGGCTGGGGTGGGCGACCACCTCCTCGAGCGGCACTCCTTCGGACTTCAGTCGGGCGAGGGAGGCGAGAAGGCTTTCGAAGTACTCCCACTCGAGGCGGAGGTAGTCCTTGTCGACGATGCGCCCGTGGCCGGGGCACACCGTGGCCACCCCCATGGCGTGCCAGCTCTTGAGCGCCGTGATCCAGGCCGTCAGATCGTTCGTCGGGTCGCCGAAGTAGGGGTGCTTGTCCACCTGCACCAGGTCGCCGCCCACCAGCACGCTCTCGGCTGCAAACCAGACGTACGACGAGCCCTTCGTGTGGCCTCCGGTGGTCGCGAAGACGATCGAACGGCCCGGTGTGCCGAGGGCCAGCTCGTCGTCGTTCCACACGGTGGGCATGAACGGGCGGGCGGATTTCTGAGCCTCGGCAAAGCCCGGGAAGATGCCCTCGTAGACCGGGATGCTGTCCGCGTTCCACTCGATGGCCAGCTGCTGCTCGAAGAGGGGCTTCTCGATCGCCGCCGCGACCACCTCGACATCCGCGAACGCCCCCATGCCGAAGATGTGGTCGATGTGCCCGTGGGTGAGGATGAGGCGGGTCGTGGGGCGCTCGAAGCGGCGCTCCATCTGCGCCCGGAACGCCGCCGCCGCCTCGGTGCTCAGGCCCGCGTCGACGAAGACGAGCCCTTCGTCGAGAGCGATGCACGTGACGTTGGAACCGCTGTCGTGCTGCGCCATCACCACCGAGGGCGAGACCTCGACGAGGTGGAGCTCGGCCTCGGGCCCGGCCGTGGCCCAGGTCGCGGGCAGGAGCGCGGCGAACAGTGCGGCGGTCCATGGTGTCCTCGAGGCGTTCATGGCCATGTCTCCT
>CAZMED010000333.1:2150-3769 GCA_964565045.1 uncultured Thermoanaerobaculia bacterium
CCACCCTGCACGCGAGACGCGTGCTCCACAACCATCACATGACAGAGCTTCGGGGGCAGCCGTCCCGGCTGCCAGGTGGGCGGGTGGCAACGTTCAAACGTTGAACGTTCCAACGTTCAAACGTTCCCACGCCGAAGGTGGTGCGGGCGTCTCGCCCGCACTTCTCCTTGCCGGTGGATCAGGCTGCCGGAGCCGGTGCGGCGGACACCTGCTCGAGGTAGGCACGGCCGAGATTCCGCCAGTGCTCCAGTGCCGTGTGCACCGCGCGCTGCGCCGCGCGGGAACGGCGCCGCAGCTGCCGACGTGCCACGAGCGACGCCCCCTCGGCGATCATCGCCTGCAGGCCGGTGCGCGCGGCCTTGAGCTCTTCGAGGGCCGTCTCGCAGCACTTCTCGGCGGCGAGGATGTGCGCGCGCAGGGCCTCGGGCGGCGCGGAGGCCAGCAGCTCGCGGAATGCCGCGCCGGCCGCCGTGGTGTGGGCCCGAGCCGACGTCTGCCAGCCGTCGATCGTCTCCCCGGCCGATGCCTGCCAGGCGTCGATGGTCTCGCCTGCCGCCTTCAGGTGTTCTTCGAAGGAGGCCCGAGCGTGCTCGAACATCCGGCTGAGCGTGACGTCCAACGGGCTGCGCCGGAGGTTGCTGGCGAGACCGAGCCGCGCCAGGGTCCAGATCAGCCACTTGCTCGGGTCCCAGTTGGCGAGGCGGGGGCCGTTGCGGTAGTCGGCCTGGAAGCTGTGGTGGTAGTTGTGGTAGCCCTCGCCGAAGGTGAAGAACGAGAGCAGCCAGTTGTCGCGCGCCGAGTGGGCGCTGGAGTAGGGCTGCGAGCCCCACATGTGGGCGGCGGAGTTGATCAGGAACGTGAAGTGCTGGGTCATCACCAGCCGCAGCAGCAGCGCGAAGACGAACATGCCCAGCATGCGGCCGGTCAGCAGCCCCAGAGCGACGGTCGTCGCCAGGTTGAAGACGGTGCCGATGAGGATCGGGTGCCGGTGCTGCCATCGCAGGATGGGGTCCTTCCACAGGTCCGGCACGTTGTCGGTGTCGTCGTGCTTCGGCCCTTCGATCATCACCCAGCCCATGTGCGAGTACCAGAATCCCTCCTGGGCGTTGTAGGGGTCGTCGTCGGTGTCCACGTGCCGGTGGTGGTAGCGGTGCGCGGCAGCCCAGCTGATGACGCTGTTCTCGTAGGCGGCGGCGCCGATGATCGCGAACGCCGCCCGCACCGGCGCCGGTGCATCGTAGGCGCGGTGGCTGAACAGGCGGTGGTAACCGGCGGTGACGCTCAGGCCCGTCACGACCCACATGACGAGGCAGGCCGCGATCTCCACCCAGGTGACGCCGTGCGTCAGCACGTACCACGGCACTGCCACCACCGTCGCGAGCGGCAGCAGGGTGAGGAAGGCGACGTTGCCCCAGACGATCGGGCGTTTCGGCTTCACCTGCGGTGTTCGGTCAAATCCAGGCTGAGCCTGTGGTTGGTCGTTCTTCATGGCGTGCCCTGCTCCAATCTAAATCGGGTCTCAGAACCCGATACCTCGACCCTAGCACGGGGAAGCCCGCAAACCACGCCGCACCCGGACGAAGAACGCGCCGCCCACCCACCCGGCACGCGAGGACGCG
>CAZMED010000334.1:0-3758 GCA_964565045.1 uncultured Thermoanaerobaculia bacterium
CGCCGCAACGAGGTGATGATCCCCGTCGCCCGGGTCGAGGACGGCGGCTGATCGCGCCCCCGGGCAGCACGTTGCGATGTCAAGGTCGAGGTCCGACACGGGTCCTCGAACGTCTGTTCAATCCGGTCGCTCGACATCACCGGACGTCGCGTTCGACGTTGCCGGTACAGGTCGGTTTCGTGCGTCCCCGTGCTTCGGGCCTCGTGTTTCGGACTCCGCCCTGGCCAGCCAGAGTTCGGCGTCTTGGCGCGCTTCCACGCCCGAAGTGACAGGGCGCGAGCTGCCATCGTGCGGATCGCCAGGGCCAGGGCGCGTCTGTCATGGAGCTGCGTAGAGGCTCACCAGCACGTCGCTGAGGTGGTTGCGCCAGTTCGAGGGGGTGTGGCCCTCGGGGACCTCGATGACGTCGACGGCGTGGCCGGCTCCGGCGAGGGACTGGCCCGTGAGCCGCGCGGTGGCGAGGTTCGCGTGGTCGTAGAGGCCGGCGAGAACGGCCACCCGAAGCCGGCGACCGTGCTGCAGGGCATAGGACGCGATGTCGGCGGCGGTCAGCCGCCGGCCCGGAATCAGCAGCCCGAAACGCCCGTAAACCTCCGTCGTGAACTCGGTGCCTGGTACTGTTGCGCCCCGCGCCGGCGACACCTGCCGCGGATCTTACGCACCCGGCGACCGTAGCCCGGGATCGCACTCCGAGGTCTCCGGCCCGTCGCAACAACCGCCCCGGTCCTGCCGTATGAAACAGCAACGGCCGACAACGAACGGAAAAGAGGTCGGAGGTAGGATCCGGGTGCGACGCATTGCTGCGATCGTGGTCTCGTGGGTGCTGGTCGGCGGCGGTTGTGCCCCGGGCGGAGGAGCGCCGGACCTGCAGCCTCCCGCGAGAGGCCGAGCTGGGCCAGGCTGCTCGGCGGTCTCCCTGATGGCGGGGGGCGCCACGGTGTTCGGCGCGAACCTCGACTACCGCCGCCATTGCCGCGGCCAGGTCTTCATCAATCCGCGCGGGTTGCACAAAGCCGGGTGGCTCGCCGGCACCACTGGCGCGGTTGCCGAGTGGAGCTCGACATACGCCAGCGTCACCTTCAACTTCGTCGGCTACCAGATCGCGTGGGCGGGGATGAACGAGGCTGGGCTGGTGATGAGCACCATGTCCCTCGACGAGACCGAGCTGCCGCCGCCGGACCCGCGGCCGGTCCTCGACTCTGGGAACTGGATGCAGCACCTCCTCGACACCTGTGCGACCGTGGACGAGGTCCTGGCCACGGACGCGGTGGTCCGCAACCTGACCGTCGATCACTACCTGGTGGCCGACCGCAGCGGCACCGCCGCGACCATCGAGTTTCTCGATGGTGAAACGGTCGTCCACACCGGGGACGGCCTGCCGGTGAGCGTCCTCACGAACTCGCCGTACAGCCGGGTGCTGCAGCTCTGGCAGATCTACGGAGGCTCCGGCAGCTACGGCTGGATGGACGGTTCGTCGCAGCGGTTCTGCATCGCGGCGGACCGGGTGTCGGCGTTCGCAGGGGCCGATGCCGGGGAGGCTGTGGCCTTCGCATTCGACACCCTCGACGCCGTCGCCGGGGAGCGGTTCTCGGTCCACGCGTCGCAGTGGAGCCTGGTGTTCGACACCGGCGCGCTCCGGGCCTACTTCCGAACCCGCGCCGACCGGACGGTTCGCTGGGTCGATCTGAGGGCGTTCGATCCCTGGTGCGGCCGGCCGGTGCAGATGCTGGACATCCACGCCCCGTTGACCGGCGATGCAGGCCCCGCCTTCGACGACTACTCGCACGCCGATGCCCGGGATCAGCTGCTGTGGTTCATGGACTTCTGGTCGGTGGACACGACCCCGTCGACGGTGGATCTTCTGCTGCGCCACCTGGAGAGCTTCGCCTGCGCCCCGCGGCAGATGGTGCGTCAGGGCGCACGCCGCGTGCGGCCTACCGTGCAGGGGTCCGGCGCGCCGCTGTCCTCGATGTCACTCGAGCACTCGGGACGGCAGGCCTGCATAGGTGGAACGCCGGCGTCGCGTTGAGGCGCCCCGAGAGTGGGGCCGGCGGGTCGTCGAAGGCGCTCGACGCGGCGCTCACACCTCCGGGATCTTCGGCAGGTGCGCCCGTCCGTTGGCGGGGCAGACCGCCGCCAGCGTTTCGACCGTGCTCGCCTGCGCCCAGTCGCTCATCCCGCTCGCGAAGACGTAGTCCTTGCCGGTGTAGCGCCCGGACCGCAGGGCCTCGCGCAGCTCCTGCATGGTCATCGGCCCGACGGCGTCGCGGTCGACGGCCACGTACCACATCTCCTCGGTGAAGGTCTCGTACTGCTTGTTGAGGATCGCCTCGTACTGGGACGACTCCGCCCACTGCGTGATCTCCCGCAGCCTGATGACGGGGCAGAGGTGGTTCTGGTCCCTGAGGATGGAGACCTTGAGGGCCTTTTCGAAGGGCGACTCCGCCTCGAGGTCCTCGTACCCGTCCACCTGCTCGAGGAGGGCGTCCAGGTCGAGCGGTTCCCCGGCCGAGCGGGAGCAGCCGGCGAGCTTGGTGATGGCGGATCGCACCGGAGCCAGGTCCTGGACCGCCAGAAGCGCCGCACGGTCGCAGGAGTACTCGGCCTTGCGGTTCCACTCGAGCAGCGCGAGTTGGACGTTCAGGAAGAGCGTCTCGCTCACCCCCGGGATGGGGATGAACGTGGCGGCGAACCCGCCGAAGTCGTTGAGCAGAGACGCCATGGTCTTGTACCGCATGTGGTCGCACTTGACGTGGCCGAGCTCGTGCGCGAGCACGGCGTCGAGCTCGTCGTCGTTCATGGCATCGATCAGCGCCGAGCTCACCCTGATGGTGTAACGCTGGGTGCCGAACGCCTCGGCTTTGACCACGGGGCTGTTCATGATGAAGAGGTCCGGCACCCTGGAGATCGTCAGCACCGAAGCCAGCTTCAGGTACCGCTCGTGCAGCTCGCCGTACTGCGACGGTCCGACCTGCACGTACTCGGTGACGTTCTTGAGGGTCTGAAGCTGCTCGTAGAACCCGCTCGAGAGGGCCTTGGCGACGGTCTCGAAACCCTTGGTCTTGTGCAGGGCGAGGGACTTCGCCAGGTCCAGGGTGTGGCGGAACGATTTCGCCGGCAGCCCTTCGAGGACGATCTTACCGGTGATGGGGTCCTCGTCGGAGATGGGGAACGGGTCCTCGGAGTGCGACGGCTCGAGTGCTTCCGGCGGTGTGGCCATGGTGCTACCTCCCTGGTGGGTCGGGCATCGCTGCAGGAGCGCCTGGCCGCAACGGCCGTGAGCCGGAGCTTGCTGCTGGCGTCGGCGGTGTCGGCATACGTGCCCTCCAACCGCTCCTGATGGCAATTTCAATGCCAGATTTCGTCGCAACTGCAGGACCCCGCACGGAACCGAATGCCCCGAAACCGGACTCCGACTCATTTCGTGTCCCGCTTCACGACACCGGAACGGGAGCCCGGGATGTCACGCGCGCCTGCTCCGTGATTCAGGCCCTCTTCGACGGGGCGGCACCCCTGTCGTGCAATGAATGGCTGGATGGGGCGGTTACCCTGTCCGGTGAATTTAAAGCCGGGAAGCACGATCGCTCACTACGAGGTCAGGGGCCCGTTGGGCGCCGGCGGCATGGGCGAGGTGTACCGCGCCGAGGACACCAAGCTCGGACGCGAGGTGGCGATCAAGGTCCTGCCGTCCGAGGTGACGGCCGACGAGGAGCGCCGGCAGCGTTTCCGCCAGGAGGCGCAGCTGGCGGCGGCCTTCA
>CAZMED010000335.1:0-3756 GCA_964565045.1 uncultured Thermoanaerobaculia bacterium
TCATGGGGGTGACCTTTCTCGCCACCCTGACCCAGCCCCTGGACTTCGCGATCCTCGCCGGCATCCTGTTCTCGCTGGCATTCTTCGTCATCCGCTCGAGCCTGCCCCGCGTCTACCAGGTGGTCCCCGACAAGCTCTTTCGCCACCTCGTGCACGCCGGTCCGAGCCCGGTCTGCCCGCAGCTGGCGATCATGAACATCCGCGGGCCGCTGTTCTTCGGGGCGGTACACCACATCGAGGAGGAGCTCCGGCACAACCTCGAGGACAACCCCGGCCAGCACGTGCTGGTGCTGCGGATGCACGGCGTCGACATCATCGACCTTTCCGGCATCGAGATGCTGGAGGCCACGGTCAACACCTACCGCGCGGTGGGCGGCGACGTCTACCTCGTGCGCCTGCGGGCGCCGGTGGAGCAGGTGATGCGCGACTCCGGCTTCCTCGATTTCATCGGCCTCGACCACGTCCTGCCGCAGGAAGGCGCGATCGAGCACCTCTTCGAAGAGGTCCTCGACCCCGCCGTCTGCGCCTACGAGTGCGAGCACCGGGTGTTCGCGGAGTGCCAGGCGCTCGAGAAGTACCCCTACCGGAAGCAGGTGCCGCCGATCTCGAGGGTCTCGCTCGACCCCAGCCATATCGTCGGGGCGGCGGAATTCCGGCACATGGTGGAGGACCCCGACGCGGTGCTCATCGACGTCCGCGAGCCCGGCGAGTTCGCGCGCGGGCACATCCCGGGGGCCGAGCTGCTCCCGCTTCGCACCGTCCTCGATCGGGGCCCGGAGCTGCCGCGCGACCGGCGGCTGCTGCTCGCCTGCCGCTCGGGCCGCCGCACCCAGCGGGCGATGCACATGCTGCGTACGATGGGATTCGAGGACATCTACGGGCTGCGCGGCGGGATCCTCGCCTGGCGCGCGGAGGGCCTGCCGGTGGCGGTGGACGAAGGCGGCAAGCCGGTATGAGCCGGACCCTCCGGCGCCCCGCGGGCCGCCGCCCTCGTGCGAACGGCGCTCAGGGCGCGGGGACCACCCGCCGGCCGCCCTGCCGAACCATCGTCCGGGGCTCGGCATCCACCCCGATCTCGAGGAACTCGACGATGGCGTCGAGCAGCTGCGCCCGGGTCGTCGCACCGTCGGTGAGATCGGCGATCGAGTACGCGAAGCTGAAGGTTCGCTGCCCGAAGCTGCCCGTGTTCTGCACCGCGACCACGCCGTAGTCCGACTCGATGAAGGCGGCGGCGCCGGCGCCCGGGGTGAAGATGTCGATCCAGTCCACCGGGTCCTGCGAGCTTTCGGTGAACTGCAGGCTTTCGGTGAGCGTCCCGTCCTGGCCGTCGAGACCGTCGATGGCGTTGGTGCCGCCGTCGACCCCGCTCGCGATCCCGAACAGGGGCAACAGGTGGTCCCCGTCCACGAGGTCGTAGACGTCGTAGCCGAGGGTGTCGCTGCCCTCCAGGTACAACCGCCCTCCGGAGAGCAGGTAGCTCTCGATGGCCGCCACCTTCCAGTCGGCGTCGAGGCGCGCGGAGACGTAGTCGAGCTCGAGCGCGTCGAGCCCGGCGTTGCCGAATGACAGGAAGACGGCGTCGAAGCCGGTCAGGCCGGATGGGAAATCTCCGACCGCGTAGATGACGTCGAAGCCGCGCGCCCCGAGCTCGTCGGCAAGGTATCTTCCGCTGAAGGTGTCGCCGGCGGCGCCCTCCCAGACCAGCACGCCGCCGTTGGCGACCAGCAGGGGCGGCAGGTCGAGCTCGCTGACCGGCGACACCGAGGCGTCGGACGCCAGGGCTGTGAACGAGAGCTGGTACAGGCCCGACGGCGCGCTCGGGGCGACGCGGATCGAGAAGGTTTCGGTGAGATCGGCGCTCATGTCGGGGTCGACCCCGACCACCGCAATGCCGTCGACCACGGAGACGGCCGAGTCGCCGGAGACCAGGGTGAGTGTCAGGGCCTGACTTCCGGCAAGCTGATTGTAATTGCGCAGCCGGATCCGCAGCTCGGCACTCTCGCCGGCCTCGATCGATCCGTCGCCGGTGGCGTCGATCACCGTCACCGCTTCGACCTCGAGCCGCAGCTCCGGCTCGGCGGCTGAGGGCACGCCCGTCAGGGCGTTGAAGGGGTTGACGCGGCCGTGTCCGATCTGGCCCACGAAGGTGGGATTGAGGTCGTCGATCGGGTCGGCGGTGCCGAGCACCTGCTCCACCAGCTGCTCATTGGACCAGCCCGGGTGCGCCGACTTGAGGAGTGCGAACACGCCGGCTGTGATCGGCGACGCCATCGAGGTGCCCTGCTTCGAGGAGTAGCCGGAGGGGACCGTGCTCAGCAGCGAGTTGATGCCGGCGCCGCCGGGCGCGGCGATGTCGACGCTGAGGCCGCGGTTCGAGTAGGAGGCCAGCCGGTCGGTGCTGCCGACCGCCGCCACGCTCACCACGCCCGGCAGGGCGCTCGGGAAATGCGCGTCGGACGAGCTCTCGTTGCCCGCCGACGACACCAGCAGGCTGCCGAGGCCGCTCGCGTACGCCATGACGTCGCGCTGCAGCTGGGAGGTGCCGGCGCTCCCCCAGCTCATGTTGATGACGTCGGCGCCGTTGTCCGCGAGGTAGACGACGCTCGCGAGGCCGCGTTCGATGGAGTCGCCGGAGTCACTGTTCGCAGCCGAGGTCGGGAGGATCTTGACGTTCCAGGACACGCTGGCGATGCCGGTCGCGTTGTCGGTGCGGGCGGCGGCCAGGCCCGCGACGTGGGTGCCGTGGCTTTCCGGGTCGTCGGGGTCGTTGTCCTGCTGGCGGCTGTCGTTGAGGAAGTTCCAACCGATGAGGTCGTCGACGTAGCCGTTGCCGTCGTCGTCGACTCCGTTGAGGTCGCCCGGGTCGAGGACCCACGAGCCGCCTTCCTGCTCGATGACCCGGCCGTCGCCGTCGGCGTCCTCGCCGAGGTTCTGAAGGATGTTGTCCACCAGGTCCTCGTGCCGCCACGCGACGCCGGAGTCGGAGATCCCGACCACCACCTCGGCCCCGTCCTGCCCCTTGTGCACGTCCCACGCCGCCTCGGACATGATCTGCCTGAGGTAGGCCTGGCTGGAGGAGAAACGCGGGTCGTCGGGCGTTACGTCGAGGTAGTGGAGGAGCATCGGCTCAGCGTACTCGACGTCCGGGTTGCCGGCGAATGCGAGCGCCGCGGCCCGCACGTCCGTGTCCGCGGGCAGGGACACCCGGTAGACCCGCGACAGATCGGGCAGGTCGGGGCGCATCTTGGCGAACCGCGGCCGGAACATCGGTTCGACGCGTCCGACCCCGAGCGCCCCGAGCACGGCATCGAGCTCGGGGATCCCCAAGCGCTGCGGCAATGCCTTGGCGGCCACGGGCGGTGCGTCAGCGGAGAGCTTCACGACGAGCTCTCCGGTCTGGTACAGGGGCCTCCCGCGCCCGTCGGTCGCAACCGGCTGCGCCGCGTCGAGCGAGCCCATTCCGGCAGCCAACAAGCACGCCGCCACGACCCATCCCGCCTTGCTGCAAGAACCCATATCCGTCTGCTCCTTCGCGCTCCGGATCCGCAACCGGCCGCACCTGAAACAACGCGCGCCGCCCCGAAATCAGTCCAGTGCTTCGGCTGCGAAGGCCATCGCGAATCCTGCGGCCGGCGTCGCGTCGCGGGCCCCTCCATCCTACAACGGCGCCTGCGGGAGCGTCGCGCAGGCGGCCCGGGGCCGGTATAGTGAGGCCGCGCTCGACCTCGCAACGGAGGCATCTCGTGAGGAAGTCGC
>CAZMED010000336.1:0-3746 GCA_964565045.1 uncultured Thermoanaerobaculia bacterium
CGTCCGGGGGCGAGCATGGCGGCCATGCGTTCGGGGTTGCGCACGCCCTGCTCCTCGAACCACGCGCGGGCCCCCTCGATCTCGGACGCGCCGTCGTCGCCTCCGAGCAGCTCGCCGAGCCGCCACCGTGCGGCGGCGAGGTAGTGCGAGACCGCCGCGCGGCCGAGGCCGCCGACCGCCGCCATGAGCAGCCCGCGCGCCGCCGCCGCATCGCCGCGCCCGGCCGCCACCCCGGCCCGGACGAGGGCCGCCGAGCCCGCCGACGCCGGCATCGCCTCGCGCTCCAGCAGCCGCGCATCGCGGCCGGCGCGCGCCAGGTACCGCTCCGCTTGCGAGCCGCCGGACTGCGCGGCGAGCGCGAGGGCGACTCGCGCGCGCAGCAGCACCGCCTCGAAGAGGATCACCTGCGCCCGGGTCAGAAGCGACCGCTTGAGGGCGGGCCAGCCGCTCTCGAGGCGTTCCCAGGCCGCTTCGGGGGCGCCGCTGTAGAGATCGATCTCGCTTCTCGCGTACCAGTCCCAGTAGTGCTGGACCTGGAAGCCGGACTGCGACCAGCCGTCGAGGCTGCGTGCCTGCTGCTCCCGCGCCCGCTCGGCTTCGTCGGCGGCCAGGGACAGGATGTGCTCGTTGCGCGCCTTGAGGTAGGTCGCGATGTAGAGGTCGGCGCGGTCGCGGGCGTCCTCGAGCATCACCGGCACGCGCTCGCGGAGCTCCTTCCAGGCCCCCATCATGGTGAGCACGTGGTTGTGGTAGAGCTGGGCGGTGTCGAGCTCCCAGGTGACGCCGGTGCACTGCTCGCGCAGGATCGTCTCCGCGCGGATGCAGGCCTCGAGCGACGGTTGGAAGCGCCCCTCGAGGCTCGCCACCGCCCCCACCTGCAGCGCGAAGAGGCCGTTCAGATAGGCATCGTCCTGGCCCTCCACCATCTCCCGGCAGCGCTCCATGAGGGCCGCGGTGCGCCGCGCGGTGTGGCTCCCGCCGGCGGCCGAGAACGGCAGCTCGAGGGCGAGCGCCCGCGCCACGCGGAAGGACTCGCCGGCCTGCAACGCCAGCAGCAGATTGATGGCCTGGAAGTGGGCGCCGCGGATGTTCTCCACCATCCCGAACCCGATCGCCACCGACCAGCAGACGTCGATCTTCTCGAGCAGGGCCGGGTCCGCGTCGCGCTCGTGGCGGGGGTTGAAGCGCAGTCCGCGCACCGCGATCTGGAGCCGCCGCAGGAGCAGCCCGACCAACGAGCCGTGCGGCGTCGCCGGCAGCCTCATGCCGACCCCCGAGAGCACGGTCTCGAGCGCCTCCCGGCCCTCGTCGATGTGGCCGCTGACCAGGAACTGCTCGGCCGCCCGCCGCCGCAGGTCGAGCGCGTCCTGGGACGTGGCCGCCTCGGCGGCCGCCAGGTAGGCCCGGGCCGCCACCCCGCCGCGGCCGGCGTTGGCCAGAGCCGTCGCCAAGCTGGCGAGGAGCTCCCCGCGCTCCGGGGCATCCCACGCGCCGACGTCGAGGCAGATCTGGTACAGACGCGCCGCCCGGTCGAAGGCGAGCTCCGCCGCCGCCTGGTCGGCGGCGCGGCGGGCGTGGCCGGCCGCCCTCGCTCCGGCGCCCGCCGCCATGAAGTGCTCGACCAGGGTCGCCGAGCTCGCGGTTCCCGCTTCTTCCCACGCCTCGGCCAGACGGAGGTGACAGTCGGGGCGCCGGGAATCCGGAATCAGCGAGACGGCGGTCTCGCGGATGCGGTCGTGGAAGGTCTCGAAGGCGTCCCGGCCCTCGAGCGCGCAGGAGCGCACCCAGTGGCCGGCGCGCAGGGGATCGATGGCCGCGGTGTCGCCGGCCGCGAGCTGGGCCGCCCGCGCGGCGACCTCGAGATCGACCGGCTCGCCCGCCACCGCGATCACCTCGAGAAGGCTCCGAGCTTCGGCGGGAAGGCCGGCGGCCCGGGCTTCGAGCACCGAGTCGAGGCGCAGCGCCTCGACGCCGGAGTCGGCGGCCGAGGCCTGGTGACGCGCGAGCTCGTCGACGAAGAAGGGGCTGCCGCCGGACTCGCGCGCGATCTGCGCGGCGCGGGCCCGGGCGTCGGCGCCCTCCTCGCCGATCACCGCCAGCGCGAGCTCCTCCGCCTCGTCCGGCGGCAGCTCGGCGAGCTCGACGGTCCATTGCCCATCCTGGTGCTGATCGCCGTCGGCGACGAGCGCCCGGAGGAGCGGCGAGCGGCCCGCCTCCTCCTTGCGGAAGCAGACCAGCAGCAGCACCGGCGGCGGGTCGGGCGGCCGCGTGATCTCGCGCATCAGGGCGGCGCTGTCCACGTCCCCCCACTGCAGGTCATCGATGAACAAGGCGACCGTCGAGCCGTCGGCGAGCCGGCCCAGGAGCTCTCTGAGGGCGGTGAAGGCGCGCCGCCGCAGCTCCATCGCGTCGGGGACCTCGGGCTCACTGCGGCGTCCGGACCCGGTTTCGCCGAGGCCCGCGAGAACGGGAAACAGGCGCGTGAGCGCCGACCGGTCGCGCGGCATGAACCGCGCCGCCTCGAGCGGCGTCATCCGGCCGAGGTGGCGGCTGAGCTCGTCGACCAGGCTGTCGAGCGCCTTGTAGGGCACGTTCTCGCGCTGGTAGCAGCGGCCCTCGAGCACCAGCGCGCGCGGGTCCTGCTTCCGCACTCGGTCGAGAAAGCTGCGCGCCAGGGCGGTCTTGCCCATTCCCGAGGCGCCGCTGACGAAGACCGTGGCCGCGCGGCCGGTGCGGACCCGATTCAGGGCCTCGTCGAGCATCGCCAGCTGCCGGCCGCGGCCGACGAAGCGCGCTGGCGCGCCCGGCGGCGGCGCGACGGCCGCGACCTGCAGCTTCCGGTCGAGGCGGCGGGCGATCTCGGCGCCGTCGGGCCGTGCCGCGGGATCGGGCTGCAGGAGCTCGTGGCACAGCTCGTCGAGGTCGGCCGGCGCGCCGGGCACCAGGTCGCTCACGCGGGGCACGGCCGACGACTGCCGGTCGAGGAGGATCTGCGCGTACGAGCCGCGGAAAAGGTGCGAGCCGGTCAGGGCCTCGTACAGCATCACGCCCACGCTGTACCAATCGCTCGCCGGACCGACCTCCCGCCCCATCGCCTGCTCGGGCGACATGTAGGCCGGCGTGCCGACGATCTGCACCGACCGGGTCGGGTCGTCGCGTCCGAAGTGGGCGACGAGCCCGAAGTCGAGGACCACGACCCTGCCGTCGCGCGCCACCAACACGTTCGAGGGCTTGAGATCTCGGTGCAGCATCCCGTAGCCGTGGAGTGCGTTGATGCCCTCGGCGAGCTGGCCGAAGCTCTCGCGCAGGCGGTCCTCGTCGTAGGTCACGGGCCGCCGCGCGAGCTCCCTGGTCTCGATCCCCGCCTCGGCTGGCGCGCGCTCGAGACCCTCGGCCGGCGGCCCGCTCATGGGGGTGTCGATGGTCAGGCTCTCCGGATTGACCGTCGGGCTGTCGGGGGACTTCCGCTGCTCACTCCCGGCGCCCGGAAGCTCGACGTAGGTGAGGATGTCGGTGCCGTCGACCAGCTCCATGGTGAAGAACCAGGTCTCGTCCATCGACACCAGCTCGCCGAGGCGGACCAGGTTGGGGTGGAGGACGTCGGCCAAGGCGCGGAACTCCCGCTTGAACCGCAGCAGGGCCGCATTCTCCTGCCGGCGCAGGTACTTGACTGCGATCGGGCGGCCGAGCTTCAGGTCCCAGGCTTCGTAGACGACCCCGAATCCGCCCTCGCCGAGGCGTCGGCG
>CAZMED010000337.1:0-3738 GCA_964565045.1 uncultured Thermoanaerobaculia bacterium
TGACCGGCTCGGCGTAGCCGTTGCCGTCGATGGTGGCGACCAGGGTCGGGGTGTCGCCGCCGGAGTACGGGTACACGTAGTAGTCGGTCTCCAGCAGGATCGCCGGACGGCGGGCCACCTGCGGGGCGAGCTTGGTGGCCGCGAAGCGCTCCGCGGTCGCCGGGCGGACCCAGTCGGGCAGCTCGACGGCGACCGGCGCAGCGGCCGACCTGATCTTGGCGTCGACGGGGATAGCCGCCGACAGGAGACCGCAGCCCAAGGCAACGGCGAGCACGAGGGGCACAGACCTTCTCATCACGAGTTCCTCCCTATCTTCACGGTTCATTGCGGTGGCGCCAGGACACCTGGCGTGCGCGTCGAAGACGCCCTCATCCTCGCGGCGCGGTGTCAAGCCGGTGCTTACGAGAAGTTAACCCCGAGTGAAATTCCGATCTTGCGGCCGGGGTCCCAGCCGCGCCACGGCTCCCCGCCCTGGGAGTAGTCACGGCGCTCGTCGGTCAGGTTCTCGCCCGCCAGCTTGGCGGTCCAGTCGGCGCCGAACAGCCGGAAACCTTGCCGGTAGACCAGGTCGAAGGTGCCGCGGGCGTCCTCGATGACGTCCTCGAGGCCGTTGGTGCCGGCGAAGGCGACCTTGTCGCCGGTGAAGTTGTAGAGCACCCGCACCGACGAGCTCGGAATCGGGTTCAGCCACTCGAGCACGACGTTGCCGACGTGGTCGGGCTGCCCCACCAGGGGTCGGTCCAGGTTGGTCTGGATGGTGTTGGGGCCGAGGGTGATCTGGGAGTCGATGAAGGAGTAGTTGAGGATCAGCGTAAAGGGCTCGAGCGGGGCGAGCCAGGCGCCGAGGTTCCGGCGCAGCTCGAGCTCGAGGCCCTGGTTGCGGGCGCTGTCGGCGTTCTGGAAGGTCTCGGTGAGCGCGGCCCCGGACACCTGGACCGCCTCGATGGGATTGGTGAAGCTCTTGTAGAAAGCGCTCACGGCGATCACGTCGTCCGAAGACGGGAACCACTCCCAGCGCAGGTCGAGGCTCTGGATCGTCGCACTGATCAGATCCGGGTTGCCCGTCTGCTCGAAGGCGCCGGCGATGGGCTTGAAGCGGAAGGGCGCGAGCTCGCGGAACTCGGGCCGGTTGACGGTTTGCGACGCCGACAGGCGGAGGTTCTGGTTCTGGTCCAGGCGGTAGATGACCGCGAGCGACGGCAGCCAGTCGCGATCCTCGATGAGGGACGTGATGGGCGGCTCGTCCGGGTTCTGGCGGTCGAGCGTGACGACCTCGATGTCCGAGGCCTCGTAGCGGACGCCGCCGATGACGCGCCAGCGGTTGAGCCCCCAGTCGAGCTGGGCGTACGCGGCGCCGATGCTCTGGTCACCGGTGTAGAAGTCGGTGGGGCGGGTGATCTCCTCGATTTCCCACCGCTGTGGGGAGATGTTCTCCGGCACCAGGATGTTCTCGGGTGCCTGCGTGAGGTCGACACCTGAGGTCGATCGCGGCCGGAAGCGGAGCCGGCGGCCGGCGAAGTCGCGGCCGTTGGTCGTGTAGGCGAGGCCGCCCTTGAAGGAGCCGTACCAGTTGTCCCCCGACAGGAAGGTCGTCCAGTCAACGGCGTAGTCGTCGACCTGGTCCTCGAGATCGTTGGTGTAGATGAACAGCGACTGCGCGTTGTCGGTGAGCTGAAAGATCCCGTTGTTGGTGCGGTCGAGGTACAGCGAGAAGCGCAGGTCGGAATCCGTGATCGCCTGTGAGTTGGCGGCACGCCACTCGAGCACGCTGCCCAGGGCGCCGATGCCCAGGTAGTGCTCGCCCTGGAGCTGGAAGGTCCGGGTTTCCTGGTTGCGGTACTCGACCTTGTAATCCCTGATCTCGGCGCCGAAGTCGCTGGAGGTGCCCTCCTGCAGCCGGGTCTCGGCAGCCGAGATGGTGGACAGGACCGAGCGGAAGCTGAGATTGTGGTTGTCGGAGATCCGGTAGGCGAGGTTGCCGACGATGCCGTTGGTGATCTTCTCGACGTCGCGGTCGAAGGTGTAGTAGTCGGCGAGGAACTGGTTGTTGGGCGATGACGTGGAGTAACGGTAGAAGTTCTGGTCCTCCTCGGTCGTCCGGTAGTCGTGGTCGTAGGTGCCCGAGATGACCAGACCGAACTTCCCGAAGGTGTTGCCGTAGCTGGCGTTGAAGCCGCTGTCCAGAGGGGCGTCGCCGGCCGAGCCCGCGAAGGGGAGGCGCGCGGCGCCGCCGTCGGCGGTCCACACCGGTCCGGCCTCGAGGATCTGGCGGCCGTACTGCTGCAGCTCCTCCGGCGTGAAGCCGACGCCGGTGAGCGGATTCCGGCGGGTCAGGGACTCGCGCGGCAGGGTGTCGGGCAGGCTCTGGCCGCCGCTGCCCCCGAAGCTGAGGCCGCCCGCGTACTGTCCGAAGGCGTTGCCGGTGGTCGTGCTGTGGCTGGCCGCGGAGAAACCCACGGAGGCCGTCTGCTGGAGCGGGAAGTCGAGGGTCTCCATCTCCACGAGGCCGGCGGCGAAGTCGCCGGGCTTGTCGACGGTGTAGGACTTGGAAACCTTGACCTTGTCGAGCAGGCCCGCCGGGTAGAGGTCGAGCGGCACGACCTTCTTGTCGAACTCGGTGGAGGGGATCTTGGAGCCGTTGAGGGAGGTGTTCGAGTAGCGGTCGCCGAGGCCCCGGACGTACACGAACTTGTCGTTCTGCAGCGAGATGCCGACCACCCGCTTGACCACATCGGCTGCGTCGGAGCCGGTGTTCCTGCTCATCTCCTCCCTGCCGATCGCGTCGGAGATCTGGGCCGCGCTGCGGCGCTCGGCGAGGATCGCCGACTGGGTGGAGTCCTCGGCCGCGGCCTCGACCGTGATCGAGCCGATGAAGACGCCGGCGTCGGCCGCAGCACTGGGGGCGGGCTCCGCAGCGGCCTCGGCTGCGACAGCCGCATCGGCCACCGCCGTCGTGCCGGCATCCAAGACACCCTCCGCTTCCTCTTCGGCAGCGACCACGGCCTCCTTCAGCTGCGCGTCGGGCTCGGCGACGGCGGCGATCTCTTCGCTTCCGGAGGACGGCAGCAGGACCACCGCGAAGTCGGCGACGCCGCCATCCTTGACGACGACATCGGTGATGCGCTGGGCGTCAAAGCCTTCCCTCGATACGACAACCGAGTAGGTGCCGGCCGGTGCCTCGGCGCGGAAGTCGCCGCCGACGCCGGTGCCGAAGCTGATGTCGGTGCCTTCGACGGTCAGCGTGGCGCCGCGCACCGGCTGGCCGGTGAATCCGTCGATGACCACGCCGCTGATGACGCCGGCCGCGAAGGCCGGGCTCGGCAGCACGATGAGGCTCGCGCAGAGCAGGGCCATGGGCCCCAGGGTCTTGATCTTCATGTTCTTGAGCTCCTTGCTTCCGTCCGTCAATCGATGCGACTGCACCGGTCCCACCCGGTGCTCGCGGTCATTGCAGCGGCACGGTGTGAAGTGAGCCGAAGGCGGAGGTAAAAATCGTGTGAAGGTCGGAGAAAGGACTCAGCGCCGGCCGAGCTCGAAGCCGAGCCAGCGGGCGAGCATCGGCGCCACCGCGGTCGCCCGATGCTCACCGAGGCGGGTGCGGCCGAGGCCCGGGCCGCGCGCGAAGAGCATGCCGCACATGGCGTCGTGGGCGGCGAGGAAGCCGTGCTGGCCGAAGTGACGGCTGGGCTCGAGCGGCACGCCCTCGAGCCGCCCCGAGCTCCCGAAACCCGGGGCGAG
>CAZMED010000338.1:0-3726 GCA_964565045.1 uncultured Thermoanaerobaculia bacterium
GCCTCGAGTCCATGTCCATGGTGGCCATGGGCGGCAACAAGCCCATCGCCTACCCGGGCCTGATGGACGACATGCCGAACGCCTACGCGGCCATGGGCACCACGGCCGAGGTCGTGGCGAGGCGGTTCAACATCACCCGCGAGATGCAGGACGAGTTCGCCTATCACTCGCACATGAAGGCGGCCGCGGCGGTCGGGTCGGGCAAGTTCGCCGACGAGATCGTGCCCCTCGACGTCCGCGTGCGAGAGAACGGCAGCTGGAAGGCAATCCACTTCGACACCGACGAAGGCCCCCGCGCCGACACCACCGTCGAGGGCCTCTCCAAGCTCAAGCCCGTGTTCGACCCCAAGGGCACGGTCACTGCGGGCAACGCCTCGCAGATCAACGACGGCGCGGCCGCCGTCGTTGTCATGGGTGACGACACCGCGAAGGAGATGGGGCTCGAGCCGATCGCCTTCGTGCGCCACTGGGCGGTGGCCGGGGTGGATCCCGACATCATGGGCATCGGCCCGGCGGCGGCGGTTCCCAAGCTCCTGAAGAAGACCGGTTTGACGCTCGACGACATTGATCTCGTCGAGATCAACGAGGCCTTCGCCAGCCAGTCGGTCTACTGCGTCAACGACCTCGGGCTCGACCCCGAGAAGACCAACGTCAACGGCGGCGCCATCGCGACCGGCCACCCGCTCGGCGCCACCGGCGCCGTGCTGACGGTCAAGATCCTCGGCGAGCTCAAGCGCCGCAACGCCAAGCGCGGCATCGTCACCATGTGCATCGGCGGCGGGATGGGGTTCGCGTACCTGCTCGAGATGGCATGACGCTCGGTTCTCAGAATCACTCTGCCCGGCCCCGCGGCCGGGCTTTCTTGTGCGCGAAACGCAGGTAGGAATGAGGAATTAGGAATGAGGAATTAGGAATTCCCACCCCTGCCCCCCATGATCGAGTCGATCCGGGAGGGTGGGCGGCATTCCTAATTCCTAATTCCTCATTCCTAATTCCTGCTTCCTGATTCCTAATTCGACGCGAGTCGTCTTTCGATGTTGCGCAGGATCTGCAGCGCCACCGAGCGGTCGCCGAAGGTGCCGACCTTGATGCGGATCGAGGTGCTCTCGAAGTCGACCGCCTCGAGATTGATCGCGACCTTGGTGCCGACCGCCATGCGCGCGGTGATCCTGCCCTTGAGACGGTCGACGGTGCTGTCGACGGCGACCAGCTCGAGATCGTCAAGGGTCGCAGTGGTGGCGTTCACCACCTCCGGCATCGGGGCCGCCAGC
The DNA here is from genome assembly GCA_964565045.1 of uncultured Thermoanaerobaculia bacterium. Taxonomy (GTDB): domain Bacteria; phylum Acidobacteriota; class Thermoanaerobaculia; order Thermoanaerobaculales; family Sulfomarinibacteraceae; genus Sulfomarinibacter. Next base: position 1,272 of record CAZMED010000338.1, read on the forward strand.
ACCGAGACGAGGGCTCCCTCGACCCAGCTGTAGCTCGCCTCCGTACCTTCGGGCGTGACAACCGCCGACGAACAGCCCGCCACGACCCAGACACCCAGCAGAACGAGCAGCAGTTTCTTCATACCCCGAACCCTACCCGCGCGGATCACGATTGTCGAGACCTCTCTTGTGGGCCGCAGGGAGTGGATATATTCTGACCGGCGGGGAGGCGAATGAGCAACATCATTGCGGTGCGGCGCGAAACCAAGAGCCTGTGGGAGCGGCGGGCCGCCGTGACCCCCGACCTCGCGCGCAGGCTCGTGTCCGGCCACGGTATCGAGGTCCTCGTCCAACCGTCCTCGCGGAGGATCTTCAACGACGCGGAGTACGTCCGCGCCGGGGCGCGGCTGACGGGGAACATCTCCGACGCGAATGTCGTCATCGGCGTCAAGGAGATTCCGCTCGACGCCTTCCAACCCGGCACCGCCTATCTCTTCTTCTCGCACGTCATCAAGGGCCAGCCCTACAACATGGCGATGCTGGCCAGGATCATCGAGCTCGGCTGCACGCTCATCGACTACGAGACCGTGTGCGACGACAAGGGCCAGCGCCTGATCTTCTTCGGCCGCTACGCCGGCCTTGCAGGGATGATCGACACCCTGTGGGCGCTCGGTCAGCGGCTCAAGCGCGAGGGCATCGCCACGCCGCTGGCAGGAATCGAGCAGGCTCACACCTACCCCTCGCTCGACGACGCCAAGAAGGCCGTGCGCGAGGCCGGCGAGAAGATCGCGTCCGTGGGCCTCCCGGACGGGATGCCGCCCCTCGTCATCGGGATCGCGGGCTACGGCAACGTCGCCGTCGGAGCGCGCGAGATCCTGGCCGAGCTCCCGACCCGCGACGTGCCGCCCGACGCGCTCTCCTCGCTGTTCGACGAGCCCTCGCCGCACTGCCTCTATCAGACGACCTTCCGCGAGGAGCACCTCGTCGAGCCCATCGCGGAGGGCGCCGCGTTCGAGCTCCAGGACTACTACGACAACCCGGAGAACTACCGCCCGGTCTTCGAGCGCCACCTCCCACACCTGACGGTGCTCGTGAACTGCATCTACTGGGACGCGCGCTACCCGCGCCTGGTCACCGTGGACCGCTTACGGTCGCTCTACGGCGGGCCGGCTCCGCCGCGTCTCCGGGTGATCGGCGATCTCAGCTGCGACATCGAAGGCGCCATCGAGTGCACGGTCAAGAGCACCGAGCCGGTCGATCCGGTCTATGTCTTCAATCCGGGCGACGGATCCATCGTGTCAGGCGTCGAGGGCAACGGTCCGGTGGTGCTGGCGGTCGAGATCCTGCCCGCCGAGCTGCCGCGCGAGGCCTCGGAGGAGTTCTCCAAGGCGCTCGCCCAGTACATTCCTGCCCTCGCCTCGGCCGACTTCGGGAGCTCCTTCGAGGCACTCGACCTGCCGCCGGAGCTCAAACGGGCGGTCATCGTCCTCCGCGGCCGCCTGACCCCGGACTACGCCTACCTCGAGGAGCACCTCGCAGCCCACGCCGGAGCCTGATCAAAACTCCGGGTTGATTTGTGCCGAGAGCCGCGGTAGTGTTCTCCGCGCACCGCGCCGAACCGAAGGCCCTCGCCGAACACGAGAGCGGTCGCGACGGCAGCGGTTTCAAAATTGACCGTCGTTGGGAGCTCCGGCTTCCAACGGCCACATCACATTCCCCTGTTCTCTCCGGGTCTCCCGACCCGGTTTTTTTCGTGCCGAGGCACGAAAAAAAAACGGGGCTCGGGGCTCGGGGCTCGAGGCTCGGGGCTCGGGGCTCGGGCCAGCACCCGCGTCCGCGTCCGATGCGACCGGCATTGTGGGGCAGGCGTCTCGCCTGCCGGGTGGGTGGGCAACGTTCGAACGTTGGAACGTTCAACGCTTCAACGTTGGTCGTACTTCTCGAGCAGCGCACAGAGAAGCGATTGGCCGCGGTCGTTCTCATTTCAGGGACGTTCCGTCATAATGCACTCATGACCCGCAAGATCCGCAACACCGGTCGAATGATCGACGTGTCGGACCGCCTACCGGCCCTCGTCGAGATGCTCGACGACGAGCCCGGCCTGGTCGCGGTGTACCTCTACGGCTCCTACGGGACGCCCGACCAGACACCCCTCAGCGACATCGACCTGGGCCTCCTTTTCACGGACGATCAGGTGCCGACGCCCAAGGAGCACGTCGCTCTCATTACGCGGATCATCGAGGTGCTTCGCGAGGACGACGTATCCGTGACCGTCCTGAATAAGGCGCCACTCGCGTTCCAGCACCGGGTCCTCGCTCAGGGGAGGCGACTGCTGGTCCGCGACGAGATCGCGCACGCCGATTTTGTCGAGCGGACCGTGACCCGCTACAGCGACTTCGCTATCGACGAGGCCCGGTTCTTCGAGGAGTACGACCGCGCCCTGGTCGAGGAGTACTGCGGTGGCACCGGTTGACCG
>CAZMED010000339.1:0-3722 GCA_964565045.1 uncultured Thermoanaerobaculia bacterium
TCCTCGCCGTCGTTGACGCTGAAGCTGAAGCTGTCGGCGCCGTTGAAGTCGGGGCCAGGGGTGTAGGTGAGCGCCGGGGCCACACCGGTCAGCGTACCGTTGGTCGGGTCGCTGACGACCGTGAATGTCAGGGGGTCATTGTCGGCATCGCTGCCGGTGAGAGTGATGGCGACCGCGGCGTCCTCGTTGGTGGTGACCGGCTGGTCGTCCGCTACTGGCGGCACATTCGGCGCCGCCACGAAGATCGGCACCACGGCGATGAGCTTGTTGTTGACCTCGTCGAGCTCCGAGACCTCCTCGAGATCGTCGACGTAGAGGATGAGGTTGTAGTCGCCCTCAACGATGTCCGAAGGAATCGCGAGCGACGAGGCCGCGAAGCTCGTCTCGTCGCCCGCCGCGAGCTTCGTCCCGATGCCGCCGGAGCTCACGGAGCCCAGGAACACGGCGTTAGTCGGCAAGTCGGTGACGGGATCCAGCTCGATGGTGTCGTCGGTGGTGAGGTAGAAGCCGTGCCGCAGCTCGCGGTTCTCGGCGGTGGCGTCGGCGGTGCCCTGGTTCAAGAGCGTCCAGCCGCCGACCGGGAAGTCGAGGCTCGATCCGGCGTCGACCTCGAGGCCGGTGTTCTGGGCCTCGTCGTAGACCGGCACCAGATCCGGTGCGAAGAAGTCGAAGCACGCGGCCGCCGCGTTGGTGTTGCCGGCCGCGAGCTCGGCCTGGACGCAGGACAGCGAGCCGACGGCGGCGCTCGGCGGGTCCGCGAAGGGGTCGTACTTGTAGCTGATGCAGCCGTTGTTGGGTGTCTCGCCCTCGGCGCACAGCGGCTTGAGCTGGTAGGCGCGCAGCGTCACCTTGACGGTGTCCGGCGCCCGCGGAGCGCGCAGGGTGCCGTCGTCCGCGATGCCGATGGCCTTGGAGGCGCCGCGCTTGGCCGCGTCACCGTCCGGCGGCGCCATGGTGAAGGTGGAGTTGAGGACGAAGGGGTTGAGGACGAAGGGGTTCTCGACGCTCTCGTTGAGCACGAAGGGATTCAAGACGAAGGGGTTGAGGACGAACGGGTTGAGCACGAAGGGGTTCTCGACCACGTTGGAGAGGATCTGGTCCTGCGGGATGTTGGTGGCCTGGCAGGCGGCGTTGAAGCCGGCCGAGGTTGAGCTCTTGTGCACGATGAGCTGGAAAGCGTAGTTGCCGACGAACTGCTCGGCGTTGTCGATGTTGATGACCGGCACGTAGGAGCCGGCGGTGTTGGTGCCGCTGTCGGTGCCCATCTCCCAGGTGGTGTCGACCACGTCGTAGACGCTCGAGTTTTCGACGAAGGGGTTGAGCACGAAGGGGTTCAAGACGAAGGGGTTGCTGATGGAGTAGTTGGCCGCCCCCTCGTTGAGCACGAACGGGTTGAGGACGAAGGGGTTGAGCACGAACGGGTTGAGGACGAAGGGGTTCTCGGTGTTGTCGTCGCCGACGAGATCGTCCACGAAGGGATTGTCCGGGTCGGGGTTGAAGACCACCGAGCCGGTCTCACCTCCGTTGGGGTTGCCGTCGATCCCGTCGATTTCAACCACGTCGACGCGGATCGGACCGAGGCCGCCGGCCACGACGTACACCACCTGCGACACGCTGGAGTAGGGGTAGACCTGGATGTCGCCGCTGTCGACGTCGCTGTCGGGGTCGGCGCTGAAGGAGGCGTCGGCGGCGCCCTGGGTGATGGTGAGTCGGTAAAAGCGGCCGTACGCGGTGCCGTTCTGGACCCGGATCGGGAAGCCGCGGCGCCGGTCGAGCTGCTTGTAGGTGGTGGGCGCCGAGACGATGAGCTCGGCGTTGAGCCTGGCCGTGAGCACATCGGTATTGCGTGAGCCGGGGTTGAAGCAGGAGCCGCCGATTCCGGGCGGGCCGTAGAACTGGTAGCGCGCCCACTCTTCGGAGGTCGAGGGGTAGGTCGGCGCCACCAGGTTGCGGTTGTCGGCGAAGATGGTGTGGAAGGCCCGGTAGGGCACGTCCTCGGGCTCGGTGGCCCAGCGCCAGCTTCCGAGGCTGTCGTCGTAGACGAACTGCACGGTGGGGGTGGCGCCGGTGTAGTCGCCCATGAAGGGCGAGCCGCCGGAGCCGGACTGGGGCTTGTTCATGAAGTTCAGCGAGCGCTGGCACTCTGGGTATCCTTCGCCGGCGTCGGGGCTGCACGGCGCGGGGCTGAAGATGTCACCCGGGTTGACCGGCGCGATGTCCGAGACCTGCTCGCCGTCCGAGAGGTCGGCGGCGGCGCCGATGGGGTAGCGGGAGATCTGGGTTGTGCCGAGGAGGTGTCCGGTCGAAGGATCGAGCAGTGCCGCCCGGAAGTCCACCACGCGGTCGATGCCGCTGATGAATCCGGTCGCCGGGCTGAGGTCCTGGTCCTGGAAGCCGATGCCGTCGTCTGCGGTGCCGCTGAGGAGGCCGCGGGACTCGTAGTAGACGAGGGCCAGGCGGCCGCCGCCGAAGCTCAGCCAGGGCATGACCTGCGGGCCTGAGGGCCGCTCGTCGGGAAGGGCGCCGAAGCCGGGGGGCGGCACCTCGCCGCCGTCGCGGTCCCCGAAGTCGACGGCGGTGCGGCTGCCCGAATTGCCGTCGATGTCGGTAAAGGAGTTGCCGCCGTTGTTCGAGCGCATCAGGACGATGCGCGGGGAGCCGTTGGGGTCCGGACCGCCGAAGCCCGGCGTGCCATCGGAGATGTTGACGCGCTCCTGCCAAGCGACGAAGACGGTGCCGTCGCCGGTCACGGCTGCGGTCGGGAAGCCGTTGGAGCGGAAGCTCAAAAGGGCCGGGTTGGCGAACTCGGTGGAGACGGTCGGCTGGTCGAAGGGGGCCATCGGCATCGAGCCGATGATCGACACCGGGTTGCTCCACTTGGTCCCGAAGTCGGTGCTGCGGGTGGCGATGATGGTGTCGGGGTCGAAGAAGTGGCGCCAGAAGACGTAGATCGTGCCCGGGCCGCCCTGGTTCGACGGGGTGCCCGGCCGCGGGTCGACGGCGATGAAAGAGCCCTGGTTCTGGCCCCAGTTCTTGTTGATTTTCTGGGTCGAGAACGTCTCGCCGAAGTCCTCGGAGACCGCGAAGTTGAGCTTGCTCTGCACCTTGCCGTCCTTGGAGAGGCCGTTGAAGGTGCTGTAGCTGGCGTAGACACGGTGCGAGCACTGGTCGGTGGCGCCCGAGCCGCGCCAGACGTCGAGGGCGAGGTGCGGCTTGTCGAGGAAGTAGCCGTTGGTGGCGTTGTTGCCGGTTTCGACCACGGTCGTGCCCTGGTACTGCCAGGTGTCGCCGCCCTCGGCGTTGTTGAGGTCCTGGAAGCGGGCGACCGCGAGCCGGCTCTCGCCGCCGCGGGTGAAGGCGACGAACACTACGTAGACATAGCCGCAGGGGCCGCTCACCGCCACCGGGTCGGTGGCAGCTTCGAGGCCCCACACCGGTGAGGCGAGCGAGGCGGGGGAGTTGTCGAACGGTGCGCCGGGCATGAAGAGCCCGGCCCAGGTGAGGCCGCCGTCGTAGGAGCGGCTGCCGCCGACCCAGGCCTCGGCCGCCGCCGCCGGCAGCGTCGCGACGTACGGAATGCCGAGCTCGGGCAGCAGGCCCGCCAACATGACGTCAACCGTGTTCAGGGCGAACGCGGTCACCTGGGTTCCCTCGCCGAGACCCTCGTCGTCCGGCACGTCGACGGCCCGGTAGTCGTTGAAGAAGGCGAGCAGGTGGTCGGG
>CAZMED010000340.1:0-3708 GCA_964565045.1 uncultured Thermoanaerobaculia bacterium
GCCCGGCCGCGCTGCTGCAGGCCGTCGCCGATGAGGGCGAGGCAGATCACGAGCAGCGTGATGGCGAGGCCGGGGAAGACCGACAGCCACCAGCCTTCGACCATCACCCGCTGGCCGTCGGCGACCATGGCGCCCCAGCTCGGCATGGTCGGCGGCAGGCCGAGGCCGAGGAAGGAGAGCGTCGCCTCGGCGAGCACCAGGCTGCCCATGGCGAGGGCGGTGTCCTGGGCCAGCGGCGCCTTGAGGTTGGGCAGGTAGTGCAGGGTCCAGATGCGCAGCTCGCGGGTGCCGGCGACCCGCGCGGCCTGGATGAACGTGCGGGTGGCGAGCGACAGCACCTGGCCGCGGACCAGGCGCGCGAGGCCCATCCACGAGCTCAGGCCGAGCACCAGCACGAGCAGCAGCGGGCCCGGCCGGAAGAGGGCCGAGGCGAGGATCAGGAGCAGCAGGATCGGAAAGGCGAGCAGGGCGTCGACGAGCCGCATGAGAACGGCGTCGAGGAGGCGGCCGCCGGTGGCGGCGGCGAGCCCGACGGCGAGGCCGACCAGCAGCGCCACCGCCACGCCGAGCGCCGCCACCGCGAGCGACAGGCGGCCGCCCACGAGGAGGCGCGGCAACAGGTCGCGGCCGAAACGGTCGGAGCCGAGCCACAGCCGCAGGCGCCGCTCCGATACGATTTCGCGGGCCGGCACCCGGGTGAGGCTGCGGCCTCCGTGCACGAGGTAGGAGTCGCCCTCGCGCTCGACCCGGGTCGAGAGCAGGGTGCGCCCGTCGGCGGTCGCAAGCGCGGTGACCGCGGTCCCCGGCGGAAGCAGCGCCGCGTGCAGCGGGTCGCCGTCGCCGGCGTCGGGCAGCAGCGCCGGTCCGAGCGCGCACACGGCGACCAGCACCGCCGTCCCCGCGGCGCCTGTCATGAGGCGGCCCGGCCGGCTCACGAAGGCCTCCGGGCGCGCGGGTCGACCACTGCGTAGAGCAGGTCGGCGACGAGGTTGCCGAGGATCACCGCCGCGGCGCCGACCAGGGTGACGCCGAGCACGAGCGGGATGTCGCGGGCGCGGGCGGCGTTGAAGGCCACCTGCCCCATCCCCGGCCACGAGAAAACGGTCTCGACGACCACCGAGCCCGACACCAGGATCGGCAGCGACAGCCCGAGGATCGTCACCACCGGCAGCAGGGCGGGGCGCAGGGCGTGCACCCACAGCAGCCGCCACTCCGGCAGACCGCGGGCGCGGGCCGCGAGCATGAAGCGCGAGGCGCGCACGTCGAGCAGGGTGGCGCGCAGGTAGCGGGCGGTGCCGGCGGCGCCGACGAGGCCGAGGCAGAGGGCGGGGAGGACGAGGTGGCGGGCGAGGTCGAGCGCCCGCGCGAGCCCCCCGAGGTCCGCCGCGCCCACCGAGCGCATGTGCGAGGGCGGCAGCCAGCCGAGGCCGAGGCTGAAGACCATCACCAGGAGCCCGGCGAGCCAGAACGACGGCACGCCGTAGAGCCCGAGGCCGAGCAGGGTGAGGATGCGGTCCGCCCAGCCGTGCGGCCGCCGGGCCGAAGCGACCGCGAGCACGAGGCCGAGGCCGAGGGTGATCAGGAGACCGGCGCCGGCGAGCATCAGGGTGGGCGGCAGTGCGTCGGCCAGGACCCGCGACACGGGGCGCTTGTACATGAACGAGGTGCCGAGGTCGCCGGTGGCGGCCGCCCGCAGCCAGCTGGCGTACTGGGCGGTCAGCGGCCGGTCGAGCCCGTAGTGGGCGCGGATCGCCGCCCGGGTCTCGGGGGACAGCCGCGGGTTGTCGATGGTGTCGGCGTAGGACCCGGGCGCCGCGTGCACGACGAGGAAGCTGAGGGTCAGCACCAGCCACACCAGCGGCACCAGCGCGAGGAGCCGCCTCGCGACCAATCGCTTCATGTCGAGAGCCCGGGATGGCGAGAGGTCATGGGGAGATTATAGGGGTTTGGTGAGGGGGGTGAGTTTTGAATTCTGAATTATGAATTTTGAATTCCCAGCCGCCCTCCCGGTGAAGCTTATGGGTGGGTGGGAATTCAAAATTCAAAATTCAAAACTCAGAATTTTCTGTCTGCGTGCCGCCCCTCAGCGCCGTGCTCAGTTGGCGATCTCCCACTCCGTGACATTGAAGAAGGTCGACGCGGCGTTGATGTCGGCGCCCTGCAGGCGGGCGCTGTGGCCGACGAGGCGGGTGTTCTCGACCAGGAAGAGGTAGGGCTGGTCGGCGACGATGAGCTCCTGGATGCGGTCGAGGAGCGGCTTCCGGGCGGCGAAGTCGGCCGTCCTCTCGACCTCCTCGAGCAGCCGGTCCACCTCGGGGTTGGCGTAGCGCCCGAAGTTGAAGCTCGGCTCGTCCGGCGGCGCGCTGTGCCAGATGCCGCCGAGGTCGATCTGGGTCGGCTCGACCCAGGTGTTGACGAAGGCGTCGAAATCGCCGCCCGCCATCGCCTCCTGGAGGGCACCCCATTCGACGAAGCGCGGCAGAACCTCGACGCCGATCCGCGCGAGGTCGCGCTCGATCATCAGGGCGAGGTCCTGCCGGGTCTCGCTCTCCGACGGCGCCAGCAGCTCGAAGCTCAGGTCGAGGCCGTCGCGGTCGAGGGTGCCGTCACCGTCGCGGTCCTCCCAGCCGGCCGCGGCGAGCAGCTGCTTCGCGCCCTCGGGGTCGAAGGGCAGCGGCTCGAGCTCACGGTTGAAGGCCCACATGGAGGACAGCACAGGGCCCAGCGAGGGCAGGGCGAAGCCGTTGTAGACGACCTCGATGATGGCGTCCCGGTCGACGGCCATGGCCATGGCGCGGCGCACCCTCGGGTCCGCGAGCACCTTTCGTTCGAAGTTCCAGCAGACGTGGGTGTAGGAGCGGTCGGCGAAGACGCTGAGGTCGACGTCCGGCTCGGCCTGCAGGCGCGCCGCCTCGGCGGGCCGGATGCCGGCCACCAGATCGACCGCGCCCGACAGCAGCTGGGTGAAGAGGCTCCCCGACGAGGGCACGACGCGGAACACCAGGCGGGGGATTCGCGGCTGCTCGTTCTGGGGGCGCTGCGGGTTGCGCTCGAGCACGATCTCCTGCTGCGGCGTGTGGGCGGCCGGGAGGTAGGGCCCCGCCGACACCACGTGCTCGAACCAGTCGACGTCCTGCCAGCTCTCCAGTGGGATGTCGGCCCAGGCGTGGGCCGGCACGATCGGGCCGTCGTTGACGTCCATCAGCTGGTAGGGGTAGCGGTGGGTGAACCGGTAGCGCACCGTGTGCGCGTCGATCTCCTCGACGCCGGCGATGGCGTCGGTGATGTCGCCCCACGCCCAGCCGAGCTCCTCCGAGGTCTGGACCCGCCAGCTGAAGAGCAGGTCCGCCGAGCTCACCGGCACGCCGTCGCTCCAGCGCGCGTCCTCGCGCAGCCGGACGGTGAGCGCGAGCCCGTCCTCGGAGAACTCCCACGCGCGCGCCAGCGCCGGCTCGAAGGACGGCGGGTGCAGCTGGTAGTCGGGCTGCTCCACCGCCAGCGAGGGGTAGACCAGGCCGAGGATCTCCTCGTCCTTGGCGTCCTCGGCGAGGTAGGGGTTCCAGCTGCCGATGTCCGACAGAAGGCCGATCACCAGCGTGTCGGAGGCCGGCCCCGGGCCCGCGGGCCCCGAAGGTGAGCACGCGGCGAAGAGCAGCGCGCCGACGACGATGAATCGAGATGGGAGCTTCATGGCGCCCATCGTAGCAA
>CAZMED010000341.1:0-3708 GCA_964565045.1 uncultured Thermoanaerobaculia bacterium
GCAGGCGGCGCGACCGCGGCATGGCCACCTCCGGGTCGTTCACTTCCGGGGATAGCCGGTGGGGCAGCCGGAGTCAAGGGCTGTGCCCGCACACCCGCGAGGACGCTGTAGCTGTCCTCTGCCACTGCTACTGCCACTGCTACTGCCACTGAGACTGCAACTGCCACTGCCGCTGTTGACCCCGTGGACCTGCACCGCCTCATGCTCAGTGGGTGGGCGGGCGGGAAATCCGAAATCCGGCACTGCCCGTCAGGAGCGGCATGTGGCCGACGGCCGGGAAGGAAGGGTGGGTGGAGGCCGGCCATCGGCCACCCGCTCGTGGCGGGTAGACGCCGCGGCCATAGGCCGCGAGCGAATCCGAAATCCGAAATGGGTGGGCGGGCGGGCGGCATCGGTCGTTCTCGGCTCATCGCCTCCCAATCCCGCCGCCGTGGTATATTTCCCGCTCGTGCGGCCCGCCGTCGGCCGGGCCCCGGAGGCACCGTGGACCTGCAATCCCTGATCCTCGATCTCCAGCGCTACTGGGCCGATTGCGGCTGCATCATCCAGCAGCCGTACGACCTGGAGGTGGGGGCGGGGACCATGCACCCGGAGTCCTTCCTGCGGGCACTGGGGCCGGAGCCGTACCGGGTCGCCTACGTGCAGCCGTCGCGGCGCCCCGCCGATGCCCGCTACGGCGAGAACCCCTTCCGGCTCGGGCGCCACCTGCAGCTGCAGGTGATCCTCAAGCCGTCGCCGGACGACGTGCAGGATCTCTACCTGAACTCCCTGCGGGCGATCGGCATCGACCTCGCGGTGCACGACATCCGCTTCGAGGAGGACAACTGGGAGTCGCCCACCCTCGGCGCCTGGGGCGTCGGCTGGCAGGTGCTGCTCGACGGCATGGAGATCACCCAGTTCACCTACTTCCAGCAGGCCGGCGGCATCGACCTGGCGCCGGTCCCGGCCGAGCTCACCTACGGCCTCGAGCGCATCGCCATGTTCCTCCAGCGCAGGGACTCGATCTACGACATCGAGTGGGGCGGCGGCGTTTCGTACGGCGCCGTGCGGCTCGAGGACGAGCGCGAGGCCTCGGTGTACGGCTTCGAGTTGGCCGACGTGGACATGCTCAGGCGCCACTTCGAAGACTGGGAATCCGAGGCGAAGCGCTGCCTCGCGCACGAGCCGCCGCTGGTCCTTCCTGCGCTTGAGGCGGCGCTCAAGACCTCGCACCTCTTCAATCTCATGGACGCCCGCGGCGCGGTGTCGGTGACCGAGAGGGTGGGCCTCATTGCCCGCGTGCGCCGCAACGCGGTGGCGTCGGCGCGCGCCTATCTCGAGCAGCGCGAGAGGCTCGGCTTCCCCCTCGGCGGCGCCGAAGGGCACCGGGAGCCGGCGTGATGGCCACCTTCCTGCTCGAGCTCCGCACCGAGGAGATCCCGGCCGCCGCCCTGCCCGGGGCGCGGGGCCAGCTCGCCGAGCTGATGGGCGCGCGGCTGCTCGAGGCTGGGTTTTCGGACCTCGAGGTGACGGCCCTCTCCACCTCGCGGCGGCTCGCGGTGACGGTGGCGAAGCTGCCCCTGCGCCAGCCCGACCGCCGCGAGGAGATGACCGGGCCGCCGGTGAGTGTCGGCGTCGCCGGAGACGGGACCGCGACGCCGGCCGGCGAGGGCTTCGCCCGCAAGGTCGGGGTCCCCTTCGCCGAGCTCGGCCGGGTCTCAACCGCGAAGGGTGAGTACCTGGCGGCGACGGTGGTCCACGAGGGCCGCGCCACCGCCGACATCCTGGCCGAGGCGGTGCCCGCGGTCGCGGCGGCCCTGCGCTTCCCGAAGATGATGCGCTGGGGCCGCGGTGAGCACCACTTCGTGCGCCCGCTGCACGGGGTGGTCGCGCTCCTCGACGCCGAGGTCGTGCCGCTGTCGATCTTCGGCGTCGCCTCGGGGCGGTCGACGGTGGGGCACCGGGTGCACGCCCCGTCGGCCTTCGACATTGCCGAAGCTGCGGACTACGCCGCGGCGCTGTTGGAGCGCAGCGTCATGGTCGACCCGGCATCGCGGCGCCGGGAGCTCGAGGCCCTCGCGGACTCGCTGGCCGGCGCCGAGGGGGCGGCGGTCCACCCCGACCCCGGGCTGCTGGACGAGCACACCGAGCTGGTGGAGTTTCCGGGCCTGATCGGCGGGCGGTTCGACGAGCGTTTCCTGGAGCTGCCGCCGGAGGTCGTCGTGACCACCCTGCGCCACCACCAGAAGTGTCTGGTGCTGGAGCGCGACGGGGGCGCCCTCGAGGCGGGGTTCATCGCCGTGATCGACCGCCGCGACGATCCCGAGGGCCTGGTGCGCCAGGGTAACGAGTGGGTGATCGGCGCGCGGCTGGCAGACGCCGGCTTCTTCTTCGCCGAGGACCGCAAGCGGTCGCTGGCCGAGCTCACGCCGGGCCTGGAGCGGCTCGAGTTCCACCGCGTGCTCGGCTCCCTGGCCGACAAGGCGGCCCGGGTGGGTGAGCTGGCGGTGGGCCTCGCGGACCAGATGGGCGCCGAGCTCGACCGCGAGGTCCTGCGCGCAGCCGCCCCGCTCGCCAAGGCCGATCTCCTGACCCACATGGTGGGCGAGTTTCCGGAGCTCCAGGGCGTGATGGGCGGCCACTACCTGCGCCTCGAGGGCGCCTCGGCGGAGCTGTGGACCGCCGTCCGCGACCACTACCGGCCGGTGGGCTTCGACGGTCCGCCGCCGGAGTCCCTGATCGGGCAGCTGCTCGGGGTCGCCGACCGCCTCGACACGGTGGCGGGCCTCTGGGCGGTCGGCGAGCGGCCGTCGGGCTCGAAGGACCCCTTCGGCCTGCGCCGGGCCGCCCAGGGCGCGGTCAAGATCGCCGCCCTGGCCGACCGGCAGCTCGACCTCGGGGCGGCGGTCACCGCCGCGGTGCGCGGGGTCGCCGCCCACGCGACGGAGGACGAGGGCGCTTTGGAGGCCGCGGTCACCGACTTCGTGGCCGACCGCGCGCGCCGCTGGCTGAGCGACGTGGTCGGGGTGTCCGGCGACACCGCGGACGCGGTGATGGCCGCCGGCTGGGACGACCTGCCGGGGGCGTCGGCGCGCGCGGCGGCGCTCGAGCAGGCGCGACAGTCGGACAGCTTTCGCAGCCTCGCCCTGGCCTTCAAGCGGGTGCGCAACATCACCGAGGGCCAGCCCGACACGGCGGTCGACGCCGCGCGCTTCGCGCAGCCCGAGGAGCGCGAGCTCCATGAGGCCACCGGCGCCTTCCGGGACGCGCTGCACACCCTGCTCCCGGAGCGCCGGGTGGGCGAGGCGTTCGCGGCGATGGAGCCCCTGGCCGATATCCTCGAGCGCTTCTTCGTCGAGGTGCTCGTGATGTGCGAGGATGCGAAGCTGCGCGCCAACCGGATCGCGCTGCTCAAAGAGCTCGGACGAGAATTTTTCAAGCTTGCAGATCTCTCGAAGCTGCAGGTCGAAGGAGGCGAGAAGTGAGCGACTCGAAGTACGTGTACGCGTTCGGCGGCGGCGCCGCCGACGGCACCAAGGAGATGAAGAACCTGCTCGGCGGCAAGGGCGCCAACCTCGCCGAGATGGCGAGCCTCGGCATCCCGGTGCCGGCCGGCTTCACGCTGACGACCGAGGTCTGTACCTACTACTACGACCACGGGCGGACCTATCCCGGGACCCTCGAGGCCGAGGTCGACGCGGCCCTCGCCAAGGTCGAGCAGGTGATGGG
>CAZMED010000342.1:0-3661 GCA_964565045.1 uncultured Thermoanaerobaculia bacterium
CAGATGACCTTCGGCTTCTCGCGCGACGACATCGGCGGCTTCCTGCCCGACTACCTCGACAAGAAGATCCTCCCCGTCGACCCCTTCCAGGTGCTGGACCGCGATTCGGTGGGCGTGCTGGTTCAAACCGGCATCGAGAAGGGCCGCGCCACCCGCCCCGACCTCAAGGTCGGCATCTGCGGCGAGCACGGCGGCGAGCCCAACTCCGTCGAGTTCTGCCACATGGCCGGCATGAACTACGTCAGCTGCTCGCCCTTCCGCGTGCCCATCGCGCGCCTCGCCGCGGCGCACGCACAGATCAAGTATCCTCGCGAGTGAGCGGCAAGCGTCCCCGAAACGACGACCCGCGCTCCCCGGAGCGCGGGTTTTTCTTCGAGGCTCGGTCGCGCCGGAGTTGCCTGAGCGGCTCGCCCGCAGGCTGATTCAGAGCCCGGCACCGCTCGAGACCGTTCCAACCCGGGCGCGGCCCGATTCGAATTCTCAATTCGAAATCCGGGGAGCATCTCTCGAGGTGGAGCCGGCGCATGATTCAGACACTGTGTGCTAACCGAGATTCTGTCATCAAATAGGGATTTTTTGAATTTTTTGTAACCTGAAGTATAGATTTTACAAATCGCAAGAATCGTGAGAACATGAGAAGCCGAAGCTGGCTCAGAACAGCGGCTGGGAGCACCTTGAACGACCTTCCAGACTCTCCGCAGTCTCATCGCCATATCCGCCAATGCTGCGAACCGAAGGGCGGTCTCGCAGCCGTGCTTGCCTTGGCCGTGGCGGGCGCCGCCGCGGCCGGCATCGCGTACGGCGAAACGCCGACCTATATCTTTACCGACCTCGGTCAGGAGGGCGACCAGAGCAGTGAGGCCAATGCGATCAACGCCGACGGCGTTGTCGTGGGCTCGATCATGTTCTACTCCGGCGGCACATACCGCCAGCGGGCCTTCTACTATTCGGACGGCGTCCGCATTTTTGATTACGACGGGAGCGGCAGTTCGACCATGCGAAGCGAGGCCGCGGCGATCAACGATGCCGGCTGTGCGGTGGGGTGGACCCAAGCCGCCGACGGCGCTCCCATATACCTGGCTACCTGGAAGGCCGTCGAAACGTGTCCTTTCGATGACAGCATCAGCTACTCGAGTCTCGGTGGATCTTGGACCTCTGGCCGTGGGATCAACGCGGCCCACCAGGTGGTCGGCACGTCGGAGACCGACATCGGCGAGTACCACGCGTTTTCGAAGACTCTCGGCGTCACCGGGATGACCGATCTCGGGGTGTTGCCGGGCGGGTCGGGCAGCGCGCCGTTCGCCGTCAATGTCGATGGAGTGGCGGTGGGGCAGTCCTCTTCGGCCACGAGTCTGCAGACGGCGACTCGCTGGGAGGGTGGGCTCCCTACGGAGCTCGGCGCCTTTCCCGGGTCTCCGGCCGGCACCCGGAGCTGCGCTTATGCCATCAACGACGTCGCGAGTCCCCAAATCGTCGGTTGGAGCAACGGCTCACCGGCGGGTGGCCAGCAGCACGCGTGCAGCTGGCAGGGTGGGACGATCGTGGACCTCGGGACCCTGCCCGGCGGAACAATGAGTGAGGCCTTCGACGTCAACGACCGAGGCGACGTCGTGGGGTGGGCCCGTACCGCGGACTTCTACGTCCACGCCGTCGTGTGGATCGACGGCCAGATCCTGGACCTCAACACCGCCGGCGGTATCCCTCCCGGCTGGGTCCTCGCCGAAGCACGGGGCATCAACAGCACAGGCCAGATCGTCGGCCGCGGCGTCTACGGCGGCGCGGACAGGGCATTTCTCCTGACTCCGATCCTCGTCTTCGAAGACGGATTCGAGAACGGCACCACCGACGGATGGACGTCGGCATCAATCGGATATTCGAAATGAGCGTGGAGGGACAGATGAGACGCTGCGGAATGCAGGTGAGGATCGTGTTGATCGTTTGCGTTGTCGCCGCGACGACGGGTTCGTCGCGGGCCGGCGACGGCATTGAGACGTGGCATGTTCGCCACACCTCGTCCGACATCGTCTACTTCGACGTTGCCTGGGGTAACGGCGCCTTTGCCGCAGCCGGCCAAGGCCAGAGCGTGTTGTGGTCGGCCGACGGTGCGACCTGGGCTCCGGCCACGGTGCCACCGCCGATCGATCCGACCGCGAACAACGACAACCTCCTCGACATCTCGTTCAACGGCAGCGTCCTGCTCGCCTCCGGCCTCTTCGACGGGACGGTGATCTCCTCCGCCGATGCCTCCGTGTGGTCCAACGTCTCGGCCCGGCCGACGGACAACTTCGAGACCATTGCGGGTCAGGGGGATCGGGTCGTGGTCGGCGGCCGCGATGGGGACACCGGCGACGCCAGGATCTTCACCTCGGCCGACGGCGGCGTCACCTTCACCGAGATCACGCCCGGCACCGGCTCGGGTTCGATGGAGGACATCGACAGCATCCCCGACGGCTTCAGCGCCCTTGGGTGGAGCTTCGACGGGTTCGCCTACACCAACAAGATATTCTTCTCATCCGACGGCGTCGACTGGAGCAACGAAACCACCTTACCAGTCCCCTCCAGGCTCAACGCCGTCGAACTGGGAAACGGGGTCTTCGTGGCGGTCGGCTACAGCGGTTCGATCCTCACCTCCCCCGACGGATTGAACTGGACTGTCCGTAGCTCAGGAACCGAGGAGACCCTGTTCGACGTGGCATTCGGCAACGGTATCTTCGCCGTGGTGGGTGGAAGCGGGGTGATCCTGTCCTCCCCCGACGGCGTCGTGTGGACGCCGCAGGTTTCGGGAACCGCCTACGACCTCAAGGCAGTGGGCTTTGGCGAGGACACCTTCGTCATCTTCGGCCTGGAGGACCCCCTGGGCCAAGACATCATCGTCCTGCAATCGGGCCCGGTGTACACGGTCTTCGGAGACGGCTTCGAGACCGGCACCACCGGCGCCTGGTCGGCAACTACCGGCGGCTGACCCGGGCAGCATCTTCATTGGGCATCCGGCTGCGGCGGACGATGCACCGAACGCAGCCGAGTATTTCCACCAAAGAGCGCTCTCTCCAGGCCAGACGATTCAAATGGTCTTGACTTCGCGGCGGCCCGACTCCGCGAGCGTCGCATCAAGGCCCCATTCTCCATAAACGAATTTGACGACTCTTTGAGAGTCCTTTGAATACACGGCGATGCCCGGTCCGTATGTTGCAGGTATGCGCAAAGACGACGTGTGGATGCTTGCGAGAAAGACGCTCCGGGTGGGGTTGTTGGTGGTGGGAGCCGTCCTGGTGGCCTTCCCTGCCCGAGCGGGCGGGCTCTATGCCAACGAGTACGGGACGCCGGAGATGGGGACGGCGGGGGCGGGCGCCGAGGCGTCGGCGCTCGACGCCAGCACCGCGATCCCCTTCTACAACCCGGCGGGTATGACCCTCCTCGAGGGCAACCAGCTCCTCTTCGCCGCCGGCGCGCTCCTGCCGGACATTCAGTTCGCGGTCGACCCGGCCACGACCTTCAGCGGCGGAGATGGCGGTCAGGCCGGAAATCCGGTGCCGATCCTCACCGCCGCGTATGTCCACAGCTTCGGCGACCGCTTCCGGCTCGGCGTGGCGCTCTACGGCGCGGCGGGCGCGGCGCTCGAGTACGACCTCGACTGGGTCGGCCGGCGGCAGGCGCAGACCTC
>CAZMED010000343.1:0-3630 GCA_964565045.1 uncultured Thermoanaerobaculia bacterium
GCGACGCTCGTGCTGGCTTCCAAGGGTCGGTAGAGGGTGTCGCGGAGGACGGGGACGCGGCGCGCCTCGCGGATGAGCCGCTCGAGTCGTTGCCGGCTGAGCCCGGAACCGGCGCTGCCGCCGGCGGCGCGGGTGATGCGCTCGTCGAAGATCGTGCCGTCGAGGTCGTTGGCGCCGAAGGCAAGCGCCACCTGGGCGACCTTCTCGCCGAGCATGATCCAGTAGGCCTTGAGGTGGGGGACGTTGTCGAGCACCAGCCGCGACACGGCGATCGTCTGCAGGTCGAGGCGGCCCCCGGTGGGCGGCAGGTGGTCGAGCGCGGTGTTGGCGGGGTGGAAGGCGAGCGGGATCAGACACTGGAAGCCGCCGGTCTCGTCCTGGAGCGCGCGCAGGGCGAGCAGGTGGTCGACGCGCTCGGCGGCGGTCTCGATGTGGCCGTAGAGCATGGTGCAGTTGGAGCGGATGCCCGCCAGGTGGACCGCCCGCGCGACCTCCAGCCAGCGGCCGCCGTCGGTCTTGTGGTCGCAGATCTGCTCCCGCACCCGCGGCGCGAAGATCTCGGCGCCGCCGCCCGGGCAGGAGTCGAGACCGGCCTCGCGAAGCCGGCCGATCGTCTCCTCCAGGCCGAGGCGCGAGGCGCGGGCGATGAAATCGAGCTCGACCATGGTCAGCGCCTTGAGGTGGATCCAGGGAAAGCGAAGCTTGAGCGCGCGGAACAGGTCCTCGTAGTAGTCCACCAGCAGCTTGGGGTGGAGGCCGCCGACGATGTGCAGCTCGCTCACCGACTCGTCGACGTCGCGCGCTGCGATCTCGACCGCCTGCTCGACACTGTAGGTCCAGCCTTCTTCGCGCTCCCGCCACGGCACGTAGTAGGCGCACAGCCTGCACGAGGCGACGCAGACGTTGGTGGGGTTCAGGTGGCGGTTGATGTTGTAGTAGGTGCGGTCGCCGTGCAGTCGCTCGCGGACCAGGTTCGCCATCCTGCCGACGCCGAGGAGGTCGGCACTCGAGACCAGCAGCAGGCCGTCCGCGCGGTCCAGGCATCGCCCGGCCAGGACCTTCTCGGCGACCGGCCGCAGCGCCGGGTCGCACAGTCCGAAATCGTCCACTGAACGGATCACCGCTCCATTATCCTTGCGACGCGGTCTCGATTCAAGTCCGGCGTGTCGACCGGCCGCGGTCGGACTTCACTTGAGCTGCAGCGAGGCCAGGAACTGCTCGTTGCTCGGAAACTCGCGCACCTTCTGCAGCAGGAGCTCCATCGCCGCCTCCGGCGGCAGCGACGACAGCGCCCGCCGCATCAGGTAGAGCTTCTCCACCTGCGCTTTCGGGTACAGCTTCTCCTCCTTGCGGGTCCCGGACTGCGGGATGTTGATGCAGGGGAAGATCCTCTTCTCGAAGAGCTTGCGATCGAGCACCAGCTCCATGTTGCCGGTTCCCTTGAACTCCTGGAAGATCACCTCGTCCATCCGCGAGCCGGTGTCGATGAGACAGGTCGCGACCACTGTCAGGCTGCCGCCGTGCTCGACGTTGCGCGCCGAGCCGAAGAACCGCCGCGGCTTCTCCATGGTGCGGGCATCGATGCCGCCCGACATGATTCTCCCCGAGCCCTTCTGGAGGTTGTTGAAGGCCCGCGACATCCGGGTCAGCGAGTCCATGAACACCACCACGTCGTCGCCCATCTCCACCAACCGCCGCGCGCGCTCGAAGACCATCTCAGAGACCTGGATGTGCGACTCGAGCGACTGGTCGGTCGAGGAGGCGAAGACGTCGCCGCGGGAAATGCTGCGCTTCCAGTCGGTGACCTCCTCGGGGCGTTCGTCGACCAAGAGCACGAAGATCACGGTGTTGGGGTGGTTGATGGCGATGCCGTGCGCCATCTGCTGCAGGAGAGTGGTCTTGCCGGCCTTGGGCGGCGACACGATGAGGCAGCGCTGGCCCTTGCCGAGCGGCGCCACCAGCTGCGCGACCCGCGGCTCGACGATCTCGGGCTCGGTCTCGAGCTCGAAGCGATCCATGGGATCGATGCTGACGAGCTCGGTGAACGGGACCGCCCGGTTGCGGTACTCCTCCGGGTCCATGCCCTCGATGGCCTCGATCTCGGTCATCCTCGGCCGGTCGCCCGAAGCGGCCAGACCGCGCAGCTGGAGACCGGTTTCGAGGTGGAGCGGGTTGATGAGCTCGAGCGGGACGGTGGGGTCGTTGCGGCCGGCGACGAAGTTGCGCTCGGCCGAGACGAGGAGCGGCCCACCGTTATCGCGGACCCACAGGAACCCGTCGACCTGGATCGGCGGCCCCTGCGGCTTCGGACGCCGGCGCGGGCGGCGGCGGCGGCGGCGCGAGCCTTCGTTTTTCGGTTGTTGCTGCTGTTCTCTGTCGTTCATCCTCATCCTCGTGTCGAAGGGTGGTCGGAGGCCGACCCGCTGCGGTCGCGCCTCGGGTCAACTCGCCTTTCAGGGCACTCACACGCCGTCTGTCGCGTCTGGCGATCCGCACGCTCCACACAGTGCACGGCGGGTGCTCGATCGTCCGGAGCGTCGCGACCCGGGCGCCCACGCCACGAGCTCGGGCGGGCGTCCTCCACGGGTTGCCAGAGAAAGCGTAACCTCAAAACCTGCGAATAGCAACACGAGCCTCGGCTCGATGGCTGCGGTGGGACGTCGTCGGGCGGAGCGTCACGGCTCCGCGTAGTCCACCTTGCACCCTCAACCGTCCCACATCCGTTCGTAGATTTCGAGGCGGCGGTCGACGAATTCCATCGCCTCCTCGAGGCTCGGTCGGGTGCGCAGCAGGAGCGTCCGCTGCGGCGTCTGCTCCTGCACCAGAATGGCGCCATCGAGCACCAGCACCCGGATCGGGCCGGCGACGCCGGTGTTCTCCTCACGAATCAGTTCCGCCGCCTCGAGCAGACCGTCGACCAGTTCGTCGGCGAGCCGGGCGGGTGAGCGATCGGCGAGATCCTCGAGGAGGCGCTCGACCGTCATCGCGCACCGATCTGCGGCGTGGTTGCGCTCGATCGTTCCACATCGCCCATGCTGCGTGGAAAGTAGACCATTGGCGGTAGTGTACGACCGGGATCCCGGATTGTCATCGCCTGCAGGCGGCCCCGAAGAACGCACCGTCAGGCGCCTGCCTGATTGATTGGCGGCGCGCCACCGGTGCCGCAGGGCGCCGCCCCAGTGGGGCGGCGCGGACAGACTCACGCACCTCCGCGTTCAGCGCGTGGCACTCGCGACCGATGCCGCGTCGAAAATCTCATCCACGTCGATCGAGTGATCGCGCAGCTTGGCCGGCGGCTGACGGAGGTAGTTGGAGCGCTTGCCGTAGCGCAGAAGGGCCTTCTCGATCCGGGTCCGGCCGCGGTACAGGCGGGACATGACGGTGCCGACCGGCACTCCGAGCATGTCGGCCACCTCCTGGTAGGCGTGGCCCTGGATGTCCACCAGCAGCAGGGCCATCTTGTAGTCGTGGGGGAGGGCGTCGATCGCCCGCGCCACGTCTTCGTCCATCTCGTCGGCGAGCACGATCGCCTCCGGTCCAGCTTCGGTGGAGCCGGCGTCGAAGCCCGCACTGTCCTCGCCGCTGTCTCGCAGCTCGTCGAGCTCGACGTGCTGGGGCTGCACCTTGCGC
>CAZMED010000344.1:0-3627 GCA_964565045.1 uncultured Thermoanaerobaculia bacterium
GATCCGAAATCCGAAATCCGAAATCGCCCCGGTCATCGCAGGCGGTTCCGGATGAGCTCCTACGGCTTCTTCTCGCCGATGAGCCCGTACAGGTGGTGCTCACCGTCGAAGCCCTTGGCCTTGTGCACGCCGAGGTCCTTGAAGTCGAACTTCTCCTTGGCCATCCGGCGGGTGATGGGGCAGACGATGATCGGGCCGGTGGACCGGTCGGCGAACTTCTCGATGCGGTAGGCCAGCACCACCGACTCGCCGACCATCGACAGGCCGAGAGCCCCGTCGCTGCCGTAGCCCGAGATCGTCACCATGCCGGTGCACAGCGCGAAGTCCATCTCGAGCGGAAAGCCGCCCACGCTCCACACCTCAGGGTCGGCCGCGAGCTTCCCCACCAACTGCTTGAGGCGCAGCGCGCCGAGACACGCCTGGCATGCGTGACAGCCGTCGGGCCCCTTCTCCCAGAAGGCGAACAGCGCGTCGCCCTGGAACTCCTTGAGGGTGCCGCCGAGCGCCGTCACCTCGTGCTCGAGCCGCTCGAAGACGCGGTTGACCGATTCGTGGAGACCGTTCGTGCCCGCCATCCTCACCAGGGTCGTGTAGTTGCGGATGTCTCCGACCAGCACCGTCACGACCGTCGTGACGCCGATGCCGAAAGTGTCGGTGACGGAAGAGTCCGGACTCTCCTCGGCCGGCGGCATGCCGTCGAGGCGGAGGCGAAGGTCCCGACCGATGGTCAGCACCTGGCCGACCTCGAGCTCGGTGGTCTTGTTCGGCGTCAGCCGGCGCCCGTTCAGGCGGGTCCCATTGCGGCTCGTGTCGCGCACGTAACACCGTCCGTCCGGGTCCTGGGTGATCTCGCAGTGCCGCGACGAGACGGTCGGATCGTCGATGAGCAGGGTCCCGGGCAGGCCGGGCTGCTTCTCATGCAGGCGCCCGATCTGGAGGCGGTCGAAAAAGAGGAAGACGCCGTCCGCGGTCGAGCCGTTTTCGGTCACCAGCCACTTGCCGGGGTACTCGATGACCTCGGGCGGCTGGTACCTGGTGCGGGGGAGCGCGTCGCTCATGGCTCACCGCTCCACCCGCCGGGGCCCACGACGTCCCGTCCGGCGGATCGCCGACGCGAGCCGCGGCATCGTCCCCGCCGTCCGCGTTGCATGTTCCATGACGTTTCGATCCCCTGTGCCGCCGAACCGGATACGGGCCGAGCCCCTGCCGGCCGGCAGGCGGTTGCGCTCCCTCTCATGAACATGCGACTTCGTTTCATTATTCTCCGAGCCCGAAGCCCGCTCGGCAGACGCATCGATGAAGAGCGCCTCCCACCGAGCGTTCTGCTTTCGTGTCGGCAGATGAACACCGGAGCGATCCGAAGCGTTGGCCGGAGTGCCCACCAGCACCAGAGCCGGCGGCGCCGGAAATCCCCGGGCGGCGGGGGGGCTGCAATCAGCGCTCGAGACTCCCGAGCTCAAGACTCAAAACTCAAAACTCAAAACTCAAAACTCCCCCTGGCGCCCTTCTATACTCACACTGGGAGGGCCGCGCGCCAGTGAAGGTTCTGCTGATCTCGGCCAACACCGAGCGGATCAACATGCCGGCACCCCCGCTGGGGGCGGCGATGGTGGCGGCGGCCGCCAGGGCCCACGGCCACGACGTGGAGCTGCTGGACCTGCTCTCGACCGCCGACCCCGCGGCCGCGGTGCGCGACGCAGTGGCCCGTTTCCGCCCCGATGTGATCGGCGTCTCGGTGCGCAACATCGACGACCAGAAGATGGCGCAGCCCGACTTCCTGCTCGACAAGGCGGCGGCGGTGGTCCGCGCGTGCCGCGAAGCGAGCCCGGCGCCGCTGGTCCTGGGGGGCGCCGGGTACAGCATCTTCCCGGTGCCGGCGCTCGCGTACCTGGGCGGCGACTTCGGCGTCGCCGGCGAGGGCGAGATCGCCTTCCCGGCACTGCTCGAGGCGCTCGCGGTGGGCGGCGACCCCGCCGGCATGCCGGGGGTGGTGGCGCGCGGGCGAAACGGTCCCGTGCCGCCCTCCAAGCCGGCGCGCCTCGACGAGCTGCCGTCGCCGTACCCCGATCTCCGGCGCTGCCTCGATCTCGCCGACCCCGAGCTCTGGGTCCCCGTCCAGACCCGGCGCGGCTGTCCGCTCGACTGCACCTACTGCTCGACGCCGCAGATCGAGGGCCGGGCGCTGCGCAAGCGGTCGCCCACGCTCGTCGCCGACGAGCTGGCCCGCCTCGCCGATGCCGGCGCCTCGCGCTTCCACTTCGTGGACAACACTTTCAACCTGCCGGCGGCCTACGCCCTCGAGCTGTGCCGCGAGATCACGGCGCGCGGACGGCCCGCCGCCTGGCGCGCCATCGTCTACCCGCACCAGGTCTCCGACGAGCTGGTGGCGGCGATGGCCGAGGCCGGCTGCGTCGAGGTCTCCATCGGTTCCGAGAGCTGCTGCGATCCCATTCTCGGCTCCCTCAACAAGCGTTTCTCGGCGGCCGAGGTCTCGGACGTGGTGCGGCGCTTCGCGAACGCCGGCATCACCCGCTACGGCTTCCTGTTGCTCGGCGTGCCGGGGGAGACCCGCGAGACCGTGGCCGAAAGCCTGGACGCCGCCGACGCGCTCGACCTCACGGTGCTCAAGATCACCATCGGGGTGCGCATCTATCCCTTCACCCCGCTGGCGCGGCAGGCCGTTGCCGAGGGCGTGGTCGCTCCCGACGACGACCTGCTGCGGCCGCGCTTCTACATGGCGCCGGCGGTCGCCGGTTGGGTGGAGGAGGCGGTGCGGTCGCGGGAGTGGGCGACCACGGTGTGGTTGTGAACGAGTGAACCGCAACGCCGCGCGAGCCGCCGCCGGCAGCACGCGCGGGAAGGGAGTACGGAGCATGTTGATGAAGGGCAGGGTCGCACTGGTGACCGGGGCGAGTCGCGGCATCGGCGCCGCCACCGCGCGGCTGCTCGGCGCGCACGGCGCCGCCGTGGCGGTCAACTACCACACCAGTGAGGACGCCGCGTGCGGCGTCGTCGGCGCCATCGAGTCCGAGGGCGGCCGCGCCCTGTCGGTGCGCGCCGACGTCCGCGATCAAGGCCAGGTGGAGGCCATGGCCGCCGCCGTGAGCAACGAGCTCGGCCCCATCGACACGCTGGTCCTCAACGCCTCCATCCAGTTCCCCGTCGTCCCGTTCACGGAGTACCCGTGGGAGGCCTTCCAGGCCAAGCTGGTGGGCGAGCTCAGCGCCTCCTTCTTCTGCTGCAAGGCCGTGGTGCCGTCGATGATCGAGCACGGGCGCGGCTGCATCATCGCCGTCTCGAGCGGTCTTTCGCGCCACCCGGGGCACGGCTTCTGCGCCCACAGCACCGCCAAGTCGGGCCTCGACGCCTTCGCCAGATCGCTCGCCCTCGAGCTCGGCCCGCACGGCATCCGCGTCAACGTCGTCGCGCCGGGCCTGACCATCACCGACGCCACCGCCTTCTTACCGCAGGAGGCCAAGGACGCCTCGGCGCGCATGACGCCGCTCGGCCGCAACGCCCAGCCCGAGGACGTGGCGGGTGTCGTGCTCGCCATGGCCGCCGACGACACCGGCTTCGTCACCGGTGCCTACGTGCCGGTCTCGGGCGGCAGCCTGATGCCGTGAGGGG
>CAZMED010000345.1:0-3623 GCA_964565045.1 uncultured Thermoanaerobaculia bacterium
AGGCCTCGTAGAGGGCTGCCAGGCGCCTGCGGGCCTCGAGGGTCTGCTCGTGGTCGGCCCCTCGCGCGGCCTCGAGCTCGCGGTGGGCCTCGAGCAGCACGGTCTCGGCCTCGGCACAGCGGCCGAGCGCGGTCAGGGCCTCGCCGAGCCCGCCCTTGGATGACGCGATCAGCCAGTGGCCCTCCGGAAGCGCCTGTTGCCGCAGCTCGAGGGCCTCGCGAAACGCCTGCTCGGCCTCCTGCGCGCGACCGAGGTCGATCAGGCTCAGGCCCTCGATGTGCAGCGCCGCCGCCACCATGGGGTGCCCATCGGGGAGCACCCGGCCCCGCAGGTCGAGGATGCGACGGCAGGTGCGGATCGCTCCCTCGGCGTCGCCCCGCGCCTGCTGCAGGCCGGCGACGGCGTACAGCGATCGTGCGGTGTCCGGATGGTCCGGACCGAGCAGCCGCTCGCGCATCTCGAGGCTCTCCCGGTACAGGAGCTCGGCGCCGTCACGGTCGCCCCGCTCCTCCACCACCGTCCCGATCGCGCTGAGGCAGGCCGCCACCGTCGGGTGCTCCGCGCCGTACACGCCGCGCACGAGCTCGAGCGCCTCGCGGTGCAGCGGCTCGGCTTCCTCCCATCTGCCCTGCTGGCCGAGCAGCACGCCGAGGTTGTTGAGGGTCGTGGCGATGTTTTCCCGCTGGTCTCCGGGGAGCCGCCGCTGGATCGCGAGCGCCTCGCGGTAGAGTGCCTCCGCCTGGACGCCGTCGCCGAGCCACCGCAGGACCCGGGCCAGGCTGCCCTTGACGTAGGCGGCGGCCGCGCCGTCGTCCTCGCCCAGCCGGACGAGCATCGCGTCGGCTTCGCGCAGCAGCCCGACCGCCTCTTCGTACTCGCCCTCGTCCTCGGCGGCGCCGGCCAGGCGCTGCAGCGCCAGCGCGGTCTGCAGGTGCTCGGGGCCGTACGCCTCGCGGACAGCGGCCAGCGCCTCCTCGAGCCGGAGCCTGGCGGGAGCCAGCAGGCCCAGGCCCTGGTAGGTGGTGCCGAGGGTGGTCAGCACCTCCGCCATCACCTGTGGCTGGTCGCCGAGCTCGGCGTCGACACGCCCAGCCGCCTCGTCGAGCAGCGCGGCCACGGTCGGATCGCCGCCCAGCACCCGCGGGTCGGCCGAGCCCAGCATGCCGACCAGGAAGTCGTTGATCCGTTGCGCGCGGTCGCGCTCGGCCTCCGCGACCCGCGCCTGGTGGCGCACCGCGGCGAAGCCGATCACGACCGCCGCCGCCACCGCCGCCGACAGCACCGCGGCCAGAACCACCTCGGCGCGGTGGCGCCGCACGAACCGCCGCACCAGCTCCCCCGCCGAGTAGGTGTGCGCGCGGACCAGCCGCCCGGTCTGGAACCGGCGCAGGTCTTCGGCCAGCTCCAGCGCGCTCGGGTAGCGCGCCTCCGGCGCCCGCGCCATGGCCTGGCGCACGATGGCCACGAGATCGGGCGGCGCTGCCGGCTCCTTGCCCTCGACGGGCTCCACGCCGCCGGCCGCCGCCGCGGCCACCGCCTCCAGGCCGCTCGAGCCGGCATGCGGAGGGGCCCCGGCGAGCAGGAAGTACAGCATCGCGCCGAGCGCGTAGACGTCGGCGCGCTCGTCCACCGGCAGGCCGCGCGCCTGCTCCGGGGCCATGTAGCACGGGGTGCCGAGGATCGTCCCGGCGCGGGTCTGCCCGCCTTCTCCCGCATCGGAGTCGGCAGCTCCGGCGTCACGGGCGTCGTCCCCGTCGACGTTCAGCTGCCGCGCGAGCCCCCAGTCGACGACCACCGTCTCCCCGAAGGAGCCGACGATGACGTTGGCCGGCTTGAGGTCGCGGTGCACGACGCCCTGGCCGTGGGCGTAGGCCACCGCCTCCGCGACCGCCGTCAGGTGCGGCAGCAGCGCGAGGCGGCCGGCGAGGCCGCCGGCCTCGCGCAGCAGCTCCTCGAGGGTGCGGCCCTCGACGAGCTTCATGGCGTAGAAGGGACGGCCACCGGGCCACCGCCCGGCCTCGTACACCGGCACGATCGACGGGTGCTGCAGGCGGGCGGTCACCAGCGCCTCGCGCACGAAACGGAAGGGGGCGCCGGAACCCGCATCGGCCCGCAGCTCCTTGATGGCCACGGTCCGTCCGAGGCGCCGGTCGCGCGCGCTCAGGATGCGGCCCATCCCGCCGCGCGCGCGTTCGCCTTCCACCTCGTAGAGCCCGGGGTCGACCTCGGTCAGGCTCGAGCCGTCGTCCGGACCCTCCACCCGCCTCACGGCCGAGCGCTCCCTCTCACGATCGCGGTCGGCGATCGTCTTGATCTCCGAGTCGCCTGGAGGGTCGCGCACTGCCGCAATTCTAACCCGCCGCAGCGGGACCTGCGCCGCCTGCAACAGCGTGCGGCCGCCTCCACCAGGGGCGCCGGCCGCCTCCCCTCCCCCCGTGCGACGAACTCGCGGCGGGTGCGTCAGACGTCGGGCGGATCGGCGACGTGGCCGGCAAGCCCCCGCAGCCGGTCGATCTCGCGGCGCACCTCCCGTTCGAGCTCGAGGCGCTGCGAGATGCGCAGCCCGGCGGTCGGGACCGGCGCGCCGATGCGGACGGTGACCGGCTGCGGGCTGATGGTGCGTGCCTCCGGGGGGAAGACCAGGCGCGGCCCCTCGAGGCCCACCGGCAGGATCGGCAGGCCGGACTTGAGGGCGACCAGGAAGCCGCCGCGCTGGAACGGCAGCAAACGGCCGTCGAGGGTCCAGGTCTGCTCGGGGAAGACCAGCGGCGAGCCGCCGCTGGCGACCTCGGCCAGGGTCCGCGCCAGCGTCGCCGCGGCGGTGCTGCGGTCCTCGCGATCGACCGGGATGAAGCCCATGACGTGCATCGCCCAGCCCAGGAACGGGACCTCGAAGAGGGATTTCTTGGCCAGGAAGCGGAGCTCGAGCGACGCCGGCAGCGCCGTCAGCAGCACCGGGATGTCGAGCCCCGACTCGTGGTTGGCCATGATGACGTAGCGCCGCCCGTCGGCGATCCGCTCGCGGCCCTCCACCGCCACCTCGACCCCGGCCATCCGCAGGCAGACCCGTCCCCACAGGTGCGCCACCCGCACCGAGGCCCGGCGCGAGACGACGGCCACCAGCACCGCGAGGCTCCCCAGCAGCGCGGTGGCGATGGCGAAGCCGAGACGCAGCAGCACGACGCGGAAGGGGCCGAGCTCGGACATCGAAGGCGCATTGTACGCCCCGCCCAAAGGGTCGGGCGCTTGCGGTCCCGCCTGGAGCGGCCTACGATGAGCTGCATCAACCAATCGAGATGACCGGGACGAGGAGGCACCCATGCGGCAGACGTCCACCCTCCTGCTGACGGTCCTCGCAGCTCTGTCGTCGACCGCACCGGCCGGCGCCCAGCTCCGACCGCAGACCTGGGGTGACGTTCTCGATCCCGAGCCGAGCCCGTCGCTCGGGATCCCGCTCCCCGATCGCAACGAAGGCGCGTTCGTCCTGCTCGATCACGTGCAGGTCGACGGCGGCGCTCTGGGGAGCGACGAAACGCGGGGGATTTCGATCGGACCGGACGGCTTCGTCTACGTGGCGGGCTACGTGACGGTCGCCGGCCACGGCCGGGACATCTGGCTCGCGA
>CAZMED010000346.1:0-3622 GCA_964565045.1 uncultured Thermoanaerobaculia bacterium
TCGAGATCATCCACGAGTCGCTGCTCGCGAACTGGCCGCGGCTGGTGCGCTGGCAGACCCAGGATCAAGAGGGGGCGCAGCTCCGAGACGAGCTGCGACAGTCTGCGAAGGCGTGGGACGAGCACGGAAGGCAGGACGACCGTCTCTGGACCGGAACAGCATTTCGCGAGTACGCGCTCTGGCGCGAACGATATCCCGGCGGCCTCAGCCAGCTCGAAGAAGCGTTCGCCGCGGCCATGACCTCGCTCGCGACGCGCCGGAGACGGCGACGCCGGGTCGCCGCCGTGGCGGCACTCGCCACTGCCCTGGCTGTTGCCGCGGTGTTCGGCGCTCTGTGGCGCCGCAGCGTGCACG
This sequence comes from uncultured Thermoanaerobaculia bacterium, assembly GCA_964565045.1. Taxonomy (GTDB): domain Bacteria; phylum Acidobacteriota; class Thermoanaerobaculia; order Thermoanaerobaculales; family Sulfomarinibacteraceae; genus Sulfomarinibacter. Next base: position 355 of record CAZMED010000346.1, read on the forward strand.
AAACCCGCCGTGCCGAGGCCGCGAAGCTCCTTGCCCTGGCCCGGGTTGAGCTCGAGACCGGCCCCACTGAAGCCCTGGTGTATGTCGCGGCCAGCCTCGAGCTGGCCGACAGCGAGCAGGCGCGACGGATGGCCCTCGAGGCGCTGGCTGCGGGACCGCCGGCAACCCTGCTCCTCGTAGGCCCCCCAGCAGACGATGGGGACGTTGCGCACAGGGTGGTGTTCAGCCCGGATGGTGCCTGGAGCGCGACCGTCGGCCTTTCCGCGATCCGAGTTGTGAGCAACGACGGGACTGTCCAGCGTACTCTCCAACCTTTGCCCGAGACCGTATATGCCATCAGCGCGAGCTTTGACCGCGAAGGACGTTATCTCCTCGGCAGCAGAGGCAGAGGGGAGCTTCGTCTGTGGTCCGTGCCGGATTTTCAGCTGCTCGACAGCAGACCTCTTCCTGACGGCGGGCACTACCCCGTCACGACCCGCCGTGGCATCTACCTTGTGAGTGACCCGTCCGATACCGACGACAGATTGGTGAGCGTCACAACGCCGACCGGGGCGCCCCTGCTGGTCGGTCGCTTGGACGGGCGCTTGCCTTATTCGATCGATTCGGGGGGGCGGTGGCTCGCCATTTCACGAGACGACGGGGTCCTCGCACGATCACTGCAGGACTGGGCCGCACCGACGCGGTGGCTCGGAAAATTTGCATCCACCGTGATAGGGGTGGGATTCGCGGGCGACAGCGTCGCAACCGAGCTCGAGTCCGGCGAGCTCTGGATCTCGTCGGTCGAGGAGCGAGGCGCGAGGATCGGTCCATTCCCGATCAGGGAGCGTGGGCGCTACTTCTTCAGCGACGATGGCGATCGACTGGGTGTCTACCGATCGCAGAACGATTTCTCGGTCGAGATTTGGGACCTGCGCACCCGCAGCCTCAGCCCGGCGCCACTCTACCGTTTCCCGGCCTCGGTCACCGCCGGCGGAGCTTCCGCGTTTTTCACCGGTGCCGCCTTTGTCCCGGGCGGCCGCTGGCTGGCCACCGCACACGGCAGAGGCGTGGCCTTCTGGCCGTTGCGGCCGAACGAGGCGAAGGTCCTTGCCGAAAACGTCGTCAGCGCTCACGGTCTCGGTTTCGGGGATCTCGAGTTCACGCCGGACGGCCGGCACCTGCTCGCACTGGTGCAGGTCGGCGCATTCGGTGACGCAGCGGAGATCTGGGCCTGGGATCTTGAGGAGGGCGGCCGGGCCCGCACCCTCGCGAGCGTGTCATGGATTCAATTCCAGCAGCTCGCCGTCGATCCCACGGGGCGATTCGCGGCGGTCTCGACCTGGGACGCGATCGAGTTGGTGCCGCTCGCCGGAGGTCCGGTGCGACGCCTGGTGGGCTATTCGCCCGGAGCCTGGATCAAGGACCTTGCCTTCGACGCCGATGGGCGGCGGGTGGCCGCCTGTGTCCTTTTGGGCCCAGCCGGCGACAAGGTGATCAGGATCTGGGACCTCCAGACTGACGAAGTGTCCGTCCTCGGGCCCATTGAAGGAGCCGGCGACGGTTATGAGGGCCACACGATGGGGGTGCGCTTTCTTTCTGACGGTTCGTTGGTCTCGAGCGGACAGGGTGGCCTGCGCCTGTGGAATGTCGAGGAGGGCAGCCACACGGTCATCGCCCCGGGAAAGAGTGGCTCGCTCGTAGCCTTGGGTAAATCCGTGGCCACCGTGGCGTATCCGACCGACACTTGGGATGGTGGATTCGTTCAGGTCACGGATCTGGAGACCGGAGCCACCAGGATCCTGGCTTCTCGGATCGCCGATCTCCAGTGGATCGCGACCAACCGGCGGGGCACTGTGGTCGCCTCGGCCGCATACGAGGGCGATGGGGCGCTGCAGGTCGGATCGGTTTCCGGCGAGGAACCGCAGCTCCTCCTCGGCCACCAGCGCGGTACGACAGCCGTGGCGGTTTCGCCCGACGGCCGCTGGATCGCGAGCGCCGGCCGCGAGGGCAGCGTCCGCCTCTGGCCCATGCCCGACCTCTCCAAGCCGCCGCTGCACACCCTGCCGCACGACGAGCTGATCGCCAAGCTCAAGTCCCTCACCAACCTCCGCGCGGTGCGAGACGCCGAGTCCTCCACGGGCTGGAAGATCGAGGTCGGCCCATTCCCCGGCTGGGCCGAGGTGCCGGAGTGGTGAGGGTCGATTAGACTTGGCGGTGATGGGCGTCCTCTCACGCGACACCACGCGCGCCGCCGAGCAGGCGCAGATCCAGGTCTTCAGGGCCATGCCCGCCTGGAAGAAGCTCGAGCTCGTGGCGGATGCGTGCGAGACCAATCGAGCGCTCATGCTGGCCGGGCTGAGGTCACGGCACCCGTCGGCCTCGGAGAAGGAGCTCCAGCGCCTGCTGATGGGCCTGCTGTGGGGCGAGGCGCAGGCGACAGAGATCTGGGGCCCGCCGGCTCCGCAGCGAACATGACCGACCAGTCAGCTTCTCTGGATGTCGTACTGCGGGTGGTCGGTCTTCTCGATGAGCTCGGCATCCGTTACCACCTCGGGGGCTCGTTCGCGAGCGCGGTCCACGGCGTGCCTCGCCAGACGATGGATGCGGACCTGGTTGTGGACCTCGATGCCGGTGCGGTCACCCGACTCGTCGAAGATCTCCGGGACCACTTCTACGTGGACCTCGACGTCGCGACTGACGCCGTGAAGCGCCGGGGCAGCTTCAACGCCATCCATCTCGCCTCGGGATTCAAGGTCGACTTCTTCATCAAGGGTCCCGGTGAGTTCGACGAGCTCGAGCTCGAGCGCAGTCATTGCACCCAGATCACCGCGAACCCGCCACGTTCGGCCTATGTGAAGACTGCCGAGGACACCGTGCTGCGCAAGCTGCAGTGGTACCGCAGCGGAGGCGAGGTCTCGGATCGGCAGTGGAGGGATGTGCTCGGTGTTCTGGCGGCGACCGGCGCCGGGCTAAATCGTGCGTACCTGCTGCGCTGGGCGGTCGAGCTCGGCGTTGCCGACCTTCTCGAACGAGCCCTCGGCGAGGTCGAGCGCACCTGACGACCGTCCCTTCAGCCGGTCGCGGCTCCGAGTCCTCCGCCAGCTGAGTGAGGGGACGATGATCTTCACCCGTACTCCGGACCACCGCCGTCGTGGACACCACCCGAGTCTTCCTCCAGGAACGGATTGACGACGGTGACCGAGCCGTAGCGTTGCCCGTGGCCGAGATCCTCCGAGTACAGTGCGGACGCGCCGAGGCGCTCGGCGGCGGCGACGATCGCACCATCCCA
>CAZMED010000347.1:0-3620 GCA_964565045.1 uncultured Thermoanaerobaculia bacterium
GATCTCGAGGGTCGGGGTCTTGCCGACCTCTGGCACGGGGCTGCCGTCGAGGGCGACCAGGGTCCATTGGCCGCGGAGATCGGCGGGAACGGCGCTCGGGCTCGCCTCGGCGCCGCTGCTTGCCTCCGTGGCGCTTGCGATCGGTGCGCCGCTCGGCGTCGTGTCCTCGTCAGCGCGAGACGTGTTGTTCGCAGTGGCGTTGCAGGCGGCGATCGGAACCAGCGACGCGATGAGAATGGCGAGTGAGTGGCGGCTCGATTTCATGGTGTTCGCCTCCAGCCTGTCGAAACCCCGTCTGCGCGGGCCTCATTCCAGGTCCGGCGAGCTCGTGATGATGCGTCGCGTGGATAACCGGGATGGACCGGTCTCAGGATCGCGATCGCCTCAACGCGCGTTGACTTTGCCGGACCGTCGGGGTACTGATCTCCGGTGCCCAGGCCGACCCGCCGCCCCGATGTCCACGGCGATCTCCTCGAAATCGAAGGCCTCGCGGTGCGCCTGCCCGGCGAGGCGCGGCCGATTCTCGACGGCCTCGAGCTGCGGCTCGAGCCGGGCACGGTGGCCGGCGTCCGCGGCCGCTCCGGGTGCGGCAAGACGACTCTGCTCGGCGCCGTCTCCGGGCTCATACCCTGGCTGCGGCCTGCGGAGGTCCGCGGTGAGGTCCGGCTGGCCGGCGAGTCGCTGGCCGAGATCGACCCCGGTCAGCGCGCCCACCTCATCGGCACCTGCCTCGACCGCCCCGACGCCCAGCTCTTCCTGCCGACGGTCGGCCACGAGCTCGATGCGGCGCGGCGCCTGCACGGCAACGGCGCCAGCGTCGAGCGCACGGCCGAAGCGCTCGGCGTGACCCGGCTCGCGGGTCACCGGGTCACCGAGCTGTCGTCGGGTCAGCGGCAGCGGGTCGCGCTGGCGGCGGCGCTGGCTGCGAGCCCGCGGCCGGTACTGCTCGACGAGCCCACCGCCCACCTCGATGCGGACGGCGTGGCCGCGCTCCTCGGTCTGCTGGGTGCAGCAGCCGCCGAGGGCGGGACGTGCCTGCTCAACGAGCAGGCGGGATGGCGTCTCGCGGGTGCGGTCGGACGTTGGCTGCAGCTCGCCGGTCGTGCGCTCGAGCCCTGCCCGACCCCCGCGGCCCCGCGTTTCCCGGCGCCGCCGCCGGCGGAGCACCGCGCGGTCCTGACCGCGGCCGGTTTGACGGTCGAACGCGGCGGCAGCACCCTGCTCAGAGGGGTCGATCTCGAGCTGCGGGCGGGGGAGATCGTGCTGCTGACCGGCGCCAACGGCGCCGGCAAGTCGACCCTGGCGAGGGTGCTGGCGCGCCTGCGGCCGCCGCTGCGCGGCGCCGTTCGCTGCGACGGCCGGGTGGCGCTGATGCTGCCGTCCGCCGAGCTGCAGCTCTTTGCGGGAACGGTGGCGGGGGAGGTGTCCGCCTCGGGGGCGTCGATCCGGGACGTCGCTCGGGTGCTGCGGCGCCACCGTCTGGAGCACCTCGCCGCCCGCGCGCCCTGGACCCTGTCGCGCGGCGAGCGCCAGCGCCTGGTGCACGCCGCCCTCGACCTCCAGCGGCCGGCGGTGATGCTCGTTGACGAGCCGGCCCAGGGCCTCGACCCCGAGGACCTGACGGCCTTCGTCGACCTGGTCCACCGCCGGGCGGAGAAGGGCCGCGCCTACGTCGTGATCTCGCACCGCGTCGAGCTGGCGACGGCCGTCCACCGCCACCTCGCGATCGCCGGCGGCCGGCTCGAGGAGGTGGCGCCGTGAAGGATGTGCGCCCGTGGACCTACGCGGCCCTCTTCGGCGCTCTGTGGGGCGCACTCGAGGCGAGTGTCGGGACCGCGGTCTACCTCGGCAAGGTGCCGATGCGCGGCACCCTGATGGGCCTGCTCGGTTTGCTGTGCCTGATCTGCCTGCGCCGCCTGCAGCCGCGGCCGGGCGTCTGTCTGCTGGCGGGGGTGGTCGCGATCTTTCTCAAGGTCTTCACCCTCGGCGGGCTCTACCCCGGGCCGGTGATCGGTATCGCGGTGCAGGCGTTGGCGGTGGAACTCGCCATGACGGCGAGCGGAGGCCGCGCGATCGGCGCCGCGGTCGGCGGCGCGCTCACCCTCGCCACCAACCCGCTGCAGAAGCTGGCCATGACGTGGCTGGTGTCGGGCACCGAAGCCATGCGCGCCTATTTCGAGCTGCTTGAGGCGACGGCCGCGCGTGTCGGGATCGAAGGCGCGCGGCCTGCGGTCGTGGTCGGGGCGGTCGTAGCCGCCACCGCTGCGATCGGCGCTGCCGGCGGCCTGTGGGCGTGGTGGGTCGCGGGCAAGGTCGCGCGCCGGTTGGGAGCCCGCCGGTGAACCGGGCCGCTGGAGTTCTGCTCGCCGCAGCAACGGCGTTCGTGCTGTTCGGGCGGACGCCGATCGCGGTGCCGGCGGCGCTGGTTGCGCTCACGGCGACGTGGATCCTCGATCCACCTGCGGTGAGGGCCGGCCTGCGCGTGGGAGTCGTGCTGGCGATCGTCTTCGCCGCCGCGGTGACGGGCGCGGTGGTGGCGTGGGCGGACGGGCCGGGCCGCGGCCTCGAGAACGGCGCCCTTGTGGCGATGCGCCTGCTGGTGCTGACGGCGGCGGCCGCGGTGCTGGTGCGGGCCGTCGACGCCGAGGCCCTGCTGCGGCTCGCCGAGCGGCTGCGCTTCCGGCGCCTCGGTCTGGTGCTCGGCCTCGCCCTCAACTCGCTGCCGAGGATCGCCGAGGCGGCGGGGGAGGTGTGGACCGCGCACCGGGTGCGCAGCCCGCGCCTGCTCGATCGCCTGCGGCGTCTGCCCGGCGTTGGCGAGGTGCTGCTGGCGCACACCGCGCGTATCGCCGAGGAGGCTGCGGCGGCTGCTGCGTTGCGCGGCCATTCGGCGCTGACGCGGCCGGGCGTCGAGCTCGGCTCGGCGGTGCGCACCGTGGTGGTGACCGGGCCGCCGAACGGCGGCAAGACCGCCGCGATGGTCGAGCTGGCGAGCCTCCTCGGGGGACAAGGGCGTGTGGTCGCCGGCTTCGTCCAGCTCGGCGAGCTGGAGGACGGGCGCAAGGTCGGTTTCAGGGTGCGGGACCTGGGCAGCGGGGCCGAGGCGGCGGTCGCGAGCCTCGCCCCCCGCGGGGAGGGCCGGTACGGGACGCGGTTCGTCTTCCACGAGGAGGGTTTCGACCTCGCCCGGGCCGCCCTCGCAAGGGCCGGCGCCGGGGCAGTGGTGATCGTCGACGAGCTCGGTCCGGTGGAGCTGCGCGGCGAGGGCCACATGCCGGCCGTGCGCGCGGCGCTGGCGCTGCCGGGCCTCGCGGCGGCCGTGCTGGTGGTGCGCCGGCCGTTGGTACCTGCGCTGCTGGCCGCGCTCGAAGCCACCGACGCGGTCATCGTCGACGTCGAGGAGCACGGCGGGAACGCCGCCAAAGCCATCATCGAGGCGCTAGGGTTGGATGGCCGGCCCGACGTGTGAACGTTGAATTGTGGGCCACCCACCCGGCAGGCGGGACGCCTGCCCCACAACCGAACTCGTGTCGGGGGCCTGACCGGACCCGGCCAGGGAGTCGTTTGCACGCGCGAACGTTGAACGTTCGAACGATGCGCGCGGGCGAGACGCCCGCACC
>CAZMED010000348.1:0-3611 GCA_964565045.1 uncultured Thermoanaerobaculia bacterium
CCTCTTGCTGCACATGCCGCCGGCAATGCCGGCTTGACCTCCACGATGCAGCAACGAGGTGCGTGACAACGAGGCGGCCGCTCAGAAGAGCTCGATGGTCGCCGGGGGCCGGCGGCTGATGTCGAAGGCCACCCTCGACGCCTCCGACCGCTCGCAGATCGCCTCGCCGATCCGTACGAGGGCGTCGAAGTCGAAGGCGAGTGGGCGCGCCGTGCGCACGTCGTCGCTCTCGACGATCTTGATGGCCGCCGGGTAGCCGCCGCGGCCGGAGTCGAACACCTGGTAGAGGACCCTCGGCAGCTCGGAGGCGGCGCTGAGCGTGTCGTACAGATTGCACAGCAGTGCGTGGTCCGCAGCCGGCCCCTTGACCCACAGGATGGGCGCGTAGAGCTTGCTGCGCTGGGCGCCCACCGTGGGATCGATCCACATCGCCCGGGTCTTCATCGTGAAGCAGGCGGCATCGCCCCCGACGACGCTGCCGGCACAACGGCTGAGCTCCGCGCTCTCCTCCATCTCGGGGTCGAGGCAGGTCGCGAAGTACTGGAACGGGGTGCGCACGCCGGTCGCCTCGTCGTAGCGGAACGGCTCGCCCCACTCGCGCTCGAGGTGCTCGCACACCATCGACTCCACGACGTCGGTGGCCACCTTGGAGACGCGCAGCTTGGCAACGCTGAAGGCGCCGCCGACGCGCAGCAGCTGCGCCGGGCCGGGGCACGGGATCTTCATCGCGAACTCCCGCGGCGTGCCGAGCTCGGCGGCCACCCGACGGACGTGGGGCTTGTAGAGCGCCGACAACGGCTCCAGCTTCTGCATGCTGTAGGGGAGGTTCACGTTGTGCTGGATCTGCCGGTTCTGGTCCGTCATGTCGATGTCGGGACGGATCGTGCCGTCGGCGATCCAGTCCGCCTCCAGGCCGGCGATGTGCTTGTTCGAGGTCAATGTGTAGAGCGCCCGGAACATGTCCCGCTTCAGGGTTCCGTCCTCGACGCCCTCGAACCACGGGATGACCCGCTCCGCGGTGTGGATGACCGCAAAATTCGGGAAGCCCTTGAAGATCTCGGCCGTCACCTCCCACTCCTCACGGCCGCCGATGAGCCGCCTCAGCCCGTCGTCGATGAAGAAGGGGTGGAGCCTGTCGCCGAGAACCTCCTTGAGAAGGAAGGCGACCGCCGTGCTGTCGACACCTCCGGACGCGGACAGCGCGACCTTCGCAGTCGGCCCGACCACCTTGTCGACCCAGCTGCAGGCTTTCTCGACGTACTCCTTGACATCGAAGGCCGCCAGCGCGGAAGGCATCGCGTAGTCGTACCGATGAACCGTCAAGTCCGCCATGTCGTCGCCCCCCCGTTCGTCAGGTAAGTCCGCTCGGCCCGCATCATAGCCGAGCTTCCCGGCGGCGAGGTCGCCCAGGTGGCAGCTGCCGGCGTCGCGCCACGCGGGCGCGTGCGGAGCGACCCTCGCTCCCGGATCGGCGCTGAAGACGGCCGCCTCCGCGTCGCCGGTGCGGGAGCCGAAGTTGTCGAGCTTGATGGCGGTGTTGTCCTGTGCGTCGAGCCCGCGCGATGGTCGCCGACCTGGGAGGTCGCCACAATGATCGCGGCGTCTCCGTCGCGCAGACCTTGCGTCACCCTGAGGACGATCAACATTCCAGTACACGTCGAGCCTCAGATCGGCTTCCTCCGGGGCGCGCCGCCGCGGCGTTGCAGTTCGGACCGCGCGCTTCCGGGTTCCGGCGACGTCACCGACGCAGCCTCGTTCACGGCGGAAGCCTGATGGGCGCACGGGGGCAGGCCGAGCCGGAGCAGGTAGACGTCCTGCTCGCCGTTGAAGGTGGCTGAACAGGCGAGGTAGGCGCCGCCGGCGACCGACACCAGCTGGTAGTAGTCGCCGATCTTCATCTGTCCCGCCGGCCACCCGACGGTGGTGTCGAAGACAGGGCTCACGACCCGGGCCGTGGACCAGGTCTGCCCGCCGTCTCGCGAGCTCGTCAGGCGGATCTCGTTCAGCTCCGGCGTCGCCGGGTCCGGTGCGTGGAGGAACGCCACGTCGACGCGGCCGTCCGGTGCCACGGACAGGGTGGGAAACCACTGCCAGGTGGCGCGCGTGTCATGGAAGACCGGCACCGGCGTCGTCCAGGTCCGGCCGCGGTCGTCGGACCGCGACACCATGATGTCGAGGGGATCGGGTCCGCCGGGGTCGATGCCGGTCACGAGGTAGACCGACCCTCGAAAGGGACCCGTCGAGTGGTCCGCGGCGACCCAGGTCTGGGTGGAGAGTCCTCCCGGGTTCGGCGGCTCGGTGAACGGGAAGGTGCCTCCCATGTCGACGGTCGTCGTCTCGAACTCCAGTGCGTTGTCAGGGTCGTAGGGGAGGTCGGCGCGTGCGACCCCGATGGTGAAGTCCTCGAGGAGTCCGGCCACGTAGACCTCGCCGTCGAGGCCGGGCGCGACCGTGCCGAGCACCGGGACCTTCGGCACCTCCACCGGCTCCTCGAAGCTCCGGCCGCCGTCCAGCGACCGCGTGAAGGTGCGGCGCCCGCAGCACGACGGCACGTCATCCCAGATGAGGTAGAGCGCCCGGTGGGTGGTGTCGGCGGCCATCCACGGCTTGTCGCCGCCGAAGGCCGGGCCGCCCGGATGCCACGACGCGCCTCCGTCGTCGGAGAGGAAGACGTCGACCGCTTCGAAGCCGTCGATCAGTCCCGTGTACGCGAAACGGCCGTCGCCGAGCGCGGCCAGCACCGGGTCGCTCCTGAAGACGTCGCCGCCGATGGCGCCGCCCGCCCGCCACGAGCAGCCGCCGTCGTCGGACGTCGCCCAGCCGGCGGTGCGGTGGCCGGATGCGACGGAGTCGAACTGACGCCACGCCATCACGAGTCGAGACGGATCTGCCGGATCCACCGCGAGGCTCGGCTCGTTGGCCGCGTCGCCGGCGATGTTGCGACCCTCGGAGTCGACGTTGACTTGAATGGGCGCCGCCGTCGTCGGCATGACGCGCCGCGAAGCGCGCCGGGGCGCGGGGCGCGGCGCGATGCAGTTGCGGCAGACGAGAGCGAAGTCCTGGTCGGTGAGACCGCCGTTGAAGGGCACGCCGTCGCCTGGAATGTGGGCTGCCTCGACTCGAATCGTCGCGCGGTCACCCGGTGTCGCGACGAAGATGTTCTCGAGGTTGTTGAGTGCGTCGCGGGCGCCGCCGGGCGTCGACCAGCCGTCGCGGAACACGTTGCCGAGATACGCCCTCCCTCCGGTTTCGACAATCAGGTCGAGGTCGTTGACGAGCGCGGGATCGGCCTCGGGGAGCGCCGCAGCATCGGTCCACGCCAGCGTGACCTCGAGGGGCTGCGAAGGGTCCTCGATTTCGACGTCGATCCGCCAGGATTCGCCGGATTCGCGCAGCAAGGCGGTCTGGTCGACGGACATCATCGAGATCCCGGGATCGAGCACCCGGCCGAGATCCACGCGCCCCCAACCTGCGGCCGAGTTCGGCACGGGGGCCGCGCCCTCGAGGCCGACCGCGCCGTTGACCAGCAGGGCCTTCGCCATGGCGGGGCTCGGGTCCCGACCCTGGTGGCTCCTCCTCCACCACTCGGTGATGACGGCGAGGCTGCCCGA
>CAZMED010000349.1:0-3589 GCA_964565045.1 uncultured Thermoanaerobaculia bacterium
AGCATGTTCTGGTTCTTCATCTCGATGCTCGTGCTGTGGATCATGGCGCGGCCGCTCGAAGAGGGCTGGGGCTCGCCGCGTTTCCTGGCGTTCTGGCTGGTGGCCACATTCGGGGCGTCGCTGACGGCGGTCGCCCTGGGCCGCAATCTGGCGGGGGACATCGGTTTTTCCACCTGCCTGCTCTTCACCTTTGCGACGCTGTACCCCGAGGTGGAGTTCCGTCTCTTCTTCGTCATTCCGGTCAAGGTCAAGTACCTGGCGATCGTCGCCGCGGCCATCCTCGTCTACTCGAGCCTCTCGTTCGGGTTGGTGGCCGGGCTCGCCAACATCGCCGGCACCTCGGCCGGATACCTGTTCTTCCTCGCCACCCGGAACCTGCCGAGCCGCCGCCGGCTCGCCTTCGAGCTCTCCAAGCGCAAGACCGAGTTCGCGCTGCGGTCCGAAAGCGCCGACGCCGAGTCCCGCAACCGGGCCTGGGACCCGAAGGTCCGCGCCGCCGAGGCGAGGGCGCGCGAGGCGGGGGCGGTGGCGGAGGAGGACGAGGCTCTGCTGGCCGAGCTCGACGCCGCCCGTGATCCCTCGATCACGGTCTGCGCCCCGGCCGAGTTCGGTTACATCGACGATGCCGTGTGCCGCGGCTGCCCGGGGTATGCCGAGTGCGCCGCCCGCCGGATCCGGATGGCGGCGGAGCGCCATCAGGGTATCGAGGACTGAGCTTCGCGTTCGGCCGGCTCGACTGCCGAGCGGCCCAGGATCTCGTTGATCGTGCGCGCGACGTTGGCGGCGATCAGTTCCTCGCCGGCCTCGGTGCAGTGGCCGAATGAGCCAGCGAACGAATCATAGAAGATCTCGCGGTAGGGGGCATGGCGGAGCGCTTCCTCGAAGTTGTCCCGATTCTCGACGTAAATGACGTCCTCTCTTTCACCGAGGATCTTTCGAAGTGCCTCGATCGAGAGCGTGGGGTATTGCATGGCAATAACGGTGACTCCTCGCTCGCGCAAGAGATCGACGATGCGCGAGTAGTTGAATCGGGTGTACTCCTTGAATCCACCGACGCTCATTCGGTCGAGGCGGTCGAGCAGCTCGCGCGCCTCCGCGTGGCGGCCCGCGGCGGCCGCCGCTCTCGCGAGCCAGCCGATAATCGTCTCCTCGTGCCGGATCGGAAGATCGGGCCGGAGCTCGAGGGCCCTTTCGTACAAAGTCCGAGCATCCTCGAAAGCGCCGAATCTGAAACTGATGTGAGCGAGCACGAGCGACCAGGCATAGTCGTCGGGCAGAGCTCTTCGCGCCAGACGCAGCATCGTGGCTGCCTCGCCCGGCCTTCCCAGGAAGTCGAAGAACGCGGCGTGGCGGACCATGACCGGCCCGGCGATGGCAGGGTTCCGGCGGCCTTCGAGGAGGGTCTGTTGCTCGCCCGCGACGTCGCCCGCCAGCCGCTGTGCAGAGGTCAGCATACGAAGAGTGTCGAAGGCGTTGCCGTGTTCGTGGCCCCAGGCTCGGATGGCTTCGTACCGTTCGGCCGCTGTCAGATCTGCAGGTGTTGGCAGACCGAGCACCTGGCCGTAGAACTCCTCCATTCGCTGCGGCGGCTCGGCGTTGATCAGCGCGTCGGACATCAGCGAGACGTGGTACACCGGTGTTGCGGGGTCGATCTCGAGGAGCATGGGTTGGGACTCGAAGAGAGCCGAGAATCGGTACGTCTCGAGCGCCACTCCGCGCGGTATGAGGATACGTTCCATTTCTTGTCTGATCGCGGGCGTCCACTGCTCGTCCATCTCCGGGGCCGTGGCATCCTCTTGGGCGCTCGCCGCCTCGCCGATTCCCCGGTCGCTGCGCCAGAGCAACGTCAGCAGCTTCACCAACTTCGAGTGTCGAAAGAGGAGCGAACCGGACTCAGAGCGGGGGTATACCAGGATGTTCCCCTCGTCGTTGATTCCGAGCATGGTGGTGGCAAAGTGGGGTTGCGCGTCGTCGAGCCACTGTGGGAGGCGGGCGTAGATATCTCCGGTGCGGATGCCGACAAGACCGGCGTTGATCACGGTGAATCGGAGGTCGGGGTGTTGTTGGTTGAGGCTGGTCTCGAGCAGGCCTGGCCAGAGCCCCGCCGTGGTCGACTCGCCGATGCAGAGAATGCGAATCTCGTTTTCGGCCCCTATCCTCTCCGGGACCGACGGCCTGTCTCGCAGGAAGGCGGACGCCGCGCGCAGCGCGAGCTCCAGACCACCGAGTGCGAGCATCACGCCGAAAACGACCGCCCCGATCCGGTAGGCGATTCGCGCGGTCGCGGTGCGTTGCGGGTGTTCGGACATCACGGACGCCGCAACGGGCACCCGCCGCATTTCAGCATCAATCCGGTGCGCCCGCGCTTCACGCCTGCGCGGTTGCGGCCCTGGCAATCGTCCTGCGCCGATCGAGCTCGATCCGTCACCACCGCACTCCACGGTCAACCAAGGCGGCGCGTGCCACGCCGCGATTTCGCCGCGACCATCCTATCACTGGTCTTCTCCAGCCTCTTTTAATTCCGTCTCAGGAGTGGATTTGCATTCGTGAAGAAATTCACATACCTTGTGGCCGAGGTCTCGGCCGGGGTATCCTGTGGGTCCGGCGGCTCGCACCGGGGCCTCGAGGAGAAGCGGTCGTGAACGGGAAACGGGTGACAGTCTTCGTCGGCCACTTCGGCAGCGGCAAGACCGAGATCGCGCTCAACCGGGCGCTCGATCTCGCCGCTGCCGGCGAGCGCGTGACCATCGCCGACCTCGATGTCGTCAAGCCCTATTTCCGGACCCGGGCGGCGCGCGCGATCCTGTCCGCCGCCGGCATCGAGCTGCTGGCGCCGACCGGGGCCAACGTGCACGCCGACCTGCCGATCATCGTGCCGCAGATCCGCAGCCAGCTGCGGGACGGGCGGCGCCGCCTGATCATCGACGTCGGCGGCGATGACGCCGGCGCGAAGGTTCTCGGCTCGCTGTCGGACGTCGTCCCGAGGCGGGACACCGAGTGCCTGCTGGTGCTCAACTTCCGCCGCCCCTCGACACCCGATCCGGAGCACGCCGCGGCGATGGTGCGCGAGATCGAGGCGGTGGGGCGGCTGCCGATCGACGGGCTGATCTCCAACACCCACCTGATGGAGCAGACGACCCCCGAGGTGGTGCTCGAGGGCTACCGCCTGGCCGTCGCGACGGCCCGCCTGGTCGGCGTGCCGCTGGTTGCGGTGACCGTCGCCGGCGGGCTCGGAGCCGAGCTCGATCCCGGGAGCTTCGAGTGCCCGCTGATCGCCATGCGGCGGATCGTGCTGCCGCCGTTCGCGCAGGACCTCGAGCGCCGGAGAACGGGTCCGCTGTTCGTGGTCAACTGAGAAAGGAGCGCCGATGCCGCAGATCGTCATCAGCCCCGACCGCTGCAAGGGCTGCGAGCTCTGCGTCCACGCGTGCCCGCAGCAGATCCTCGGGATGGGCCAGAAGATCAACGCCAAGGGCTACTTCTACGCCGAAATGGTGGAGCAGATGCGGTGTATCGGCTGCCGCCTGTGCTGCATCACCTGCCCCGACATGGCGATCGAGATGCGGGTCAACGGCATGATGTACCACTA
>CAZMED010000350.1:0-3587 GCA_964565045.1 uncultured Thermoanaerobaculia bacterium
TCAAGACCAAGCTCAACCTGGAGAACAACAACGAGCTGATCTGCCGCGCCGCGCAGTGGGTGGCCGGCTGACCCGTCCCGGCTGAGCTCGAAACGTCCGCGCGCCCCGGCGCGCGGACCGCGCCGGGCTCAGGTGATCAGCGCCAACGCCTCGTCGCCTGCCAGCTCCTCGCGCTCGAGCAGGGCCTCGGCGAGCCTGTCGAGAGACCCGCGGTGCTCCTGCAGGATGCTCAGCGCGCGATCAAAGGAGGCGTCGGTGAGACGCCTGACCTCCTCGTCGACCTCGCGCGCGGTGGTCTCCGAGTACTCCCGGCGGCTCGTGATCTCGTCGCCGAGGAAGACGTGGTCGCGGCGGGTGCCCAGGGCGAGGCGGCCGAGGCGCTCGCTCATGCCCCAGTCCAGGACCATCCGCCGCGCCAGCTGCGCCGCCTCCTTGAGGTCGTTCTCGGCGCCGCTGGTCGCGGTCTCCAGCACCAGCTCCTCGGCCGCGCGGCCGCCCATCATCACCGCCAGGCGGTCCTCGAGAAAGGCCCTGGACACGATATAGGTGTCCTTGTCGGGCAGGGTCTGGGTGATGCCCATGGCGCGTCCCCGGGGGACGATGGACACCTTGTGGATGGGGTCGGCCCGCGGCACCACCGAGGCCACCACGGCGTGCCCCGCCTCGTGGTAGGCGAGCAGGCGGCAGTCCTCGTCCGTCAGTGCCAGCCCCTCGCGCTTGAGGCCGAGCATGATCTTGTCGCGCGCCTCGTCGACGTCGGCGCTGGTGACCCGCCGTTGGCGCTTGCGCGCCGCGAGCAGGGCCGCCTCGTTGAGCAGGTTCTCGAGGTCGGCGCCGCTGAATCCCGGGGTCCCGCGCGCGATCAGCTCGAGGTCGACGTCGGAAGCGAGCGGCTTGTTCCGGGCGTGGACCTCGAGGATCGCGCGCCGTGCGTCCTTGCCCGGGGCCTCGACGGTGATCCTCCGGTCGAAGCGCCCGGGCCGCTGCAGCGCCGGGTCCAGGATGTCGGGACGGTTGGTGGCCGCGATCACGATCACGTCGTCGTTGGGCTCGAAGCCGTCCATCTCCGACAGCAGCTGGTTGAGCGTCTGCTCGCGCTCGTCGTGGCCGCCCCCGAGGCCGGCGCCGCGCTGCCGGCCGATGGAGTCGAGCTCGTCGATGAAGACGATGGACGGCCCGGCTTTGCGGGCGTCCTTGAAGAGGCTGCGCACCCGCGAGGCGCCGACGCCGACGAACATCTCCATGAAGTCCGATCCGGTGATCGAGAAGAAGGGCACCTCGGCCTCGCCCGCGGTGGCGCGCGCGAGCAGCGTCTTGCCGGTACCGGGAGGCCCCACCAGGAGCACGCCGCGCGGCGGCTTACCGCCGAGGCTGCGCGTCCGGGCAGGCTCCTTGAGAAACTCGATGATCTCGCGCAGCTCGGTCTTCGCACCCTCGGCGCCGGCCACGTCGTCGAAGGACGTCTTCTCGGACCGGCGGTCGTAGAGCCTGGCGCTCGACTTGCCGATGGACAGGATCTGCCCACCCTGCGACCCCATGCGGCGGAACAGCACCCAGCCGAAGCCGAGAAGGAGGACCAGCGGCAGCAGACCGAAGAGCAGCATCGGCAGGAGCGAGCCGCCGCTCGGCTCGGTGCGCACCTCGACGTCGTTGGCCTCGAGCATCTCCAGCAGCCCGTCGTCGCCGAAGGTCGGGAGGAAGGTCACGAAGAAGTCGGCGGCCGCGTCCCCGGCTTGCGGCCCTTCCGCCGCCAGCTCGCCGCTGATCCGATCGCCCTTGATGGTCACCACCCCCACCTCGCCGGCGGCCACCTTCCGACGGAACTCGCTGTAGCTGATCCGCGGCTCGACGCCGATGCCCATCAGGCGCAGCAGCCACGGCATCACAAGCAACAGGAGGATGAACCACAGCATGAAGCGGGTGATCCGCCCGGGCTGCGGCACCTGCCCGCCGCCCTGCGGCGCCTGCTGCGGCGGTCTGTCGCGGCCGGTGTCGTCAGTCATCGCCGCGTGTCCTCCCCGATCGACGCGTCCGGCTCGAAACCTCGGTCGGTGCCGCAGCCGCCGGCCGCGGTGACCGGGAGGCCCCGGTTTGACCGATCGGCGAGGCCCCGTCGAGCCCCCGCCTCCGGGATTCCCGCAGCGCAGGCCGGGGCCCGCCCCGGTAGGACGCCGCCTGCATCCGGGCCAGAATCAACCATGATGATCGACACACGGATGACCTTCGGCGCGATCATGGACACCGCCCGCAGCAGCGGCTTCGACGTCTACGACGCCCGCCAGCTGCCGGTCGACCCGGAGCTGAGCCCGTACCTCGAGGACGAGAACCTGCTCGCGGAGACCGTCCAGATCTCCTTCCTGCCCGCTCCTGACGAGCGCGAGCGCGGGATCGTGGCGGACCTCCGCGTCAGGGACCAGGTCTTCCACCTGTGGGGCGAGTGGTCCCGGGTGAGGGAGCTGCAGCAGATCATCGGCGGTGCGGCCGCGAAGCCGCGCTCCTCGCCGCTCGGCGACGAGCCGGGCGGGCCGTGAGACCGGCCATCCGGGCGCCCCGTCGCTGTTGAGCGAGGCGCCGCGCGCAGCATCAGCGCCCCTCAAGACCCCAGCTTCTGCGACGCGCGCTCGACGGCGTTGCGGAGGTTGTCGGTCGCCTTCTCGACACCGCTCTTGAGCTCCTGCCACGACGCCTCGCCGGCACGGCGGAAGGCGTCCAGCTTCTCGCGCGCCTCCTGGTGCTTCGGCTCCAGCTCGTCGAGCCAGCGGTAGCCCTCGATCTTCGCCTCGGCCTTGACCTGCCGCGCCTCGGCCTGGAGCTTCTTGAGCCGGGCCTCGATCTCCTCGAGCTCGGCCTGCTGCTTCTCTTCGAATGCCTTTCGCTCACCCATGGTGTCCTCCTTTCGTTCGTGGCGCGGGACGAAGCCCGCGCCCCCATCCTCGCGGCCCACCACCGCGCCCGGAACCGGGGAGCAGACCACGGCGCGCTGGGGGCCGACCCGAGGGGCATCGCCTGAGCACCTTTTCGGTCAGCGCCCCGTGGCCGGCGGCGGCCGCACCGACCGAGTCTGGGGGGCATGATGCCGAGACCCGCCCACAGCACGCCGACGCGCGCGAGACGGGAGTGGTGATGCCCCTGCTCTCGGATGAGACCATGGTCATGCTCGGCCGCCTGGCCTTGGCGCTGGTGGTGGGCACGGCGGTGGGTCTCGAACGCGAGAGCGCCGAGAAGCCGGCCGGGCTCCGCACCCTGGCCGCCGTCAGCTTCGGCTCCTGTCTCTTCGCCCTGCTCGTGGAAGAGCTCATCATGCAGTGGAACCCGCTCACCAACATCCGCCTCGACCCGATCCGCGTCGTGGCGGGTCTCATCGGCGGCATCGGTTTCCTCGGCGCGGGCGTCATCATCGAGTCGCGCGGCTCGGTGGAGGGGGTCACCACCGCCGCCACCATCTGGGTGACCGGCGCGCTGGGGCTGGCCAGCGGCATCGGCTACTACCGACTGGCGGTCTCCGGGGCGGTCGGCGCGCTGCTCATCCTGCGCGGTCTCGGCTGGCTGGAGCACGTCCTGCTGCACCGCGACGGCGACGACGGCGA
>CAZMED010000351.1:0-3576 GCA_964565045.1 uncultured Thermoanaerobaculia bacterium
CGGGTGGGTGGGTGGAAATCCGAAATCCGAAATCCCAAATCCGAAATCTCCTGCCCACGGGAGGGCGGGTGGAAATTCCAAATTCCTCATTCCGAATTCCTCATTCCTACTACTTGTTCACCTTGTGCAGTGCGCGGCCGAGGGCGGCCTCCACCGCCTCCTGGAAGGCCTCGGACATCGTCGGGTGCGGGTGGATGGTGAGCGCCACATCCTCGAGAAACGCTCCCATCTCCAGCGCCAGGGTGCCCTCGGCGATGAACTCGCTGACCCCGCGGCCCACCGCGACGACGCCGAGCAGCTGCTTGGAGTCGGCATCGGCAACGACCTTGACGAAGCCCTCGGTGCTGTTCAGCGACATGGCGCGGCCCGACGCGCTGTAGGGAAAGGATCCGGTGACGACCTTGTAGTCTTTGGACGCGGCCTCCTCCTCCGTGAGGCCCACCCACGCCACCTCCGGGTCGGTGTAGATCACCGCCGGCACGACGTTGTCGAAGGCCGCCGGCTCGCCGGCGATGACCTCGGCCGCGACCCTCGCCTCCTGGTAGGCCTTGTGGGCGAGGAGCGCGCCGCCGGCGACATCGCCGATGGCGTAAATGCCCGCCGCACTGGTGCGCTGGCGGTCGTCGACGGTGATGAATCCCTTGGCGTCGATGGCGACGCCGGCCGCCTCGAGGCCGAGACCCTCGGAGTTCGGAATCCGGCCCACGGTCACCATCACCACGTCCGCCTCGAGCCGCAGCTCCTCGTCCTTGGGTCCGCGGGCGACGACGACCGAAGGCTCGCCGGCCTCGAAGGCCTCCGCGCGGTGCTCCAGGTGCAGCTTCACGCCGAGCTTCTTGAGCTGGCGCTTGAGCACCTTGCCGACCTCGGGATCGAGGTTCGGCACCACCTGCGGCAGGAACTCCACCACTGACACCTTCGAGCCGAGCTTGGCGTAGACGCTGCCGAGCTCGAGGCCGATGTAGCCGGCGCCGATCACCACCAGCCGCTCGGGGACCGACTGCAGGGACAGAGCCTCGGTGGAGCCGATGATCCTCTCGCCGTCGTGGGGGAAACCCTCGAGCGACATCGGCCGCGAGCCGGTGGCGATCACCGCCTGCTCGAACTCGACCTCGACCCGCCCGTCGGCGGTCGAGACGGCCAACGTGCGGTCGGAGAGGAACTCGGCCTCGCCGTGGAGGACCTCGACCCCGTTCTTCTCGCACAGGAATCCGACCCCGGAGGTGAGGCGCTCGACGATGCCGTCCTTCCACTGCACCAGCTTCGGAAGGTCCACGGAGAGGCCCTCGACCGTCAGCCCCATGGACTCGGCGTGGCGCGCCTCGTACGCGAGGTCGCCGGCGTGGATCATCGCCTTGGACGGGATGCAGCCGACATTGAGGCAGACCCCGCCGAGGGTGTCGCCTTTCTCCACCAGGATCACGTCCTTGCCGAGCTGCCCGAGCCGGATGGCGGCGGCATAGCCCCCGGGACCGGCTCCGATCACAACCACTTGACACCCGCGGGAAACCGAACCGACAACCATCACAACCTCGCCATCAGGAGCATCGGGTCGGAGACCAGACGCACCATGTCGCTCATGAACCTCGCCGCCTCGGCGCCGTCGATGTAGCGGTGGTCGAAGGACACGCTCAGGTACATCATGCTGCGGATCGCAATCTCGCCGTTGACCACCTCGGGCCGCTCCTTGATGGCGTGCAGGCCGACGATGGCGAGCTCCGGCTGATTGATGATCGGGGTCGCGAAGACCCCGCCGAGGGGGCCGATGTTGGTGATCGTACAGCCGCCGCCCTTGAGCTCATCGAGCCGCAGCTCCCGTTGACGGGCGCGCTCGGCCTTGTCGTTGACCTCGGCCGCCAGCTCGATCATGTCCTTGCGGTCGGCGTCGCGGATCACCGGCACGATCAGCCCTTCGGGCGTGTCGACCGCGATGCCGATGTTGACGTACTTCTTGATCAGGATCTCCTGCCGCTCCTCGTCGACCGTCGCGTTGAACATCGGGTGCTCGCGCAGCGCCGCGACCAGGGCCTTGATGAAGAAGGGCAGCAGAGTGAAGCGGGCGCCGGTCCGCTCCTCGATCGCGGGCTTGGCGCGCCGGTAGTGGGCCAGCAGCTCGGTCACGTCCGCCTCGTCCACGTGGGTGACATGCGCCGAGTGCTGCTTGGAGTGGCGCATGGCGTTGGCGATCACCTTGCGGAGGTGGGAGATGGGGACCCGCTCGACCTCGCCGTCCCGGGTCGCCTCGACTGCGCTGCGGACCGCCGGCTCGGGACGCGGCGCGGCCGCGGCGCCGCCCCCCCCGTCCGCCGCCCGCTGCACGTCCTCGTCGGTGATGCGTCCACCGGGGCCCGAACCCTCGACGCGCGCGAGGTCCACCTCCAGGGAGCGGGCCAGCGCGCGGGTGCGCGGAGTCGCAAGGGGCCTGCGGGCGGCCGACGGCGGCGCTGTCCCCGTGGTGGCCGGGGCCGCCGCGGCGGGCGCGGCCGGCGCCTCTGACGCGCTCCCGTTCTCGGCGCTGCCGCCCGCGTCCTCCCCCGGCTCGCCGATGCTCACCAGAGAGTCGCCCACCAGAATGTCCGCCCCGGCCGCGGCGTGCAGCCGCAGCACGGTGCCGGAGTGCGGCGAAGGGAGCTCGACCACCGCCTTGTCGGTCTCGACCTTGACGAGCGGCTGGTCCTCGGCGACCGTCTGGCCCTCGGCGACCAGCCACTCGACGATGCGACCTTCGTGGATCCCCTCGCCGACGTCCGGGAAGTTGAAGACGAATGCCATGCCACACCTTCCGTTATCGCGTCTCTCAGGCGATTCGCTGTGCGAATCGCGGCAAACCTATCAGAAAGAGAGAGCCTTCTCGACCGCGGCCACGATCCGTTCCCGCGACGGGAGGTACAGCTTCTCGTTCTGGGCGAGGGGGAAGACCGTGTCGAAGCCGGCGACCCGCTGCACCGGGGCCTCGAGCTGCAGCAGCGCGTGCTCGCCGATCTGTGCGGCGATCTCGGCCCCGAAGCCGGCGCTCCGCGGCGCCTCGTGCACGACCACGGCGCGGCCGGTCTTGACGACGCTCGCGATCATGGTCTCGCGGTCCAGCGGATTCAGGGTGCGCAGGTCCACGACCTCGGCACTCACTCCCTGGCGGGCCAGCACCTCGGAGGCATCCAGGCACACCCGCACCATGGCGCCCCACGAGATGAGCGTCACCTCGGTGCCCTCGCGCGCCACCGCCGCCCTTCCGATGGGCACCGTGTAGCTCTCCTTGGGCACGGCCTCGCGGAAGGCGCGGTAGATGCGTTTGGGCTCCATGAACAGCACCGGGTCCGGGTCGCGGATCGCGGCCGTCAGCAGGCCCTTGGCGTCGTAGGGGTTGGACGGGACAACGACCTTGATGCCGGGCGTGTTGAGGAACATCGCCTCGTAGCTCTCGGAGTGGTGCTCTGGCGGGTGGATCCCGCCCCCGAAGGGCATCCGCACCACCATCGGGCAGCTCAGCCGCCCGCGGCTGCGGTTTCGCAGGCGCGCGGCGTGCGCGAAGAGCTGGTTGACCGCCGGGTAGACGAAGCCCATGAACTGGATCTCGGC
>CAZMED010000352.1:0-3573 GCA_964565045.1 uncultured Thermoanaerobaculia bacterium
GCTCGTTGAACATCTCGTGGTAGAAGCCGTCCCACTCGACGTACTCGACCAGGTGGGCCGGCGCGTTGTCGACCCAGGTCCGAGTCGCGGCCGGGTCGGCGAGGCGGTCGTCGCCGGACTGCATGATCAGCGCCGGCACCGCGAGCCCGGCGGCGCCGGCCATGGTCTCGGCCTGGGCGCGCACGACCTCGGTGAACCAGCGTGCCGAGACGGTGGAGCTCACGAGCGGGTCGGCCACGTAGGCCTCGGCGATGCCGGCCTGGCGGCTGAGCAGGGACGGATCGGCGACCTTGGAGAACATCAGCCGCTTGGCGAAAGTGGAGACGATGTTGGCCACCATCTGCAGCGCCGCCGGCGGCTTCGAGTCGGGGTGGATGCCGAGAAAGGGCGAGGAAACGATGATGCCTGCGAGGCCATGCGGTTCCGCGAGGGCCCGGCGCAGCACCAGCAACCCGCCCTGGGAGTGCCCGACCAGCACCAGCGGCAGCCCGGGGCAGGCCGCGGCGGCCAGGTGCCGCACGGCCGCGACGTCCTCGTCGAACTCGCCGAAACGGTCGACGTGCACGCGCAGACCGGGGCTCTGCCCGTGGCCGCGGTAGTCGAGGGCCCAGCAATCGAAGCCGCGAGCGGCGAAGTGGTCGAGGACGTGCAGGTAGCGCCCCGAGTGCTCCGCGAGGCCGTGCACGAAAAGCAGCGTTGCCTGCGCCGCGGGACCCGCGGACCAGCGTCGCCAGAAGAGCCGCGTGCCGTCTCCGGACTCGGCCCAGCCCGAGGTCTCAGTCATGGCGGTCCGCCCGCACCCGCGCCACCGCGTCGCGCCAGCCGAGGTGGAGGCGCTCGCGGCGGGTGACGTTCATTTCCGGCACGAAGCGCCGGTCCTCCTGCCACACCCCCTCGAGCTCCGAAGAGTCGCGCCACAGGCCGGCGCCGAGCCCGGCCAGGTAGGCGGCGCCGACGACGGTCGTCTCGACCAGCAGCGGGCGCACCACGGGCACCCCGAGGATGTCGGCCTGGAACTGCATCAGCACGTCGTTGGCCGCACCGCCGCCGTCGGCGCGGAGCTCGCTCACAGGTTCGCCGGAGTCCTGATTCATCGCGTCGACGACGTCGCGGGTCTGGTAGGCGATGCTGTCGAGGGTGGCGCGGACGATGTGCTCGCGCCCGCTGCCGCGGGTCAGGCCGACGATCGCGCCGCGGGCGTGCATGTCCCAGTAGGGCGCGCCGAGCCCGGCGAAGGCCGGCACCACGTACACCCCCTGGGTGTCGTCGACCCGTCGTCCCACCCCCTCGGTCTCAGCGGCGCTGCCGATGAGCCCGAGCTCGTCGCGCAGCCACTGCACGGCGGCGCCGGCGATGAAGACCGAGCCCTCGAGCGCATAGGCCGGCCGGCCCTGCGCATCGCAGCAGACGGTGGTGAGCAGCCCGCAGCTCGAACGGCGCAGCTCGGAGCCCGTGTTGAGCACCACGAAGCAACCGGTCCCGTAGGTGTTCTTGACCATTCCCGGGTGCCAGCAGCCCTGGCCGAAGAGCGCCGCCTGCTGGTCGCCGGCGATGCCCGCGACCGGAACGCCGCCCGGGATCGGCCCGGCCGGGACGGTGGTGCCGAACACGCCCGAGCTCGGCTTGACCTCGGGCATCACTGCCGGCGGCACGCCGAAGATCTGCAGCAGCTCCGGGTCCCAGGCGTGGGACCTGATGTCGTAGAGCAGGGTCCGCGAGGCGTTCGTCGGCTCGGTAGCGTGGACCGCGCCGCCGGTGAGCCTGTACAGCAGCCAGCTGTCGACGGTGCCGAAGCAGAGCTCGCCGGCCTCGGCGCGCCGTCGCGCATCCGGGTAGTGGTCGAGGATCCACTTCACCTTGCTTCCCGAGAAGTAGGGGTCGACCACGAGTCCGGTGCGGCGGCTGATGAGCGGCTCGAGGCCGTCGGCGCGCACCTGCTCGCAGATCTCGGCCGTCTGGCGGCTCTGCCAGACGACGGCCCGGTGCAGGGGATCACCGCTCGCACGGTCCCAGACGAGGGTCGTCTCGCGCTGGTTGGTGATGCCGATGGCGGCGATGGCCCCGGCCGGAAGCTTCGACTCCATCAGCGCCGCGCCCATGACCCGCAGGCTGACCTGCCAGAGCTCCTCGGGCTCGTGCTCCACCCACCCCGGCTGCGGGTAGTGCTGGGTGAACTCCTCGTTCGCGCGCCCGAGCACGGCGCCGTCCCGCGCCAACACCACCGAGGTGCAACCGGTGGTTCCCTGGTCGATCGCCAGCACCGCTTCGGGCATTGGGTACCTCCGAGCGACAGTGTAACCGCGGGCACTGTGGATGCCCAACGGCTACCGCCGTCCGCCTCCGGATTCAGGTTCAGTGACAGCGGCAGTGGCAGTGGGAGCTGCAGCGTCAGAGGGCAGCAACTGCGGCAGTGCCCGTGCCAGCGAGCAGGTGGCGCGACCGCGGCCTGGTCATCTCCCGCTCACATCGTTTGAACGTTCGAACGTTCAACGTTCCAACGTTCAAACGTCGCTCTCTGGTCGATCTCTCGAGGATCGGCGCCGTTGCAGCGGACCAGTTCAGGTACGGGAGAGAATCAAATCCACACCGCCTGCACGTGGTGGCGGTCGCCCTCCATGTGGCGCTCGAGCGCCTCCACCGCCAGCCGCCACTCGTCGCGGCTGATGGGGCGGTCGAGGTCGGCGAGCTCCGGGGTGCGCGGCACGCGGTGCGCCGGGCGGTACTGCGCGAGCAGCGACACCGCGACCGTCGGCGACAGCTCGCCGGCGACCCAGGCCAGGCTCGCCTCGACGCCGGCGAGCCCGCCGGGCAGCACCAGCATCCGCACCAGCAGGCCGCGGCGCAGCTCGCCCTCCGGCCCGAGCTCCCAGACGTCGCCCACCTGGCGGTACATCTCGGCCAGCGCCGCCCGCGCCCGCTGCGGGTAGTCCTCCACCCCCGACAGCCGGCAGCCGGCGTCCGGGTCGGCGTACTTGAGGTCCGGCATCCAGATGTCGACGATCCCATCAAGCAGCCGCAGCGTCTCGATCGAGTCGTAGCCGTTGGAGTTGTAGACGACCGGCAGCTCGAGGCCGCGCCGGGCGGCGATCTCCAGTGCGCGCACCAGCTGCGGGACCTGGTGCGACGGCGACACCCAGTTGAGGTTGTGGCAGCCGCGGTCCTGGAGCTCGAGGAAGACCGCAGCCAGCTCCTCGTCGCTGGTTGCGAGACCCGCGAAGTCGCGGGGCCGCTGCGAGATGTCGTGGTTCTGGCAGAAGACGCAGCGCAGGTTGCAGTTGGCGAGGAAGACCGTGCCCGAGCCGCGCCGGGCCGAGATCACCGGCTCCTCGCCGTGGTGCGGGCTCCAGGATGCGACCACCGCCGCGGCCCCGGTGGCACAGTCGCCGAGCTCGCGGCGGCGGTCGACCCGGCACTCGCGAGGGCACACCGCGCAGTCGGCGAGCATGGCGTCGAGACGCGCGGCACGCGCGGCCAGCTCGCCGCGGCGGGCCAGCGTCACGTAGCCGGCGCGGAAGGCCCTCGAAGCCCCGATCGTCATGCCGTTATGATGCCAGAAGACGTCGTTTGAACGTT
>CAZMED010000353.1:0-3570 GCA_964565045.1 uncultured Thermoanaerobaculia bacterium
CCAGGATCGTCTGCTTCGTGCTCGACGAGGAGTTCCTGCCGCGTCTGCCGCTGGCGCGCGGCGTCCCGTACATGATCTCCACCTCGGTGCGTTACCTGATCCTGCTCGCAGGTTTTGCACTGGCGCTCGCCGCCCTGGGCATCGACCTGTCCAAGGCCACCATCCTGGCGGGCGCCTTCGGCGTGGGCGTCGGCTTCGGCCTCCAGAACGTGGTCAACAACTTCGTGTCCGGCCTCATCCTGCTCTTCGAGCGGCCGATCCGCGTGGGCGACGTGGTCGAGGTTTCGGGCGTGCTCGGCCAGGTCTCCCGGATCGGCATCCGTTCCAGCACGGTGAGCACCTTCGTCGGTTCCGAGGTGCTCGTTCCCAACGGCGACCTCATCTCCAAGGACGTCACCAACTGGACGCTCTCGAGCCAGCGTCGCCTCGTGGAGGTGCTGGTGGGTGCGGCCTACGGCAGCGACGCGCGCACGGTCATCGAGGTGCTCGAGGAGGTCGCGGTACGGCATGAGGATGTCATGGCCGACCCGCCTCCCAAGGCCTTCATGGTCTCCTTCGGGGACAGCCAGCTCGACTTCCGCCTCATCTGCTGGGTCGCCCACTACAGCGACGGCTACCGAGTGGCGAGCGAGCTCCGGGTCGCAGTGGCGGAAGCCTTTGCCGAGGCCGGCATCGAGATTCCCTTTCCCCAGCAGGAGCTCCGGGTCAAAGACGGAGGCAGGGGTCTCCCTCATGTCCCCCAGCCTCCGGGAGCGGACCCGCGACCCATGGAAGAGCCGCGCTGATGGGAACGGTCGAGGGCCGAAGCATGGTGCGATCCTCGGGACGCCGGTCAAACAACAATCCCGCCTCGGGAGCCCTGTGCGCCCCGGCAGGGACGCTGACGAGAGCGCAGGGCCCGGGGGATCGCCACGTGACCCTGAACGAGCGAAGCCCAAGAGCCGCGGAACGCGCCGCGGCTTTTCACGAAAAACCACCGACTCGAGCACTGCAAAAGGAGTTGCCCAACATGACCCGATCGCAGAGCCTTCTGACCGCGTTCGCCGCCACCGCATTGATGATCACGTCCCTCACCGCGTCCGGCGAGCCCGCCGACGGACGGCGTCCGGCAGGCACCCCGCCCGAGGACCTCAAGGGCGGTGAGTTCGTGTGGATGCCCGAGGCGGCGCCGTCGGGCCCTCTCGTGGTGCTGGTGAGCCTCAACCAGCAGTTCGCCTACGTCTACCGTAACGGCGTCCTCATCGGCTACTGCCCGGTGGCCACCGGCAAGCCGGGTCACGAGACGCCCACAGGTGTCTTCACGATCCTGCAGAAGGACAAGGACCACGTCTCGAGCCTCTACAACGCCAAGATGCCCTACACCCAGCGCCTCACCTGGAGCGGCATCGCGCTGCACGCGGGCAGCATCCCCGGCTACCCCAACTCGCACGGCTGCGTCCACCTGCCGCTCGAGTTCTCTCACCTGCTCTTCGAGGTCGAGCACCTCGGAGGCACGGTGGTGATCGCGGACGACCACTCGGGACCGGCCGAGGCGGCCCACCCCGGGATGGTTCTCTCGCCCATGATCCCCGCGGGCGAGCCCCGGGTGCCGGTGATCGGACCCGACACCTACGACTGGCGTCCCGAGCTGTCGCCCGAGGGCCCGGTCAATGTGCTCATCAGCACGGCCGACGGGAAGATCTACGTCTACCGCAACGGCATCGAGATCGGCTTCTCCGAGATCCACATCAAGGACCCGCAGCGTCCGGTTGCGGAGGGGATCTTCACCATCCTCGACGGCTACGCCGATCACGAGAACCCCTGGGTTCCGGGCAGACCGGCACCGTTGTGGATGACGGTGTGGACCAATGCTCCCGCCGAAATCACGCAGGAGGCCGCCTGGCGGGACGAGGGCTCGGAGCTGAACCGGATCTCCATACCCAGCTTCTTCTCCACGAGGGTGTGGGAGATCCTCGGCCCGGGGTCGACGATTGTGATCACCAACCGCGCGGCATCGCCCGAGACCAGGTCGGACAGCGACTTCGTGGTCCTGGCGACCCGGCATCCCGAGCAGACCAGCTGACCGGTTGCGGGTGCGTGGCGTATGATCCGGCCGATGATGGCCTTTTCTCCAGCTGCGGGGCGCATGCTCGTCAGCCTGACGGTGGCAGGGCTGGCCATGGTCGGCCCTGCCGCCGCCGGTTCGATGCCCAGGGAGCTCGCCACGGCGGCGCCCGACCTGGACCGAAAGGTCCTCGACCTGGCGCTGACGGCGGTCGACTGCGCAGACGAGGCGGGCTACGACGGTCACGACGTGCTGACGGTCATCGACTACTCGCTGCCGTCGACGGTCCCCCGCCTCTGGGTCTTCGACCTCGAGAGCCGCGCCCTGCTCTTCCACGAGCTGGTGGCGCACGGCAAGAACACCGGCGCCAACATGGCCACCGAGTTCTCCAACACCCGCGGCAGCAAGCAGTCGAGCCTCGGCCTGTTCCTGACCGCCGGCACCTACCACGGCAAGAACGGCTACTCCCTCAAGCTGCACGGCCTCGAGGAGGGCGTCAACCACCTCGCGCTTGAACGGACCATCGTCCTCCACGGGGCCTGGTACGTGAGCGAGGAGTTCGCCGACCGGCAGGGCCGGCTCGGCCGCAGCTGGGGCTGCCCCGCCGTGCCGACGGACGTGGCCAAGAAGCTCATCGACACCATCAAGAACGGCACCTACCTCTTCATCTACTACCCCGACCAGGAGTGGCTCGAAACGTCGGTTTTTCTCAACGGCTGCGAGGGTGCCGACGCTCGCCGCAACCACGGCCGTGTCGGGCGGGACTCCGCACGCTGAGCAGTGAAGCCACCCGGCAGGACCCGTCAAAACTGACAGGTTGACGGGGCCCGGGCCGGGGTCTGAAATGGCCGCAGCACGAACGCTTCCCCTACCAAGGAACGGTCCACGGAGAAGATGCTTCGTCAGGTGACACCGGGCGACAGCCCAACCACAAGGAGGAATGTCATGAAGATCGCGAAGTTCATCGTCTGCGGCGTCGGCATCATGCTCGCGGCCGGCCTCGCCTCGGCGCAGGAGCCCGTGCCCTACCTGCAGGACCTGATCGGCGCCCGCGGCGGCGACGGCGAGTACCAGCTTCAGCGCAGGGGCTACACCTTCGTCAAGGCCGAGCAGGGCGGCGACAGCTCCTACACCTACTGGCAGGAGCAGGAGAACGGCCAGTGCATCACCGTGCGCACCACCGACGGCCGCTACGCGTCGATCGTCTTCGCACCGGCCTCCGACTGCCAGGGAGGCGGTCAGAAAGCCCCTCATTACGAGGAGAACTATGATCGCAAGGACGAGTTCGAGACTGTTTGCGGCGTGATCGTCAACGGACAGAACTACAGCTACAAGTGCAAGGCGGTGGATTTCTACAGCGGAAGCAAGAAGATCAGGACTGCCCTGCACTACCCCGACCAGGTCATTCGGCTGACCTGGAAGTCGGGCAACCAGGTGGTCCTCCACTTCGAGGGCATGACTCCGCAGAACGCGACCTACTCGACCTCCGAGGGTGAGACCGATTTCTTCTTCGAGGACAAGACCTA
>CAZMED010000354.1:0-3557 GCA_964565045.1 uncultured Thermoanaerobaculia bacterium
AGCAGGGAGCAAGGAGCAGGGTGCAACTCCCGGGAGCGCCGAGGTTCTCGCGCATCGCTCGCGGGGGCCGATACAATCGGCCGGTGGACACGACAGGCACCGCCGCGGAGCGCCGGGACGCGCGAACCCACGCGGCGGTGCGGGGCGGGCTGCTGGTCCTCGCCGCGGTCGTGCTCCTCGCGGAGGCGGCGTTCGTGGCCTGGATCATTCGAGAGCGGGGGCTCTTCGACTACGTCGCCCTCGACTACCGCGGCACCCGGACGGCCGGCGAGGCGATCCTCGAGCACGGGCTCGGAGCGCCGTACGACCCCGCCCTCCTCGAGGCCTCGCAGCGGCGGATCTACGAGCGCTACGTGCGCAGCGCGGGCGCGGGCGCGCTGCCCTTCGACATCGTGCCGGCGCCGTACCCGCCGCCGTTCTCGCTCGCCTTCATCCCCTCGACGCTGCTGCCGCCGGTGGCGGGCTTCGTGGTGTGGACCGCCGTCCACCTGCTGGTCCTCGTGCTCTACCAGCTGCGTCTCGCCCGCGCCTTCGCCGTCGCGCGGCCGGGGTTCCTGATCGTTGCCGTCCTGCTGTCGCCGCCGGCCTTCATCCACCTGGTGATGGGGCAGATCAGCGTCTGGCTGATGGTGTTCTTCGGCGAGGCCCTGATCGCGTTCCACCGCGGCCGCCCCCTGCAGGCCGGGCTCTGGCTGGGACTGATGTTCCTCAAACCGCAGACGCTGGTGCTGATCGTTCCCGCGCTCGCCGTCGCCGGCCAATGGCGGATGCTCGGCGGGATGGCAGCTGCGGTGGCCGCAGCCCTGACCCCGACACTCGTTCTGGCGCATGAATGGGTGCCCGCCTTCGCGACCGGGCTGGGGCGTTTCGTGAATGCCACCGGCCAGGTCATGAACGCGTTTCCGAGCTCCATGACCACCTGGCGCGCCTTCGCCCTCAACGCGGGGCGCGTCGCACCGCCGGTGATCGGCTGGATCGCGGCCGTCGCAGGGATGGTGGTGACCGCCGCCATGGGGCTCTTCTGCGCGCGCCGCCTGCGCTCCGGCGACCGACTGGTGGTCGGGCTCGCCTGGCTCGGCCTCGCCGCCGCGAACAACGCCTTCACCTGGCACGCCCACGTGCACCAGTCGCTGCTGCTGGTGCCGCCGTTGTACTGCGTCGCCGGACTCCGTCCGGAACTGCGGGCGCCGGTCGAGGCCCTGTGCCTCCTGCTGGCCGGGGGCTTCCTCGCCGCCGCCTTCACCACCTCGGTGGGCTTCGCCCACGACCTGCTGGGCATGGTGTTCCTGGCAGTGCTCGCGACCACCGCGGCCGGCTCCGCCGTTGCGATCCATCGCCGCCGGCGCCTCCCGGCGGCGGCCGGCTGATGTCAGCCGCTATCGGGTGAACCGCCTCCGAGCTCTGCGGCCGATCTCCGCCGCCGCCAGCGCCAGCAGCACCGACACCGTCGTCACCATCGGCAGACGGTAGCGCTCCATGACCCCTGTGAGCAGGTAGGGCACGGCGTAGGCGAGGGTGAACACGAGCATGAGGACCTCGAGCCGCTCGAGCCGGCCCCGCCGCAGCACGAGCAGCAGCAGGAGGGACAGCGCCGGCAGCTTCCACAACGCGGACTTGACGGCCACGGCGAGCTTCGAACGGTCCCACGGCTTGAGCTCGTAGGCGAGGAAGAACTGGGAGGCGCGCCGCGCGGTGGCGCCGAGGAACCCCGCCGTTTGGAAGTCGCGGGTGAAGGTCGCGAGTGTCCGGCGAACATAGGCCATCTCGCCGAGCTCGCGGTAGCGGAGAAACTCGGCGGCGTTCTGGCTCGGATGGGCGGCCGCGAACACGGCATCGCCGAGCACGCCGTCGCTGCCGGCCGTGTTGCCGAGGGCGAGCTCGAAGGGCCCATTCGACTTCACAGGTACGAAGCCGCCCAGGCGCAGGCTCTGCCAACCGACGTAAGGGCCGACGACGACGGCGTGCACCACGAGCACGATCGCGGCCAGGCGCGCGATCTCGCGCGCCGGCAGCCGGTGGACGAGGAACGGCAGCGCGACCGCAGTGCAGAGGATGAATCCGGGGTTGAAGAGCGCTGCCACCGACGACACCAGGCCGAGCTCGACGAAGCGGCGGGGGCCGGCGGCGTCGTTCGCCCGCAGCACGGCGAGCAGCAGCAGCGCGAACCACGCCACCTGGAGGTTGAAGTCGAGCTGCCCGTTGACGTGGAAGATCCAGGCCTCGAAGGGCAGCAGGGCGAAGGCAAGCGCTGCCAGCAGGCCGGAGGCCTCGGTGCCGCCCATTCGTCGACCGATGCAGAACACGACGACGGTGGTCGCCAGCGACACCGCGAGGGCGAGCGCGAACGCGATGAGGATCGCCTGCGGCGTGAAGCACCCCCCGAGAACGAAGGCGGCGGCGTAGAGAGCGACCACGCCGGGCGCGATCCAGGCGGTGGGGCCGGTGGCGCCGCCGAAGGGGCTCGCGTAGCCCTCGCCCGCGCACACCAGGGCGTAGGCGATGTTGGAGGCCTCGAAGCCGAAGGTGTTCATGTACGGGCGGGTGGGATCGGTGATTCCCGCGCGCACCTCCACCGGGTCCTGCACCAGGAAGTCGGGGCTCGACGCCAGGATGTCGGCGAGCAGCAGCAGCCGCAGCAACGCAGCGGCCAGGAGTATCAGCAGCAGCCGCGAGCGGACCGTGCGCGCCCGCGCTCGGCCGTCGGATCGGACCGGATCGGACTCCCCGTTCATAGGACGGGTCGATAATAGCGCTCCGGCGGCCACGCGGGGCGCCGCCGCGGCGGGGTTACGGACGGCGGCCGACGAAGGTGGCGAAGCCGTCGCCCGAGCGCACCACCGCGGTGCGGAAGCCCTGCCCCTCGAGCAGCTCGATCAGCGGCGCCGGCCGGAAGGAGCTGCGGATCAGCCCGAGCTCGTCGCCTTCGAGCGCGAGCGCGCGGCGTTGGACCTCGGAGATCGGCTGGGTGCCGTTGTCGAGCAGCGCGTCGGCGTCCACGGTCCAGCGCACGCGGGCGGCATCGACCCACGACGCGGGCCCGTCGGCGGGCTGCGCCGCCTCGTCCGTGGCCAGGTCGTCGGCGGACGCATCGAGGCCGGCCGCCTCGCGCAGGCGCAGCACCAGCTCCCGCACCGGGATCCCGCCGACCTGGGCGGCGCGCTCGAGCGAGGTGACCCGGGCGATGGTGCGGCGCAGGACGGGGTTCGCGAGCTTGGCGAACGGCGGCGCCGCGGCGATCAGGACCTCCTCGAGCTCGGGGTAGGCGTCGAGCAGCTCGCCGACGCGGGTTTCGGGCGTGATCGGCAGCGGGGCGCTCACGCGGCGCTCCCCTCGAACTCGAGCAGCCGGCGCTCGCCCTCGAGCGCGCGCAGCCGGGTGATGTCCTGCGTGACCTCCAACGTGCCCAGGTAGGCGCCCTCCTCGTCGCGGACCGCGAAGTAGCGGATGTGGACGAAGCGGCCCCGGAGCTGGATCCAGAACTCGGCCACGTCCTGCCTTCCGTCGCGGAAGCTGGAGACGATCTCCTCGACGATGTGGACGCTCTTCGGCGGGTGGCA
>CAZMED010000355.1:0-3486 GCA_964565045.1 uncultured Thermoanaerobaculia bacterium
CGGTCCGCCGTCGCCGGCCGGTCCACCACCGCCGGCGAGTCGCAGTAGGGGCAGCGCGCAGTCCGCGCCAGCGGCTCGAGCACGACCTTCGCCCCGCACGACTCGCACGCGCTCTCGACCCTCGCTAAGGCTGCGATCATTGCGGCCCCAGTGTACCTGCCGGTGAAACCGTGGATTCCACACCAGGAGTACGCGCCGACCGTCCCGCGAATTCTGGGCGCAGGGAAGGCGGCGGCCCACGGTCCCTCGAGGATGTCCCGCGTCACTGGCATCGCGACCCGGCCGCGCCATAATGGACAAGGGAAAAGGAAGAGCCGATGTCGGCACGACGCATCCCGACTGCTTGCCTCGCGCTCCTGGTGGCTGCCGTCTCGGCCGCGGCAGCGGGCCCACCGCAGTGCGAGTCTGCAGGGAGCAGCGGTCCGGTGCAGGCGCCGGTCTTCGTCCGCAACCTCGCCGGGCAGACCGGCTGGTACGCCTCGCCGCTGATCGCGGACCTCGACGGCGACGGCGCCAACGAGCTCGTGGCCGCCTTCTACGACATCTTCGTTTACGGCCCCGACGGCACTCTCCTCGACCGTACGACCGACCAGCAGGGCCGGGTCTACGCCCCGCACGTGGTGCTCGACCTCGAGCGCGACGGCGTCGTCGAGGTCGTGGCCGGCCGCGCCCACGAGGTCATTGCCTGGGAGTGGGTGGCGGGCGAGCTCCGCCTCAAGGACGGTTGGCCGGCCGACGCCCGCGGCGCAGGGTCCCAGTGCGAGGTGCGCGGCCTCGCCGCCGCCGACCTCGACCGCGACGGCTCGGCCGAGATCATCGCCACCACCACCCAGGCCCTCGCCACGGACGCCGGTGGCGCGCAGGTCTTCGTCTTCGCGGCCGACGGCGCGCCCTACCGGCCTGCAGGCGGGCACGAGCCCGCGTGGCCACGCTACAACGCCCTCTCGGGTCCCGGCAACGACGCCGACCGCAACGGGCCTGGGCACTCCGGCTACGGCTGCTACGGGCTCAACGTCGGGGTCGGCAACATCGACAACGATCCCGAGCTCGAGATCATCGTGACCTACGACAACCACCACATCCAGGCCTTCGACCACGACGGCATCGCCCTCGACGCCTCGGAGTACTACACCAACCGGAGCGGGGAGTGGCTCGGCAACCGCCTGACCTGGGGTCAGTTCATCCGCTGGGCCGATGCCGGCGTTGAGCACGACCACTACCACCTCCACACCGGGACCTGGCCGCACCCGAGCTGGACCGAGTGGCTGCAGTGGACGGCCTCCCCGCCCGGCATCGCCGACCTCGACCTCGACGGCGTCAACGAGGTGATCGGCGTGCCCAACATCGAGCGCAACGTCCCCTACGAGACCCAGGCCTACGCCGTCATGGTCCTCGAGGGGGCGCACGGGACCGGCGAGCGCTCGGCGCGCCGCAAGCCCGGGTGGGAGGTGCTGCCGCGCGGCGGCGCGCCCATCGACGTCGACGGCTGGTACCCGCCGTACGGCGTTCCGGCGCCGACCCTCGCCGACATCTCCGGCGACGCCCGGCCCGAGATCGTGGTCTCGCTCAACGACGGGTTCGTCGCCGCCTACGACGCCTCCGCCACCCGCCTGTGGCGCACCGACATCCGGCACGGCGAGGCGATCATGTTCAGCTCCGAGGCCACGGTCGCCGACCTCAACCGCGACGGCGCGCCCGAGCTCCTCCTCACCACCTACGGCGACCCGGACGTCCACGACTCGGGCCGGCTGATGGTGCTGTCACCGGCGGGTGCCGTGCTCTACGACCTGCCGCTGCCGAACCCCGGCCACAACGGCAACGGCAACGGCGCGCCTGCGGCCCCCACTGTGGGCGACCTCGACGGCGACGGCCAGCTCGAGATTCTGGTCCAGACCTTCGACCACGGCCTCGACGTGTTCACGGTGCCCGGGTCTGGCACCGACTGTCTACTGTGGCCGACCGCTCGCGGAGGCCCTCTCCGGATGGGCCAGCCGAACGGCGCCTGGATGCTCACCGAGATCTTCGCCGACGGTTTCGAGTCCGGCGCCACGCCGCGGTGGTCGGCGGTGGTGCCGTAGCGGCGACGGGCCGGGCTGGCCACGAGGGGGCTGTGGGCGCTACCATGGTCGAAGCGTCCGCGCGCCACGGGATGCCGGAAAGCCGATGACGATTCCACGATGTACCTCTCAGGCCTGACCCACCGCGACCGACTGTTCGACATCGCCATGCGCTGGCTGGCCGACCGCGTCGAGCCCGACGACGGCCGGATCCTGACCGAGATCTTCGCCTTCGAGCGCGCCATCACGGCGCCCACGGTGCGCCGCTTCGTGGCCGATCTGTGCCGCGTGTGCCGGCGCGAGGACCTCTACCTCGAGCGCACCATCAACAAGGACGAGCTGCGGGAGGCGATCGTCGCCGCCGCCGCTCATCCGACCTCGCGCGTCGCCGAGCTCATCGACTGGTACCGGCAGCTTCCGGAGGAGTTCTTCCCGCGCACCCCGGTGCGGATGTCGATCGTGACCCAGCGCAACGGCCGCCTCGCGGCCGTCATCCGGCGCAAGCGCATCCGCCGCATCGCCGACAAGGTCTCGCGTCGGGTCGCCGCCCAGCTCAGCGTCGAGGTCGACGCGGTCGCGGAGGCGCTCGCCGCGAGCCGGCCGCGCAAGTCCGGCACCGTCATCACCAACGACCGCCCCCCGAGCGCCCCGGCCGGAATCCGCGGGGCCGCCGAACGGCTGGTGGCCGACCGCATCCGTTCCGGGCGCATCACGCTCGACCCCGACAAGCTCAGGGTGGACGACGTCGTCGGCGTCAAGGTGATCGCCTCCCGTGACGACCTCCCGAGAATCGAGGGCGCTCTCGACCACCTCGACTATGCGTGGGCGCACGATCGCGAGGTCCACCAAGGCGCCTACAACGGAACCCACTTCCTGGTCGACCTGGAGCTGCCGGCGGACGAGGCCGTCCTCGAAAGCATGCGCGGCATCGACTGGTCGTTCGCGGCGCGCCGCGGCCTCCCCGTCGAGGGGCTCGAGAGGCGCTTCGCCGCCTACCTCGGCAGGTGCAGCCGGACCTTCCGGGTCGAGCTCATCCTCACCACCTTCGAGGACCTCGTGGAGTCCGAGTTCGGCACCTGCATCCACGAGCAGCGGATCCTCGACCAGCGCGACCTGGCGAGCGACTTCGGCCGCCTCGCCCAGAACGCGTCGTCGATCATCGAGTACATGCTGCGGCTCGCCACCTCGCCGACGGTCGACATCGACGAGCTGCCGTTCAAGATCTGGGGGCGGTACATCCGCGACACGGTGGCGCACAAGATCGCCGCCCTCGGCGACGGCGAGCCCACCGAGTGGCTGGTGCCCTCCGAGCACCTCGAAAGCCTGATGCAGCTCTGACCGCCCGCCCCGCCGCCCCATCGTTAGAACGTTCAAACGTTAGAACGTTGCACGTCAAAACGTTCCACCCGCCCGCCCATTTCGGATTTCG
>CAZMED010000356.1:0-3443 GCA_964565045.1 uncultured Thermoanaerobaculia bacterium
TGCTCGTAGTAGATGCCGCCGGTCATGCGCGCGAGCGGGTAGAGAAACATGTTGGTACCGAAGGTGTTCGGCCAGTCGACCACGGCCAGCCCCGCCTCGTGGCTGGTCACCAGGCCGCCGGCCACCACCAGCAGGAAGGTGGCCGCCACGGCGACCTTGGCGAAGAGCGCCGTCCACGCCTCCGGCCCGCCGTAGGCATCGGCGCGGGCGCCGGCCGCGGCCGCGAATGCCGCGGCCACCAGCGCCGAGATCAGCAGCGAGCCGGGCACCCACAGCACGGCCGAGGGCAGCAACGCGCCGTCGTCGGCGGAGGACAGCAGGCTGCCGAGGATCAGAAGGTTGATCACCGCCGCCGCGGCCCCGACCGCAGCCCCGGCCCGCCAGCCGCCGGCCGCCCGGCGGCCGATGATCCAGCCCCAGACGGCGATCACGCCCAGCATCGCCGCCAGGAGAAGCCAGCTCGGCGCCATCACCGCCGGCAGCCGGAACACGTACGCGACCGCCCACATGGACACCGCCGTCGCGAACGCCAGGGGGACGATGGAGCTGCGATCGAAAGCGGTCGGATTCATCGTCAACCTCCGCCCCGGGGACAACCGCGCGAATACCGCCCGGCCTTCCTCGGTTATACTCGGCGGCGCCGAACGCCGCATCCGGAAAGTCGATTCGAACTATACACCAGGCCCTGCAGCTTCTCTCAGGAAAGACGACAAGGTGGCAGATCAACTCTCAGCTTCAGCCGACGCCCACGGGCTGCCGCTCCTGGCATCCGCGCGATCGCTCGCCGCCAACTACTTCGAGCTCGCCAAGGCCCGGCTCGGCGCCCTGGTCGTGCTCACCGCCCTCGTCGGCTACGTGCTCGGCGCCGGCGACGAGCTCTCACTCACCGTCGGCCTGGCGGCGGTCGTCGGAACCGCGCTCAGCGCCTTCGGCGCCAACATCCTCAACCAGTGGTGGGAGGTCGAGCGCGACCGGCTGATGCAGCGCACCCGCTCGCGCCCCCTGCCCGCAGGGAGGGTCGACCGCCGCCTGGCCCTGGTCTCCGGTCTGCTGACGGCACTGGCCGGGCTCCTGGTGCTGGCTGCCGGCACCAATCCGCTGACGACCCTGCTGTCGCTGTTCGTGATCCTGCTCTACGTGCTGGTCTACACGCCGCTCAAGGTGCGCACGCCGCTCAACACCGTGGTCGGCGCGGTGTGCGGGGCGGTGCCGCCGATGATGGGCTGGTCCGCGGCCACCGGCGGTCTCGAGGCCGGGGCCTGGATCCTCGGCGGCCTGCTCTTCGTGTGGCAGATCCCGCACTTCCTCGCCCTCGCCTGGCTCTACCGCGAGGACTACGCCCGCGGCGGATTCCGCATGCTGCCCTCGATCGACCTCGAGGGGCGCCTGACCGGACGGGTGGCCTTCGTCTGGGCGGCCGCCCTGCTGCCCGTCACTGCGGCCCTGAGCGTGGCCGGCGTCACCGGCGGCGTCTTCCTGGCCGCATCCCAGATCGTGGGCGTGGCCTTCCTGGCGCTCGGCTGGGTCTTCCTCCGCGAGCGCAGCCGGCAGGCGGCGCGGCGCCTGTTCCTGGCCAGCATCCTCTACCTGCCGGTCGTGCTCGGTTTCGGCGTCGCCGACATGGTCACGCCCGGAACTCCGCCGGCGTCCGCCGCGATCGTGAGCCTCCAGGCCGCCGCGGGTCACCAGGGGCCGTGAGGGTGCGGGCGCCGCGCCTGGTTCGCAGCGGCTGGTGGGTCGCGGCGGCGGCGGCGGTGCTGACCGCGGCGGTGGCGACGGTGATGCTGGCGCCGGTCCTCGAGCACCGGGCGGGCCGCGAGACGGCGGGCGAGTTCGACCTCGACCTCGCGACCGCGCCGCCCGAGGTCCTGGTGCGCGCGATGCCCAGGGACGGTGTCCACGTGCTGTCGGCGCCGAGCTTCATGGAGGCCGCGGCGGTCGAGCTCGCCAACGAGGCGGAACGCGGTAAGTTCCTGGTCGCCGACGACCGCGTCATCGGCATCGCCGAGGGCGGCGACGCCCGCGCCTACCCCCTGCGGCTCATGCGCTGGCACGAGGTCGTCAACGACGTGGTGGGCGGCGAGCCGGTGGCTGTGACCTACAGCCCGCTGTGCGACAGCGTGGCGGTGTACTCGCGCCGGGTCGGGGACAAAACGGTGGAGCTCGGCGCATCCGGCCTGCTCGCCAACTCCAACCCGCTGCTTTACGACCGCACGCTCGCACCGCCGGTGTCGCCACTGTGGGCGCAGCTCGACGGGCGGCCGGTGGCCGGGCCCGAGCCCGAGCAGACGCCGAGCCTGGAGCCGCGACCGGCGGTGCTCACGACCTGGAGCGCGTGGCGGGCGCGCCACCCGCAGACCCAGGTGCTGGCGCCGCTCGAGGAGCTCAAGAGGCTCTACAAGCGCGATCCCTACCACTCCTACTTCGGGTCGGAGCTGCTGCGCTTTCCGGTCGCGCCGCTGCCGCCCGAGGGTGGGCTGCACCTCAAGGACCGCGTGGTGGTGGTGACCGTCGACGGCCTCGACGCCGTCTTCCCGCTGCCGGCGCTCGAGGCGGCCGGCGGCGGACCCTCAGGCTCGGTGGAGGCCGAGGCCGGTGGGGTGCGGCTGCGCATCGACTACCGGCGGGTCCCCGGCACGGCCGAGGTGGCGGTGCTCGGCGGGGCCGGCGAGCTGCAGGCGGTGCGTTACGGCTTCTGGTTCGCGTGGCATGCAGCAGGAGGAACGAGACCTGGTATTATCTCCGCCGCCGACCGGGGCTGAGCCGGTCCCGGACCCGGCGCCGAGCCGATCACACGCCCGGAGCAACATGATGACCGTCCGCATCGAGCAGTTCTCCTACGACGACGCCATCGTCCGCAAGTTCACCCTGATGACCCTGGTGTGGGGCGTGGTCGGCATGCTGGTGGGCGTCGTCGTCGCCCTCCAGCTCGCGGCGCCGTTCTTCAACTTCGAGCTGCCGTTCCTGAGCTTCGGACGGCTGCGGCCGCTGCACACCAACGCCGTCATCTTCGCCTTCGCCGGCAACGCCGTCTTCGCCGGCGTCTACTACTCGATGCAGCGCCTGCTCAAGACGCCGATGTACTCGAAGGCGCTGAGCGCGATCCACTTCTGGGGCTGGCAGCTGATCATCGTCGCTGCGGCCGTCACTCTGCCGCTCGGCATCACCCAGGGCAAGGAGTACGCCGAGCTCCAGTGGCCGATCGACATCGCCGTGGCCGTGATCTGGGTGGTGTTCGCGGTCAACGCCTTCGCCACCATCGCCATCAGGCGCGAACGCCACATCTACGTCGCGATCTGGTTCTACATCGCCACCATCGTCACCATCGCGCTGCTGCACATCTTCAACAGTCTGGTGGTGCCGGCCGGGCTGTGGCGCAGCTACCCGATCTACGCCGGCGTCCAGGACGCCTTCATGCAGTGGTGGTACGGCCACAACGCGGT
>CAZMED010000357.1:0-1706 GCA_964565045.1 uncultured Thermoanaerobaculia bacterium
AGAACCCCACCACCAGCCCGAGGGTGAAGATGTTGGTCTCGTACGAGTACCGGTAGAGGCTGTCGCGGTCCTCGTACAGGTAGGTGCCCCACAGCGACAGGTAGTAGGTGAAACGGTAGCCGAGCCCGAGGCCGAGGGTGTAGATGTCGTCCGACCGCGCCTCGCCGGTGAGGCGGTCCACGCGCTCGTAGTCGTTGTTCTGGTAGCGGCCCCGCAGCTGGCCGTAGATGTTGCCGCGGTCGAGGCTGTACATCAGGCTCGCGCCGGTCGCGAGGTAGTTGGCGTTGTCCCCGAAGGCCGAGGGGTACGGCTGGCGCAGCATGTCGAGCCGCAGCCTCCCGCCGTGCGCCATGTCCCAGCTGATGAAACCGTTGACGATGACGCCCTTGAAGTCCTCCACCTGCGGCTCGTCGGGCGCCGGGTCGTAGTTGATGACCCGGTAGCCGACGCGCAGCTCGGTGGCCACGACCGGGCTGAGCTGCCCGCGGAGGCCGAGGGTGAGGTCGTGGGACACCGAGTCGCGGAAGTCGTTGTTCTCGAACTCCGAGCTGTGGGCGTCGAAATCGGTGATCCCGTACTGCAGATCCGCCACCAGGACCGGGCTCATCTGGTGCACCCAGCCGATGTTGCCCATGAGCCTGGTGTAGTCGTAGAACAGCGTCGGGTCCGCGTGCTCCAGGTCCTCCCAGGAAAGCTCGAACGAGATCCCATCACGGCCGGTGACCCAGTAGTCGCCGCCCAGCCTCGCCTGCTGCTTGTCGAAGCGGCGGTCGCCGAAGAAGACCTCGCCCCCGGGGTCGATCTCGCGGGTCTCGAGGTTGCCGATGATGTAGCTGTACGCCAGGTTCAGGGTCAGCCCGCTCGAGAACTCGAAGGCCGCCGCCGCGTCGAAGAAGTGCTGCCAGTTGTCCTCGAGCGAGTACTCCCTGTAGTCGCGGTACTGCGGCGTGTAGGAGAAGCGCACATACGACTCGTACACCGGTATCTCGAACAGCAGCTGCCCCCTGATGAGCCACACCTGGTCGGCCACCTCGTCGTCCGGGGTGAAGAAGATGTTGTCGCGGTGCTGCCACGACAGCTGCAGCGACGGGCTGAAGATGAAGGGCCCGACCGGGATCGCCTCGTCGCTGTTCACCTGCGTCGAGCCGAGCTCGCCGGTGGCGCTCGACATCCCCTCGCGGGAATCCTGCCCGGCAGCGCCCGACGTGATCAGGCTCGCACACACGAAAAAAACGGCGATGAGTTTGCCCCTCATCACCGCTCGATCGCATGTCGAATATGCCGCGAGCTTCATCCGTCCGTTTCGATCCTGAGCAGGTCTAATTCGAGTGAAATAAGTAAAATATCGCTACCTCGGCACTGACAAAAATAGTATCACAAGGGGTTGCATCTGCAGCCAATTCGACACTGATTTAACCTTTAATTGAGCCGGAAATTGGCACCCGGCCGAGCCGAAGCACCGATGTTTCTTCGCCCCAACCCTCACATTTGCAGCATATTAGGAATCACTCAGACCAGCATCCAGAGCGACGCCGCCGGCACGCAGTTGCTCAACGTTTCACCCACCCGGTCAGTGGTGGGACCGCATCGACGTCAGGCCCGTTACAGGCGGGTGCTTCAGCGCCCGCCATCGTCACGTCGGGGTACCCGATCGCGCCGCCCACCATCATCGCGCTCCTCGCGGGGGCTGAAGCCCCCGCCTACAG
>CAZMED010000357.1:1806-3440 GCA_964565045.1 uncultured Thermoanaerobaculia bacterium
TCGCGCCGCCCACCATCATCGCGCTCCTCGCGGGGGCTGAAGCCCCCGCCTACAGTCCGGACGAGCGACGGCATCGACGTCAGGCCCATTGCGGCGGGCGGGCGGAACGTTCAACGTTCAAACGTTCCAACGTTCAAACGACGATGGGGCGGGCGGGAACTCAAAACTCAAAACTCAAAACTCAAAACTCGCGTGTGCGGCAGGTGTCCGCAACGTTCAAACGTTCAACGTTCCAACGACGATGGGGTGGGCGGGCGGGAACTCAAAACTCAAAACTCAAAACTCGCGTGGGCGGTGGGCGGGCGGCATTCCTCATTCCTAATTCCTAATTCCTAATTCTCCTCCGCCACCCGCGCCTCGGGCAGGAACTCGTTGAAGAACCGCCGCAGCTCGGCCTCGCGCCCCAGCTCGGCGAGCTCGGCGAAGCGCTCGAGCCCCGCCGCCACCCTCGCCGGGTCGTAGCTCGCGACCCTGCCGATGAAGATCTTCGGGTGCCGGGTCTTGGCGATGTGCTCGCCCTCGGTCTCGAGCTCCTCGAACAGCTTCTCGCCGGGCCGCACCCCGGTGAAGACGATGTCCACGTCCTCGTACGGCTTGAGCCCGAACAGCCCGATCATGTCCTTGGCCATGTCGAGGATGCGCACCGGCTCGCCCATGTCGAGCACGAAGATCTCGCCGCCCTCCCCCATCGCCCCCGCCTGCAGCACCAGCTGCGCCGCCTCGGGGATGGTCATGAAGTACCGCACCATGTCCGGGTGGGTGACCGTCACCGGCCCGCCGGCCAGGATCTGCTCGCGGAAGGTGGGGATCACCGACCCCGCCGAGCCCAGCACGTTGCCGAAGCGCACCGACACGAAGCGCGTCGGAAAGCGCGCGTTGAGGTCCTGCACCGCCAGCTCGGCCGCGCGCTTCGAGGCCCCCATCACCGACGTCGGCCGCACCGCCTTGTCGGTGGAGATCTGGATGAAGGCCTCCACCCCGGCCTCGCCCGCGGCCTCGCCCAGCGAGCGGCTGGCCAGCAGGTTGTTCTTCACCGCCTCCACCGGGTTCGACTCCATCATCGGCACGTGCTTGTGGGCCGCCGCGTGCAGCACCACCGCCGGCCGGTGCCGCTCCAGCAGCGCCCGCATCAGCCCTCGGTCGCAGACATCGGCCACCAGCGGCACGATCGGAAGCTCCGGGTGCAGCCCCCGCAGCTCGCGGTCGACGTCGAACAGCGCGAACTCCGCGCGCTCCACCAGCAGCAGCCGCCCGGCCCCGAAGCGCGCCGCCTGGCGCGCCAGCTCCGAGCCGATCGACCCGCCCGCGCCGGTCACCATCACCGTCTTGCCGGCGAGGAACCCCTCGAGCAGCCCCTCGTCCAGCGTCACCACCTCGCGCCCCAGCAGGTCCTCGATCTCCACGTCGCGGATGCGGCTGATCTCCACCGTGCCGCTGAGGATCTGGTACAGCCCGGGGATGATCTGCGCCTTCACCGGCACGCTCTCGCAGATCTCGACGATGCGCCGGATCTCGGCCCGCGACGCCTGGGCGATGGTGATGACCACGTGGTGGATCCCCATCTCGCGCACCAGCCGCGGCAGGTCGGCGGTGGTGCCGATGACCTTGAAGCCCTGGATCACCGTCCCCTGCTT
>CAZMED010000358.1:0-3421 GCA_964565045.1 uncultured Thermoanaerobaculia bacterium
TGGCCGCGGTCGAGATCGCGGACGGCGCGCCGTGCTCGCGCTACGTGGCGCGGGTGATCCGCGGCGTGCAGGTGCGCCCCTCGCCCGAGTGGATGCAGCGGCGGCTCGCCAACTGCGGCGTCCGGCCCATCAACGCCGTGGTCGACGCCACCAACTACGTCCTCCTCGAGCTCGGGCAGCCGCTGCACGCCTTCGACCTGAAGCGGCTGCGCGGGCGGAGGATCGTGGTCCGGCCGGCGGCTCCGGGCGAGCGGCTGACGACCCTCGACGGGATGGTGCGCGAGCTCGATCCGTCGATGATGATGATCGCCGACGGCGAGGGCGTGGTCGCGCTCGCCGGCATCATGGGCGGCGCCGACTCCGAGATCCAGGCCGACACCACCGAGGTGCTGCTCGAGAGCGCTCACTTCGACGCCCTCTCGGTGCGCCGCACCGCGCGCCGGCTGGGCATGCACACCGAGGCCTCGCACCGCTTCGAGCGCGGCGCCGATCCCGAGATGGCGGCGCTCGCCTGCGACCGCGCGGCGGTGCTCATCGCCGAGCTGTGCGGCGGTTCCGTGGCGCGCGGCCGCATCGACGTCAACCCCCGGCCGTGGCGGGGGCGCGAGCTGACGCTGTCGGCCTCGGCGCTCTCGTCCTTCGCGGGGCTCGAGATCGCGGCCGAGAGAGCGGCCGAGATCCTCGCCGGCCTCGAGTTCGCGCCCGCGAGGTCCGGCGACGCGATCACGGTCACCGTGCCCCCGTTCCGGGTCGACGTCGAGCGGGTGGCCGACCTCTTCGAGGAGGTCTTGCGGCACGTCGGCTACTCTGCGGTGCCGTCCGCCCTGCCGGTGCTGGCGACCACCCCCGGGCGCCGCAACCCGAACTGGGAGCTCGTCGACCGTGCGCGCCGCGCGGCGGTGGCGGCGGGCCTGACCGAGATCATCACCTGGAGCTTCGTCGACCGTGCGGCGGACGCCCTGGTGGCGGAGCACCCGCTGTGCCCGGGACCTGCGCTCGAGCTCGCCAATCCCCTGAGCACCAGCCAGGAGACCATGCGCCGCTCGCTGCTGCCGGGCGTGCTGGCCGCGGCGGCCGCCAACCTCAACCAGGGCGAGCGCGAGCTCGCGATCTTCGAGCAGGGGCGCGTGTTCAGCACCGAGGGCGCCGAGCCGGCCGAACGGGAGCGGCTTGCCGTGTTGTTGTCCGCGACCGGCGGCGCGATCGACGAGGACTTCGCACGCCTCAAGGGCGTGGTCGAGCACCTGTGCCGGTCGATCGGGCTGCCGAAGCTGAGCTGGCGGCGCGGCGGGCAGCCGTGGCTGGACACTGCCGCCGGTGCGGTCCTCGAGGCGGAGGACGGCTCGCTCCTGGGGCTGGCCGGGTGCCTAGCCGAGAGGTTCGCCGGCGAGCACTGGAGCCTGCGGGGCAGGGTCCTGCTGGCCGAGCTCGACCTCGAGCGGGCGGCCCCGCGGCCGCTGCCGCGCTTCGAGGCGCTGCCGCGCTTTCCGCCGGTCGTCATGGACATGACGGTCGAGCACTCGAGCGATCTCGGCTACGCGGAGCTCGAGGCCGCGGTGCGGGCGCTGGCAGGAGAGTGGGTCGAGGACCTGGGCTACGTGACGCGGTTCGTCCTCCCGGACGGAAGCGGGCGGGTGCGGACCACCCAGCGGCTGGTCTACCGGCACCCCGAGCGCTCCCTCACCCAGGACGAGGTCAACGCGTCGCACGAGCACCTGCGCCGCGAGCTGTCCGAGCGGCTGCCCATCAGATTTGCGTGACGGAGGATGTCGATGGCAATGGACGCGGTGCTGAAGCGGCTCGAGGCGAGGATCGACGACCTGGTGACGGCCTACGCCGAGGCGAAAGCGCGCGAGACCGAGCTCGCGGCCAAGCTCGAGGAGCTGGAAGGAAAGGCGGCCTCGGACGCGGATCTCGGGGCGCGGATCGAGGCCCTCGAGACGCAGCGCGACGAGCTCGCAGCCCGTCTCGAGAAG
Organism: uncultured Thermoanaerobaculia bacterium; assembly: GCA_964565045.1. Classification (GTDB taxonomy): domain Bacteria; phylum Acidobacteriota; class Thermoanaerobaculia; order Thermoanaerobaculales; family Sulfomarinibacteraceae; genus Sulfomarinibacter. The sequence continues at coordinate 1,977 of CAZMED010000358.1, forward strand.
GTCCTCAAGCTCATCGACGGCGCCCTGGCCGAAGCCGACTGAAGGCGCCCTCCGGGCGCCGGCCGGTCGCGACCGGACCGCGGAACGACTCCATCCCAAGGGCTTACGGGCGATGCCGGGGGTCAGGCCGCGGCGTCGCGGTCGCTGAAAGATCCCCCTCGACGATCCTGTTATACTCGTCGTGGGAGGAACTGACCGATGACCACCGTCCGGGCCACTGTCGAGATCTTCGGCCAGCGGCTCGGCCTGCGTGCGGACGGCGACGAGGCCCGGATCCAGGAGATCGCGCGCTTCGTCGACAGCCGGATGCGGGAGGTGGCGGATCGCAGCTCGAGTGTTGACACGGTCAAGATCGCGGTCTTGACCGCCCTGAACATAGCCGATGAGTTGTTTCAAGAACGAGAAACGGATCAGGACAGTCGGCAGATGAAAATGGAGAAGCAGGCCGAACGTCTCGTGACACGAATTGAAGAGGCCATGAAGCCCGGCGCGGCCGGGAACGAACGCTGAAACTCGGAGGTCCCTACGCGGTTGGTGATGAGTAAAACTATTGTTGAACCAACACCTATTTGAAGGGTCGCCGGGTTTCCCAGCCCCGATGCCTGCCGCGAGGCGGGAGACGGGTTGGGGACAGGCACCCACCTGTGGTTTCGCAGGTTCAAATAGACTTGCTCACACGGCCGACGCGGGGACCTCCACTTCATCCTCTTGAGACCAGGGTCCACTCCAGCCAGAAGCCGGTTGCACTGATCGCTCCTTGACAAGGGGGTGCATCGTGGAACTGATACTGGTGGCAGTAGAGGTCTTTCTGCTGCTGCTCGCTGTGAGCGCGCTGGCGGTGGTGTGGGCGCTTTGGAAGCGCTCGCGCGGCGCGGCGGCCCGGCTCCTCGCCAACGCGGAGTCCGAGGCGGCGAGGATCGTCGCCGCGGCCGAGATCGACGGGCAGCGGGTTCAGAAGGACGTGGAGATGCTCGCGCGGGAGCGCTTGCTGGCGGCCCGCACCGAGTTCGAGCGGGAGACGCGGGAGGTTCGGCTCGAGCTGACCGCATTCGACAATCGTCTCGCCGAGCGGCAGCAGGCCGTCGAGGCGGCCGAGCTTCAGCTCGGCGAACGCGAAAAGGCGCACGAGCAGCTGCAGGCCGACATCGAGCAGCGCGAGGCCCGGCTGGTCGCGCGCGAGGAGGAGCTCGCCGCAGCCATCGCCGAGCAGCGCACCCGGCTCGAGCAGATCGCCGGCCTCACGGTCGAGCAGGCCAAGGCCGAGCTCCTGCACTCGATGGAGAACGAGGCGCGCATGGACGCCGCCAACCTGGTCAAGCGCATCGAGGACGAGGCCGTCGAGAAGGCCAAGGAGAAGGCGCGCCGGGTCATCTCGATGGCGGTGCAGCGGATCGCCTCCGAGCACGTCGTGGAGAGCACGGTGTCGGTGGTCGACCTGCCCTCGG
>CAZMED010000359.1:0-3419 GCA_964565045.1 uncultured Thermoanaerobaculia bacterium
ACGCCCGCGGTGCCCTCGGGGCGCAGGGTGAGCGAGCGGCCCTTGCGGTCGGCGAAGGTGTACATCTCCTTGGCGACGATGTCCGTGTCCTCGCCCACCGAGCGCACGAAGAGCTCGGTGGGCTCGAGCACCGGGAGGCGGATCTCGTCGTAGCCGAAGCCCGAGAAAATCCGGTGCGCCTCCGCCTCCACCGCGACCCACAAACGCGAGTCCGGCGGCAGGATGTCACGGGTGCCCTTGACTTTGCGAATCATCGCCGCTCTCCATCGCCCACCCGGCGGCGCCGGGCGGAAAGCCGCACGCTACCACGGAGCCCGAGGGCCAGCAACATCGGCCTCCCAGCTGAGCCTCGCAAGCCGCCGAAAATCAGAGGCTTGTGGAACGGCAGCCGCGGACCTCGGTGCACCAACGGCTTCAATCACAACGAGAAAATCCGAAGTTATTCATTCCACGCCACTTAAGGTTCCAGGCCGAGAGAAGGGCCGCGCATCAGAAGTGCTTGCGTTTACACAGCCTTAACGAGTTTTCCGCAGGATTTTCCACAGGGTTTTCCACACCCGCCCAGGGGATGCCCCGAGGGCCGTCAGCCAGCCACTTCAGCACTCCGGACAGGGGTCTTCCCAGGGAATCGGACCGGCTCGCAGAACCCTCACCTCGTCACCCGTGAGGTCGACCAGCGTGCTCGCCAGGCCGCCCGCCGTCGGGCCCTGGTCGAGCGCCAGCTCCGGCGTGCCCGCGAGCGAGCGCAGGGCGTCGTCGACCGTCGTGCACGGGCTCGCGCCGTGGCGGTTGGCCGAGGTGCCGGTCAAGGGGCCCACCCGGTAGAGCAGGGCGCGCAGCTCGCGGTGGTCGGGGATCCGTACGGCGAGCGTCGCACCGCGCGCCGCGGCCAGCTCGAGCTTCGCCGGGAGCACGACCGTCAGTGCCGCCGGCCACACCCGGCTCAGCTTGACGCGGAAGCGCTCCGGGACCACCACCAGCGATTCCAGCTGCTGCCAGTCGGCGCACAGCACCGGCAGGCCCAGCTCTGAAGGACGGCCCTTGAGCGCGTCGACCCGCCTTCTGGCAGCGGCAGACCGCGGATCCGCGGCGAGGCCGTAGAAGCTCTCGGAGGGAATCAGCACGACGCCCCCCGTGGCCACGACCTCGGCCACCGGGCGAACCGCCGCGGCGACCTCGTCCGGCGCCCTGAACGGCAGAACCTTCACGCGCCTCCCAGAAGGACCCGCGCGTGGCTCCGTGCCGACGCGGTGAGCTCTTCGCCCGCCAACATCCGCGCCACCTCGAGCTCGCGCTCCGCCGCCGAAAGCTCGGCGACCCGGGTCACGGCCCGGCCCCGGGCCGCCACCTTCTCGACCCTGAAGTGGCCGTCGGCGCGCGCCGCCACCTGCGGCAGGTGAGTGACCACCAGCACCTGGTCGACCGTCGCCAGGTCCGCCAGGAGCTCGGCCAGCGCGGAAGCCGTGGCGCCGCCCAGGCCCGAGTCCACCTCGTCGAAGAGCAGGGTCAGGCAGCCGCCGGTGCGGCGGCTGCGGAGCGCGGTGCGCAGGGCGAGGTGAACCCGCGACAGCTCGCCGCCGGAGGCGATCCGCGCCATCGGCCGCAGCTCCTCGCCGGGGTTGGCGGCCAGCAACAGCTCGCACTCCTCGACCCCGTCGGCATCGAAGGCCACCGCGCGCCCGCCGCGCCGGAGCGGGCTTGCGGGGTCGGCGCGCGGCTGCCAGGAGAACTCGAGCCGGGTGCCGCCCATCGCGAGGCGTCCAAGCACCACCTCGACCGCCTCCGCCAGCTCCGCCCCGGAAGCCTGCCGGGCGCGGTCGAGCTCGGCGGCGGCGCGATCGTACGCGGCGAGGGCCGCCGCGGCCGCAGCCTCGGCCTCGCCGAGCCGCTCCTCCACCGACTGCAGCTCGTCGCGCTCGCCGAGCAGACGCTCGCGGTGCTCGAGGACCTCGGCCAGCGAGCCCCCGTATTTGAGCATCAGCTGCTCGAGGAGGTGGAGCCGGGACTCGACTGCCTCGAGGTCGTCGGTCTCGCCGTCTCCGCGGTCGGTCAGCGCCTGCACTTCCCGCACGATCTCCTCGACCTGCACCCGCGCCTCGGCGATGCGCTCGGCGGCCGCCGCCAGCGGAAGCCCGTACTCGGCCAGGGCCTCGAGCTCCCGCTCGGCCCTGGCGAGGCCGGCGACCACCGCCGTCTCGTCATCGCTGAGACGCCCGAGGAGGCTGCCCGAGAGCTCGGCGATCCGCGCGCCGTGACGGAGCACGAGGCGCCGTCGGCGCAGCTCCTCGTCCTCGTCGGTCCGCGGGTCGGCGGCCTCGATCTCCCCGAGCTGGAAGCTGATGGCGTCGAGTCGGTCGCGGCGCGAGGCCTGGGCGGAGCGCAGCTGTGCGACTCTTGCGGCCGCTTCGGACCAGGCCGCGAAGCGCTCGGCGGTGGCGGCCAGCAGGGTGTGGTGGCCGGCGAAGTCGTCCACCAGCTGCCGCTGCACCGCGGTGTCGGCGAGACCGTGCTGCTCGTGCTGGCCGTGGATCGCCAGCAGGTGCGGCGCCGCGCGCTGGAGCGCGCCGGCGGTCACCGAAACGTCGTTGATCCAGCACCGGCTGCGCCCGCCCGCGCTGACCTCGCGCCGCAGCACGATGGACTCTCCGGGGGGTATGCCGAGCTCCTCGAGGAGCGCCTCCATTTCGGGCGTCTGCTCGGAGGAGAACACACCTTCGAGCTGCAGCTTGTCGTCACCGGTCCGCACCATCTCGGACTGCGCGCGCTGGCCGCCGAGCAGCTTCAACGACTCGACGAGCAGCGACTTGCCGGCGCCGGTCTCGCCGGTCAGGGCGACGAAACCGTCCCGAAGCTCGAGCTCCACCGCATCGATGATGCCGAGACCCCGGACCGAAAGCCGATCGAGCATGAGGCCACATGCTAGCTCGAAACACCGCGGAAGGTCCACCGCCGCGTTACAATCTTCCAGCCACCGCTGCCGGACAAGGAGGTCGCCCATGAGCCACGCCCCGAGACCCGTCATCCGCTCCAGCAACGCGGTCCCGGCGCAGCCGGTGCCGCGCTGCCGTGGCACCCACATGCAGGTCATGCTGGGACCTGAGAGTGGCGTCCCCAACTTCATCACCCGGGTGTTCACCGTCGAGCCGGGCGGCCGCATCCCCTGCCACCGCCACGACGCCATCGAGCACGAGCAGGTGGTGCTCGAGGGCTCGATGATGCTGAGCCTCGACGGCCGCGAGACCGAGGTCGGCGCGGGGGACACCGTCTTCATCCCGGCGGGGGTCAGCCACTGGTACGAGAACCGCGGGCCGGTCCCGGTGCGCTTCGTGTGCGTCATTCCGCGCACCGAGGACTACCAGACGGAGTGGTTGGAAGGACCCGCCGATTGAATTCGGAATGAGGAATTAGGAATTAGGAAT
>CAZMED010000360.1:0-3412 GCA_964565045.1 uncultured Thermoanaerobaculia bacterium
TCTCGGCGGAACCAGCGAGTGGCTGCTGGCCGTCTCCATCCATCCGCCCCGCGGCCGCAGCCACGATCGCTGCTTCTCATGGGTGCCACTGATAACAACCTAACAACTTGACGCCCCATCGGTGGCGAAGATGTGAGGTTGTTATCGGTGGCACCGTTTCGGCTTGCGACGTTTCGTCCTCCCGGTGCATCCTGACGGGTAATGGAGGCCCGGACCGGTTTCTTCGCGGTGGTCGACGACGTCCAGCTGGCGCGGGCCAGGCGCGGAGACCTGGACGCCCTCGAGTGCCTGTACCGGCTTTACGCCGAGCCGGTGTCCAACCTGGCGCGGCGGATCTGCCGGTCGGCACACGAGGCCGAGGAGGTGGTCCAGGAGACCTTCATGGAGATGGTCCGGAGCGTGCGGTCGTTCCGCGGCGACGGCGCTTTCGGCGCCTGGTTGCGGAGGATCGCCGTCTCGAAGGCGCTGGCCGTTCAGCGGTCGCGGACACGGCGCCCGGAACTGGAGGGATCGGAGGCCGCCGGGCCGGGTGGCTCCGCCGGACAGTGGACAACGGGCGATCGCGCCGGCGGCTGGCGGAGGATCGACCTCGAGCGGGCGCTGGCGATGCTTCCGGACGACGCCAGGACGGTGGTCTGGCTCTTCGACGTCGAAGGCCTGACACACCGCGAGATCGGAGCCCTGTTCGGCCGCACCGAGTCGTTTTCGAAATCGAGGCTGTCGCGCGCACACGCGCGGTTGCGGGAGCTTCTGGGCAGTACGGGAGGGATGGCGGATGCATCCGAAGCTGGACGATCTGTTGGCGCTGCGGGACGGTGACGGTTCCGCCGCGGTGGCCGGCCACGTCGAACGGTGCCCGCGGTGCGCGGACGAGCTGGCCGGGCTGCGGGCGGCTGCGGCGGCGCTGCGGTCCCTCCCGGCGCTGGGGCCCGACGCGGACCACTGGCCCGAGATCCGACGACGCGTCGTCGCCCGGCGGAGGGCCCGCACGCTGCGGCTCGGCGCCGCCGCCGCCGCCGTCGCAGTCGTGGTGACCGCGGTGGTGATGACGAGGTCGACAGCGCCGACCGCGGTGCCCGGCCCGCCCGCGGCCTCGGCCCGGTTCGCCGTCGACGAGCTGGCAGCGGCCTCGCGCGGCCTCGAGGCTGTCCTGCGCGATCCGGCTCTTCAGGGGCAGGTCCTGAGCCCCCGGAGGGCGGCGGTCATCATCGATCTCGAGGACCGGATCGCCGCCGTCGACCTCGCGCTTGCCGACCATTCATCAGGCGAGCCGGCTGCGACGGATGTCGCTCTGTGGAGCCACCGCGTCGAGCTCCTCGACGCCCTGGTGGCGGCGCGAGACGGATCACTCGATGACGACGGGGGGTTCGTCCGCGCGGTCTATCAGCACGAAGGGAGTCAGCCATGAACAATCGGTGTGTGGTGCTTGCGATCGCATGCTTCATTGCCCTGCGGGCCTTCGGCGGCGACCAGGGACTGACCGAGGATCCCGATGGTTCCGGAGACCCTCACCGGGCACTGCGCGAAGCGGTGGAGGACATCCGCATCCACTTCGCCCCCGACGCCGGCCCGGCCCGGGGCTACGTGCTCGACGACCTTCGACTTCGCCGCCCCGGTCTCGGCATCATCGTCAACGGCGGCTGGTCCTCCGGGCGAGAGGAGGGCGCGCCCGGCGCCGAGATCCTGGCCGTGACCCCGGGCTCTCCGGCCGCCGAGGCGGGGCTTCGACCCGGCGACGTGGTGGTGTCGTGGAACGGCGAGCCGCTGGCCGAGATCGGCGGAGACCCGCAGCGGACGGCCGCCGAGGCGTCGCGCGAGCTGGCCGCCCGCGCGCGGGCCCTGGACGAGGGCGACACCGTCACCCTCGGCTACCTCCGCGACGGTGAGGAGCTCCAGGCATCCCTGGTGGCCGCCACCGTGGGTTTCGGGCCCTCGGCGTTGCCCCGGCCCAGGCTGCGGTCGGCACCCGAGCTTCGCATCGGCCCCGGTGTCGGCTGGACGTCGGCGGAGCCGTGGTTCCTGCCGCGGGGCTGGCTCGACATCGAGCTGGTGGAGATCAACCCCGGGCTCGGTGAGTACTTCGGCACCGACACCGGCGTCCTCGTGGTGCGCGGCCCGGAGGAGGACGAGGTTCTCGGCATTCAGAGCGGCGACGTGATCCTCCGCATCGGCGGGCGCGAGGTCACGAGCCCGGAGCACGCCATGCGGATCCTCCGCAGCTACGAGCCGGACGAGGCGCTGTCGGTGGAGATTGTCCGCCACGGCCGCTCCCAGACACTGACCGGAACGGTGCCGGAGTCCTCCTTCCGCTTCCACTACCGCTTCGGAGGCGACGAGGACGAGTGAGGTACGGCGGGTGGCCCGACCGGGGTGCGGGTCCTGGCCGCCGGAGTCGACCGTTGACCGCGCCCGGCAGTCGCGGGCGAATCGGACGGGCGCCGGCCGTCACTTCAGCGCGGACTGCAGGGAGGGCGCCCATCCGGCGAGGGTCTCGAAAGAGGGGTGGTGCGTCCGGTCGAGCTGGAGGGGTGTCAGCGTGATGCAGCCGTTCTCGATCGCGAAGAGGTCCGTGCCGGGTTCGTACGTCGTGATCCAGATCCGCTCGCTCGTGTAGATGGTGTCGCCGTCAGACTCGCCGACGGCCGGGAACTCCGTCTCGTACCGCGGTCCGCCCGGAGAGGCCTCGGTGACGCAGGTGATCTCGCCGTCGGGAACGTTGACCGAGAGGAGGACTCCCTTTTCGAGCGGGTTCGCGAGCACCCGCCGCACGACCGCTGCGGCGAACTTCGCCGACGTCCCGTACTCCGCGCGCTGTTTCGACTGCGAGACGGCAACCCCGGGGATGCCGTTGCTCAACGCCTCGAATGCCGCGCCGACGGTGCCCGAGTAGTTGTAGGTGTGTCCGATGTTGGCCCCGTAGTTGATCCCGGAGACCACGAGATCGAAAGGCCGCTCGGCTCCGAAGATCCTGACGCCGAGGTACACGCAGTCGGTCGGGGTGCCGTCGATGGCATATCCCGCCAGGTGATCGCCGATGGCGACGTTGTACATTCGGGTCGACTCGGCCTTGTACGCACGGTGCGACTGGCTGGCCCCCGACTCGTTGGTGTAGGGCGCGATCACGAGCACGTCCGCGAACTCGGCGAGCGCCTCCGCCAACGCGGCGATGCCTTCGCTGGAGTACCCGTCGTCATTGGTGACGAGGATGCGCGGAGGTGCCGAGCCCGGCGGGGGAGGGGAGTCGACGACCGCTTCTCCCGGGGCGCCGCCGCAGGCAACGCAGCAGACCAATGAGAGACAAGCGACGCCCGCGACGAACCCATGAGATCGATGCACTGCACATCTCCCCGAAGTGGCGGTTGGCACCCGGGCGGACGGACGCCGTCCTGGAACCACCTCGGCCAGCATACCC
>CAZMED010000361.1:0-3394 GCA_964565045.1 uncultured Thermoanaerobaculia bacterium
TCCGGGCGGCGGCTGACCTGGGAGCTCTACTTGCGGGCGCGGCCCTTGACCAGGTCGACCGCGTTCCAGCCGATGACGTACCCCGCGAGCGCTCCGCCGGCGGCGCCCAGGAGGTCGAAGTACCGGTAGCCGGCGGCCGCGCCGACGGCCAGGAACACGAGCCCGAACAGGACCCGCAGGAAACGTACGGTCTCGAAGTCCATTGCCATGGTCGCTCTCCACCGGATGTCGCGCGGCGCTCCGGCTCGGCCGCACGGGATCATTATAAGGTCGGCGTTCAGTGTACAGTGTGATCCCGGGAGGGACCTCCATGCGACTGATCGGCGTGCTCGGCATCCTGGCCCTGCTCGGTATCGCGTGGGCCCTTTCCTACCACCGCCGAGCAGTGCGCCTGCGGATCGTGGCCTGGGGCCTCGGGCTGCAGTTCACGCTGGCCCTGATCATCCTCGGCCGGGCCGCCTGGAGCTTCGTCGGCATGGGCGCCCTGGCCGCTCTGCTGGCGGTCTACATCGTGCGCGGTGGCCGCGAGGAGAGCGGGCGCTCGTGGCCGGCTCTCGCCGGGGTCCTGGCCGCGGCGGCCGCCGTCGCTGCCGCCCTTGCCGCGCTCGGCGGCGCCCGGGCGGTGGGTTGGGCGGCGATCCTGTGCGCCGTCGCCTGCCTCGCCAATGCGCGCTTCCGCCGGGCGCCAGGGCTGCAGGCGCCTCTGGGCGTGCTGCTCGTGGCCACGGGGCTGGCATGGCTGGTAGCCTCCGGCCATCACGGACAGGAGATATTCGCCGCCTTCAGCACCAAGGTGGCGGCCTTCCTCAGCCTCTCGGACTACGGCGCCCGCTTTCTCTTCGGCAACCTCGCCGATGCCCAGTACTTCTTCCCCGGCGGCGCCGCCAGCTGGCCGGGCTTCGGTTTCCAGTTTGCCTTCAAGGTGCTGCCGACCATCATCTTCTTCGGCGGCTTCATGGCGGTTCTCTACTACCTGGGGGTCATGCAGCGCGTGATCGAGGCCATCGCCAGATTCATGCGCTGGACCATCGGTACCTCCGGCGCCGAGACGCTGTCGTGCTCGGCCAACATCTTCGTCGGCCAGACCGAGGCGCCGCTGCTGATCAAGCCGTTCCTCGGCGACATGACGCGGTCCGAGCTGCTGACGGTCATGGTCGGCGGCTTCGCCACCATCGCCGGGGGCGTGCTCGCGGCCTACATCGCCATGGGCATCCCCGCCGGCCACCTGATCGCGGCCAGCGTGATGGCCGCCCCGGCGGCCCTGCTGGTGGGCAAGATCATCTACCCCGAGCTCGAGCACTCGGCAACCGCAGGCGACGTCGAGATGCCGGACATCGAGACCGGCGGCTCGTTGATCGAAGCCGCGTCGGGCGGGATCCAGGACGGCTTCAAGCTGGCGGTCAACGTCGCCGCCATGCTGGTCGGCTTCATCGCCCTGATCGCGGTGATCGACGTGACGCTCAACTGGGTCGACTCCCTGGTCGACGGTTCTTTGCTCCACGGCGCCTGGGTGACCTACGGGTCGGGCGGCATGTCGCCGGTAGTGGGTGAGTACTCCGGTATATTCCCTGGCTCCCTGCAGACCTTGTTCGGGTCGATCCTGCGGCCGGTGGCGTGGTTGATGGGTGTCCCCTGGACGGAGGCCGGCCTCGTCGGCAACCTCATCGGCATCAAGCTGTCGCTCAACGAGCTGGTTGCCTACGGGGTGCTCAGCACCTACTCCGCCGAGGGTGCGATCTCGGAGCGCTCGCTGGTGATCGCGACCTACGCACTCTGCGGCTTCGCCAACTTCTCATCCATCGGCATCCAGATCGGCGGCATCTCGGCGGTGGCGCCGCGCCGCCGATCCGATCTCGCGCAGCTCGGTTTGAAGGCGATGTTCGGCGGCGCCATCGCCTCGTGCATCAACGCCACCATCGCCGGTATGCTTTTGTAAAGGGGGGTATCGATGCGTGCTTTGCTGACAGCGGGTGTGATCCTGGCGCTGGTCGCCGTCTGCGGCTGTGATCTGCTGGACCCGGCACGACCGGCGGCGCAGCCGGATGCCGAGGTGTTCGGCAATCTGATCGAGCTGGCGGCCGACCCCGGCGATGACTCGCGCTGGCTCGCGCAGATCCAGGTCGGTCCGCCGCGGGCGCTGCGCTCGGCCGAGGCGGAGCTCGGCAAGCCGACCCCCGAGGTGGAGAAGGGCCTGGTGGCGACGGTCGCCGTCAGCCCCGACACCGTCGTGATCGCCCGCGACCGTCCGGCGGCGCTCGAGGACATCGATCCCGGGACCGAGGTCGTGGTGATCCCGGTCCCCGGGACCACCTTCATGCGCGGCGCGACCGAGCTTCGGCTCGAGGCCGAGATGCTGATGGACTTCGCGACCTACCGCCGGTGGCGGCTGCCGAAGCTGGCCGGCGGCGAGACGGAGGCGGCGGACGACCCCTCGGCCATCAACTCGAGCGGCTCCGAGCAGGCGCCGGTGCCGGTGGCCGGAGGCACCGTCCTCTACTTTTCGGCGCAGCTGCGGCCGCCGACGACGACGGGCGGCGCCTGGCTCGGGGCGCCCCGCGACGGGCTCCCGGTCCCGGGCGAAGGTGAGCCTTCCAGGGAGCGCAGCTTCCGCACCGAGCTCGCCGATGACGGGTGGGCGACGCCCCGGCTGGTGGTCTTCCCCGGCCTCGACGCGGCCATCGGACAACGGGTGAGCTGGGTCAGCGAGGACGAGACCCGGTGCCTGGTGACGGTGGAGCTGCCCGGCGAGCTCCCCTGGGTGGGGATGTCGACCCGTTCGGGAAGGGCGCAGCCGTGGGGCGCGGTCGAGCCGTACGAAGGGATCGGCCCCGACGCGAGCGACGCGGTGTTCCTGACCGGCAGCCTCAGCAAGCTCGTCTTCAGCTCGGCCCGCGAGGGACGCGACCGCGCCGACCTCTTCCTCTTCGACCCCGAGGCCGAAGGCAGCCCCCTGCCCCTGGAGCCCCAGATCAACAGCTTCGGCGCCGAGTGGAACCCGCGCACCGGACCGCAGAACGAGCTCTTCTTCTGCCGCGAGGACCGGCAGCTGATCTTCAAGGGCGGGCGGGTTCAGGCCCTTCGCCTCCCCGGATCGCAACGCATTCCGTTCAACCAGGCCGCACCCACCGCCGACGGCGCCTGGCTCTTCTTCTGCTCGCCGAAGTTCCGGCCGCTGGTGCTCGACCAGGATATCTACGTCGCGGCCCTCGGCGACGACCTGCAGCTCGGCACGCCGGTGCCGGTGGACGATTGGCGACCGTAGGAACCGCTGGAACGTTGGAACGTTAGAACGTTCGGCTCATCCGGAAAATATGGGATGGCCACGGCTGGAATTAGGAATTAGGAATGCCGCCCGCCCGCCCATTTCGGATTTCGAATTTCGGATTTCCACCCA
>CAZMED010000362.1:0-3386 GCA_964565045.1 uncultured Thermoanaerobaculia bacterium
CTCCGTGATGCGTCGGGCCGCCTCGGGTGCCGCTGCGGTGCTGTTCCTCGCCGTCCCCTGGGTCTTCGGCGGCGACGGGCCCTCGAAGGTCCTGGTCATCGACTCCGAGCGCGCCGACCGCCCGTTCTGGTCCGAGTTTGTCGAGTCCTTCCGCCCGGCCCTTCGGGATGCCTGCGAGCGGCCGGTGGACGTCCATTTCGAGAACTTCGACCTGACGCGTTTTCGCGATGAGAGCTACCTCGATCGCCTCGAAGGCTGGCTCACGGAGAAGTACCGTGACCTGCCCCCGGACGTGGTGGTGACGATCGGTCCGGTTGCGTACGACTGGGCGAGCGCCTGGGTCGAGGAGTACCAGCCTGGAACGCCGGTCGTGTTCACGGCCGTCAACCGCCTCACGCTCGAGTCGACGGGCCGCCGCCGGCACACGACGGGGCTGGTGACCGAGTTCGGGCATCTCTGCACGGTCGAGCTCCTCCTCGACCTGCTGCCGGAAACCCGCAGCCTGGCCGTCGTCGGCGAGTCCTGGAGCGACGGGTCAACCTCCGGGTTCCTGTTCTCGCAGCTCGCATCGACATTCGAGGATCGCCTCCACATCATCGATCTGTGCGGGTTGTCCGTGCACGAGCTCGGGCGCCGGGTGGCCGAGCTTCCCGACCACACGGCGATCGTTCTCACCAGCATCTTCGCCGACGCGGATGGACGTCCGTACTCGAACCCGGAGGTCGTCGAAGAGCTCGCGCCGCTGGCGAACGCCCCCTTCTTCAGCTTCTTCCGGTCGGAGCTCGGCCACGGAACCGTCGGGGGGTACCTCTTCGACCCGACGAAGGCCGGACGCCACACCGGCCTGTTGACGGCGCGAGTCCTGAACGGTGAGCGGGCGGAGTCCATCGAGCCGATTCCGGGGGACGTCAACGTCCTGGCCTTCGACTGGCGGGCGCTCAGGCGCTGGGGCATCCCGACGGATGGGTTGCCTCCCGGCAGCTCCGTCGAGTTCGAGCCGCAGACCTTGTGGGAATCTCACCCCGGCGAGCTGTTGCTGGCGCTCGGCGTGCTCATGGCTCAGGGTGCGTCGATCGTGGGCCTCCTGAGATCGCGTGCCCGCCGGCGCAGGGCCAACCGGCAGCTTCACCTGCTCAGCGGCCGTCTCATCACGGCTCAGGAGGAGGAACGGCGGCGGGTGGCGCGGGAGCTCCACGACGACGTGAGCCAGCGCCTGGCGCTGCTCGCCATCGACCTCGAGTCGCCGGGGGCGACGGCGCGCATCGGCGACGCGGTGGCGAAGGTCCAGGCCCTCGCCCGGGACGTTCACGGAATCGCCTACGAGCTGCAGCCATCGCGACTGGAGGGCGCAGGCGTGGGGCGCGAGCTGACAAAATTCTGCGCGGAGGTGAGCTCACGCCACGGGCTGCAGGTCGACTGCCGGGTTTCCGGGGACGGGGAGAACCTGGCCGCGGACACCGCGCTGGCGCTCTACCGGGTGGCGCAGGAGGCGGTGCAGAACGCGGTCAAGCACAGCGGCGCCGCCGAGGTCTCGGTGGTGCTGGCCGTGACGCCTCGCTGGGCGTCGGTCACCGTCAGCGACAACGGTGAGGGCTTCGACGCCGGGAGAACCGTGAGACACCGCGCCCTGGGGATCGCCGGGATGAGAGAACGCATGCGCCTGGTGGGCGGATGGCTGAACGTCGACTCCGTCCCCGGCGCGGGCGCCACCGTCAGCGCGTGGGTGCCGTTGGAGGCGCAGCGCGATGGAGCGGCGCCGTGACACGCGCCCGCATTTGCTTGGCGGACGATCACCTCCAGCGGCGGGGCCCCGGCGTGATGTGGCGGGCCGCAGCGTGGTCCACGGTGGCCGCGATCTTCCTCCTCCCGTGCGCCTCTGCGGATGCGGCCCCCCTGAAGGTGCTGGTGATCGACTCCGAGCGGGCCGACCGCCCGCTGTGGGTGGAGTTCGCCGCCGCCTTCAAGTCGGGCCTTCGAGCCGATACCGAAGGTCCCGTCGACGTCTTCTACGAGAACCTGGACTTCGCCCGGGTGGGCGGCGGCGAGTACCTGGATCGGGTCAGGGTCTGGCTGACGGAGAAGTACAGGGACGTTCCTCCCGATGTCATCGTCACCGTGGGCCCGGAGACCTACCAACTGGTGGCGAGCTGGCCCGAGCTGTTGGGCTCGGAAACCTCGGTGGTGTGCGTTTCCATCGATCCGCAGACCTTCGAGGCCGTCGGCAGGCTGCCGCGCTCCACGGGTCTGCTCGTAGACTTCGGGTACGTGAAGACCACGCGGCTCGCCCTCGGGCTGTTTCCCCGCACGAGGCACCTCGCGATCGTCGGCGGACCCCTGGGCCCGCAGTCCTACTCGGCCGTCATCCGCTCGCAGCTCTACGCCGCCTTCGGAGAGAGCTTGGAGATCATCGATCTGAGCGGCCTGCCCATGGCCGAGATTCGAACGCGGGCCGCTCGTCTTCCCGAAGACACGGTGCTTCTCCTGACGGCCATGATCGTCGACGGCGATGGCAGACCCTACACCCATCCTCAGGTGGCCGCCGAGATCTCGCCCGCGGCGAATGCCCCTCTGTTCGGCTCCATCAAGACCGAGCTCGGGCACGGCACGGTCGGGGGATACCTCCTCGACGCCGGCATGTCGGGACGGGAGACGGCGGCCGTGGTGGCCCGGATCCTCAACGGCGAGCCGGCCGAGTCCATCGAGCCGAGGCTGGCGGATTTCAGCGTCCTGGCCTTCGACTGGAGGCAGCTCGAGCGCTGGGGAATCTCCGAACGGAAGCTGCCGCCGGGCAGCGTGGTCGAGCTCAGGCCGCAGACGGTGTGGCAGACCCATCGGTCGGCGGTCCTGCTGGCCCTCGCCATCTTCCTGGCTCAGGGTGTGTCGATCGCGGCCCTCCTGGGTGCGCGCGCGCGCCGCCGGAGGATCACCCGTGATCTGCGCGCCCTCAGCGGCCGCCTCATCACGGCCCAGGAGGACGAGCGGCAGAGGGTCGCCCGCGAGCTGCAGGACGACGTGAGCCAGCGGCTGGCGCTGCTCGCCCTCGATCTCCAGTCCCCCGGCGCGGCGGAACACATGGCGGACACGTCGGCGAAGGTGCAGGGTCTCGCCCGGGACGTGCACGTCATCGCGCACCACCTGCAGCCGCCGTACCTCGCACATCACGGCCTGGCGCGGGAGCTGCGCGCCTACTGCGCGGAGATGAGCGCGCGTCACGGGCTGACGGTCCAGTGCAGGGTGCCCGAGGTCGGGGTCGACCTGGCGGCGGGCGGCTCCCTGGCGCTCTACCGGGTCGTGCAGGAAGCGGTCCAGAACGCGGTCAAGCACAGCGGCGCCGACGAGATCTCGGTGGAGCTGGGCGCGTCGCCCCGCTGGGCATCGGTCACCGT
>CAZMED010000363.1:0-3383 GCA_964565045.1 uncultured Thermoanaerobaculia bacterium
GAACGTGCTAACGTTTCCCCGAATGAAGGACAAGGAGTCGACGCGCCCGTGATCGACCACCCGCGTCCAATCGTCACGCACCGCGGGGGGTGCCATTGCGGCCGGATCCGATTCGAGGTCGAGGCGCCGGCCGAGCTCGAGGTCGAGCTCTGCAACTGCTCGATCTGCTCGATGACCGCGTACCTGCACCTGATCGTGCCGCGCTCGCGCTTCCGCCTCCTCCAGGGCGAGGACGAGCTCACGACCTACACCTTCAACACCGGCGTCGCCCGGCACCTCTTCTGCAGGCACTGCGGCATCAAGTCCTTCTACGTGCCGCGCTCCAACCCCGACGGCATCAGCGTCAACGCCCGCTGCCTCGACCCGGGCACCGTCGGCGCGATCCGCATCCGGGACTTCGACGGACGCAACTGGGAGGCGCACGCCCACGAGCTCGAGCACCTCTCCCGCGAGGACCCATGAGCGCCCGCCGCCGCGGATCGTCGTCGTGACGGGTCTCCTGATTGCCGCCGCAGCCTCCGTTTCGAGCCCGGAGGCCGGGGACCTCGGCAGCGTCCTGTTGTGGGTGGCGGTGCCGGCGGTGCTGCTCGGGACGGCGGCGGCGGCGGCGATCAAGCGGGCCGTGCTGTCGCGCCCGCGCTTCAGCAAGCACCGGCCAGGCCTCCGGACCTTCATCTGGGTCGGAATCGCGGACATGGTGGCGTGGGCGGTGCTGTGGCCGGCGCTGCTGGCGCTGCGCCTCCGCGGCCTCGAGTCCGGCCGTGTGCTGTGGGTCCTCGCCCTGCTGATGGTGGTCGCTCTCGGCTACCTCGCCAACCGTTACGGTTTCGGCAGGGCCTTCGACCCGCAGGTTGCGGGCAGCATCCGCGGGACCCTGCTGGCGGAGCTGTTCACGATCCTGATGCCGGTGCTGAGCGTGGCCTTCGGCTTCGCGATCTTCTGGCTCCTGGGGGCCCTGGGGGTGTGAGGTGATCAAAAACGTCAAGCAGCGCGTGTGGGCCTTCGACCTCGAGTGGGCGCCCGATCCGGCGGCGGGGCGGCTGCTCTACGAGGAGGCGGCCGGTGTCGAGGACCCGGCCGAGGTGCTGCGGATCATGTGGCGGCGAGGCGGCGCCACCGACGACGAACCGAGGCCCTTCCTCAAGACCGTCCTCTGCCGGGTCCTGTCGGTGGCGGCCCTCGAGCGCCGCGAGCTCCCCGACGGAACCGTCAAGCTGACGCTGACCGCCCTGCCGCACGACCCGGGCAACCCCGAGGAGGCCGCGGAGGCGCACGTGGTCGGCGCCTTCCTCGAGGCTGTCGGCAAGAGCCGGCCGCAGCTGGTCGGCTTCAACTCCGTACAGTCGGACCTCAAGATCCTGGTCCAGCGCGGGCTCATCCTCGGCCTCTCGGCGCCGGGCTTCTGCGAGCGCCCCGACAAGCCCTGGGAGGGCATCGACTACTTCGCGCGCGGAAGCGACTGGAACATCGACCTCAAGGAGATCTTCGGCGGCTGGGGCCTCGGCAGCCCGAGCCTGCACGAGCTCGCCGTGCAGTCGGGGATCCCCGGCAAGATGGGAATCGAGGGCTCGGACGTGGCGCCCCTGTGGCTCGCGGGCGACCTCGACGGCATCGTGCGCTACAACGAGTGCGACGCGGTCACCACCTACCTCGTGTGGCTGCGGGCGGCGCACTTCGCGGGCCACTTCGACGACCGGGAGTACGCCCGCGAGCAGCAGCTGGTCTCCGATCTTCTCCAGGCCGAGGCGGCGAAGGGCGGCCGCGACCACCTGCAGGCCTACCTCGACGCCTGGGTGCGGCTGACCGGCGAGGCCGCTCGCGGAGGCCGCGAGGAATAGAATCGGCGCCGGCTTTGTCTCACAACGTAGCCCGGACGGGCGGACGGGGCCCGACCGGCCTCGAGCGCCGGGCGCGACAGGGAGCCAGTTCAGTGCAACGAAAGCAGGGCAAGCGGGCCGGCGTCGACCGGCGGGATTTCATGCGGCTGCTCGCCGGCACCGCGGCGGCGGCCGGCGTGTCGCTGCCGGTCGCCTCGTGCGGCGGTGGTTCCTCGACCGACAAGAAGGTCATCGTGCTCGGTCTCGACGGCCTCGATCCCAAGATTCTCAGCGGCCTGATGCAGGCGGGCCGGCTGCCCAATTTCAAGAAGCTGGCCGAGCTGGGCTCGCTGCAGCCGCTGGCGACCACGATGCCCGCCCTGAGCCCGGTGGCCTGGTCGAGCTTCATCACCGGCATGACCCCCGGCGGCCACGGCATCGCCGACTTCATCGCCCGCGACCCCGCGACCTACACCCCGGTGTTCGCGATCTACGAGAACACCGAGCCCGATCTCACGATCTCGGTCGGCGACGTGCACCTCCCCATCAAGGGCGGCGGGCCGAAGAACCTTCGCCGCGGCAAGCCTTTCTGGGCCTACCTGACCGAGCGCGACATCCCGGCCTGGATCTCCAAGGTCCCGACCAACTTCCCGGTCGAGGAGACCGCCACCTACGCCATCGCCGGCATGGGCACGCCGGACCTGGTGGACTCCTACGGCGTCTTCTCCTTCTACACCTCCGATCCCTTCGAGCACTACCCCGACCTCGAGGGCGGCGAGATCGTCTACGTCGACATCAACGACCGGGTCGTGCGCTCGCGCCTGCTGGGGCCGGTCAACTCGCTCAAGACCCCGAAGGACACGAGCTCGGACCCCTACGCCAACACCGCCACCATCCCCTTCACCGTCTACCTCGACCCCGAGGCCGACGGCGCGCGCCTCGACGTCCAGGGCCAGAGCATTCTGCTCAAGCGGGGCCAGTACTCGCCGTGGGTCAAGCTGAGCTTCGACCTGCTGCCGGTCATCGGCTCGGTGTCGGGGATCGCCCGCTTCCTCCTCAAGGGCGTGGCGCCCCACTTCCAGCTCTACGTCACGCCCATCAACATCGACCCCTCGGCGCAGGCGGCCCCGGTCACCTACCCGGCCTCATTCGGGGCCGAGATCGCGCGCGACATCGGCGCCTTCTGGACCAAGGGCCTGCCCGCCGACGTCAAGGCCTTCGACCACAAGATCATCAACGACGAGGAGTACGTGGGCCAGGCCGAGCTCATCCTGAAGGAACGGATGGCGCTCTTCGACCACCAGTGGGCGCGCTTCGACGGCGGGCTCTTCTACTTCTACGTCTCGTCGACGGACCAGGACGCCCACATGATGTGGCGCAACATGGACCCGACCCACCCCAAGCACCACGAGTCCGACCTCCGCTTCGCCGGTTGGATCCCCCACCTCTACGAGGAGATGGACAAGCTCGTGGCCAAGGTGCTGCCCGCCGTCGATGACAGAACCCTGGTCCTGATCTGCTCCGACCACGGCTTCGCCCAGTTCGGGCGCCAGTTCCACCTCAACA
>CAZMED010000364.1:0-3377 GCA_964565045.1 uncultured Thermoanaerobaculia bacterium
GTTGACCTTGCCGGTGCCGAAGCTGAAGCTCCGGTCGTGGGCGTGGCGGCGGGCGAAGGCGTAGGCCAGCGCCGACAACCCGAGGGCGGCGGCGTGCGAGGCCATGTGCAGCCCGTCGGCGAGCAGTGCCATCGACCCGAAGGCGATGCCGGCAGCAACCTCGACGATCATGGTGAGGGCGGTCAAAGCCACCACCCACCGGGTCCGGACCTCGCCGGGCTTCGGCAGGTGCTGTTCGAAATGGTGCTCGTGATTCAGAGGGCCTCTCCCGCAGCGGCCGATCATAGCCCACCCGCGAAAGATTCTCAGCGGGATTCATCTCGACAGGACATCCGGGGAGCCGTTATCCTGCGGGCCCCATGAGGACCCGGTGGACCTGATCATCCTGCTCGGCATCGCGCTCGGCCTCGCGATGGACGCCTTCGCCGTCGCCATCGGCGTCGGCATCAGCCTCGGCGGCGCCTCGCGCCGTCAGGTCCTCCGGCTCGCCTGGCACTTCGGGCTCTTCCAGGGCCTGATGCCGATCATCGGCTGGGCCGCGGGTACGACGGTGCGACCGCTGATCGAGAGCTGGGACCACTGGCTCGCCTTCGCCCTGCTGAGCGTGGTCGGCGGGCGGATGATCTTCGAGGCGCTGCGCGACGGGCCGTCGGGGATCAGACGGCCCGACCCGACCCGCGGCTGGTCGTTGGTCGGGCTCTCGCTCGCCACCAGCATCGATGCCCTCGCGGTGGGCTTGAGCTTCGCGGCCCTCGGTGTGCGGGTGTGGGTGCCGGCGCTGATCATCGGCCTCACCGCCGCGCTCATGACCACCCTCGGCACCGTCGGCGGACGCCAGCTCGGCCTGCGCTTCGGCAACCGGATGAGCGCCATCGGCGGCGTCGTGCTGATTGCCATCGGTTGCTGGATCGTCATCGAGCACGTGTTCGCCGGCTGAGGGACCTCCCTGGAGCGCAGCGGTGACGGCCTCGAGGTCGGCGCGGCCGCGAATAGGGTGACGGCAGCGTCTGTTATCAGAAAGAGAACTCCGGACAAACAACAGCTCGAACACGCGAAGGAGACCACAACATGACCACGAACATGGGCAGCGCCGATCGCATCATCCGGGCCGTTATCGGAATTGCCGTCATTGGCGCCGGCTTCTACTTCAACAGCTGGTGGGGGCTGATCGGCCTGGTGCCGCTGGCGACGGCAGCCGTGGGCTGGTGCCCCGCCTACCTGCCGTTCGGTCTCTCCACCTGCCGGACACGGGCCGCGGAGTGATGCCGGCGCCTCCCTCCCCCACATCCGTTCTGCGGCGGCCCCCGGTCCCCAGGGCCCGCTGGCCGGGCCGCCTCGGGCTCCTGGTGCTGCTCGCCGTCGTCGCGCCCCCGGCCGCCGCTCAGGACAACGATCCACTGCTCGATGTCCGAACCATGTTGAGGTTTGAGCGATGACACGAACACCGCTGATACTCACCGCCCTTGTCGTCGCCGCTTCAGCCACGCTCAACCCGGCGGCCATGGCAGCCGAGCTGCACATCGAGCTCGACCCGGAAGCCACCTCGGTCAACTTCACTCTCGGGGCCACCCTGCACACCGTCGCTGGCCGCGTCTCCCTGGCCTCGGGATCTCTCGACCTCGACCGGGAGAGCGGGGCCGTCTCGGGCGAGATCGTGGTCGACGCGGCGAGTGCCGACACCGGCAACGACTCCCGCGACGAAGACATGCACACGAAGGTGCTGATGTCGGACACCTACCCCAAGATCGTCGTGCGGCCCGAGCGTCTCGCAGGCGAGGTCGCGGAGCAGGGCACGAGCCAAGTGAAGCTCACCGGTCGCATGGAGTTGGCCGGGACGTCACACCAGATCACCGTCCCGCTGGATGTCACCGTCGACGGCAACAGCTTCTCGGCAACGGCCGAGTTCACCGTTCCCTACGTGGAGTGGGGCCTCGAAGACCCCAGCAAGTTCCTGCTGCGGGTGGACAAGGTCGTGGATGTGACCGTGGAGACGGAAGGCACCATCGTGGGAGCCGATCCTCAGCAACCGGCCGGCCAACCCGATTTGGATTAGCGCCGGCGCTTCATCGCGAACATGCGCTCGTCGGCCTCGGCGAGTGCGCGCGCGATGTCGGCGGGCGAGGTGCACGACGCGACACCCCAGTCGAATCGCAGGGGCTCGTCGTACGGAAACTCCCCGGTCGACTCCTGGAGCGAGCTCAAGAGACCGGTCAGCCGCCGCGTCGCGGCCTCCCGGCCGGCCCCCCGCAGCACGACCACGAACTCGTCGCCCCCCCAGCGCACGACGAGGTCGCCGGGCCGGATGGCAGCGCTCAACCCGTCGGCCATCAGGCGCAGCGCCTGATCGCCCGCAGCGTGTCCGTGCCTCTCGTTGATGCGCTTGAGGTTGTCGATGTCGATCAGCGCCACCGACACGGGTTGGCCGCCCGGCCAGCGCTCGAACCAGGCCCGCAGGGCGCGGCGGGTCGGACAGCCGGTGAGCGGGTCGGACTCGGTGAGCCGGAGCAGGTGCTCGTGGTCCTCCTCGAGGTCAGAGAGCCTGCGCCGCAGCGAATCGACCTCCGCACCGACCCGGCCCAGCACCGTCGCCGCCGCGAGCCCGGCCATGCCTCCCAGCAGCAGCACCGCCACCGCCCCGCCCGCAGCCAGCCCGAGCGCCGGGCGGATCGCCCCCGCCATCAGACCGATGGCGGCCAGCGCGAGGAGCACGACCCCCAGATTGAAAAGCTGACGCGACGTCTCGTCCCGGGTGCGCGGGGCGAGCCAGACCACCACCACCAGCAGTGCGACGCCGTAGATGCCGCGCCACAGCGCCGGCGGCAGCGCGACCGCCGCGGCCGCAAGCGGCATCGCCACCAGCAGCACCGTGCCGGTGGATCGTCCGCCCCGGCCCGCCGCCGGCTCCCGCAGCGACAGGCCGAGCAGCAGCAGCCCCGCGATGACCAGCGCCCCACCGACGCCCTGCGGCCCATCCGGGTAAGCCGGCGCCCCGAGCACCGGCCCCGCGGCGATGAGCAGCCAGGCGAGCGGCACTCCCGGGCCGATCCTCCCCGGCACCAGCCGTGCCAGGTGCCAGAGCACGGCGCCGGCCGTCAAGCCCACACCCACGACCCCGGCCGCGGACCAGCCGAGCACCGCCGCCACCGCCATCAGCCGTCACCCCGAGATGCCATGCGGGCGATTATGACAGAGCAACCCCGCATCGTTCGAACGTTGGACCGATCGGCTCATCCGGTATCGCATGGGATGCGGAAGTCGGTGAAACCCGTGTCCGAGTCCGCGTCCGAGTCCGCGTCCGAATGACAGCGACAGGAGCCAGGATTGGTGTCGAGTGACCGTGGTAAATGACAGTGACAGTCTCAGTGACAGTTTCAGTG
>CAZMED010000365.1:0-3375 GCA_964565045.1 uncultured Thermoanaerobaculia bacterium
GCGAGCACCTTCATCGTGGGAATGAAGGAACCGACGTACGCGAACCGGAAGACCTGCTCGAAGGTCATCTCCGACATGGCTGCGAAGCCGCTCGACGGCTCCTCCTTCCCTGGGTCGGCCCAACCGAGGCGGCTGCATCCGAGGCAGGTCAACGAGCCGAGCGCGCACAGCCCGGCGACCAGCCGCCGACGGTCGAGGTTCGAATCGTGAGAATCAGCACCCATGGTCAACCTCCTCCAGACCTGCCGCGACCATTTCCGAAGCTCTCGCGCCACGAACGCGTCACGGCTCGGTCTCGATGCCGAACTGCGGCGGCTTCCGGTGACGGGTGGCCTGCTCGTAGGCGAAGGCGATCTCGATCAGGGTCGGCTCGGCCAGCGCCGAGGCGAAGAACGACAGCCCCACCGGCAGGCCGTGGACCGAGCCCATGGGCACCGTGATGTTGGGGTAGCCGGCGCGGGCCGGGTAGCTCGAGCTCGAGCCGATGAAGTGGTCGCCGTTGACCAGGTCCGTCTTCCACGCCGGCCCGCCGGTGGGCGCGATGAGCGCGTCGAGCTCGTGCTTGGCGAGCAGCTCGTCGATGCCGTTGCGGGAGGTACGTTGCACCAGCTCGAGGGCCTCGAGGTAGGACTCCTCGCTGAGCGGTCCCTTGGCCTGGGACTGCACGAAGATCTCCTGGTCGAAGAAGGGCATCTCCTGCTCGGCGTGGGCCTCGTTGAAGGCGATCAGGGCCTCCAGCGTCGTCGCCGGCAGCTCCTCGCGGTTCGGCAGCCCGGCGAGGTAGGCGTTGAGGTCGTGCTTGAACTCGTAGAGCAGCACGTCGTAGGCCGCCTGCCCGAGGCCCTCCGTGCTTGCGAAGGCGAGCTCGTCCACCACGGTCGCGCCGGCCTTCCGGAGGTCGGCGATCGCCCGCTCCAGCAGCGCGTCCACCTCGCTGTGGAACCCGGCCACGGAGCGCACCACGCCGATGCGCTTGCCCTGGAGGCCGTCGCCTCTCAGGTGGGCGCCGAGCACCCAGTCCGCCGCCGCGTCGGCGATCCCGGTCGCGTCATCGGCCTCGTCCCTGCCGATCATCGCCGACAGGAGGACCACCGCGTCGTCCACGCTCCTGGCCATCGGCCCGGCCGTGTCCTGCGAATGGGAGATCGGCACGACGCCGGTCCGGCTCACCAGGCCAACCGTCGGCTTGATGCCCACGACCCCGTTGGCGGTGGCGGGGCAGACGATCGAGCCGTTGGTCTCGGTGCCGACGGTGACCGCCGCCAAGCTGGCCGCCGCCGCCGCGCCCGAGCCGGAGCTCGAGCCGCAGGGGTTGCGGGTGGGATCGTAGGGGTTGTTGGTCTGGCCGCCGACGCCGCTCCAGCCGCTGGACGAGCGCTCGGAGCGGAAGTTGGCCCACTCGCTGAGGTTGGTCTTGCCGAGGATCACGGCCCCCGCGTCGCGCAGCCGGGCGACGAAGAAGGCGTCGCGACCCGTGATATTGCCTGCCAGCGCCAGTGACCCGGCGGTGGTCGCCATCGGGTCGCGCGACTCGATGTTGTCCTTGAGCAGCACCGGAATGCCGTGCAGCGGCCCTCGCAGCTCGCCCCGGGCGCGCTCCTCGTCGAGCGCCCGCGCCTGCTGCAGCGCGTCGGGGTTGGTGGCGATGACGGCGTTGAGCAGCCCGTCGAGGCGCTCGATCCGCTCCAGGTAGGCGCGGGTGATCGACTCCGAGGTCGCCGCGCCGCTCGCCATCAGCGCCTGCAGCTCGGCAACGCTCACCTCGGCGACGGGAACAGGCTCCCCCGCCGCGGCGAAAGCTGCGACCAGGGCCAGGCCCACCATTGCTGACGAGACCACACGGACCGTACCTGTCGTGCTCATGAGGGTCCTCCTGTGGCTGCTATCGTACATTGGAGGCGCGTGCCGTGGCGTCACCTCCGCAGTGGAGCCGCGGTCGAGTCGCCACCCCGTGTGAACCGGAGACGGGAGGCACCATGAAGGCGATCGTCCAGGACACTTACGGCTCCGCCGATGTCTTGAAGCTGCGGGACATCGAGCCGCCGAAGATCGGCGACAACGACGTGCTGGTGCGCGTGCGCGCCGCCGGCCTCGACCCCGGCGTGTGGCACCTCATGACCGGGCAGCCGTACCTGGTGCGGCTCATGGGATACGGGTTGCGCGCGCCCAGGACGAAGGTCCTCGGTTTCGACGTCGCAGGTCGGGTCGAGGCGGTGGGCACGACTGTCACGCGGTTCCAGGAGGGCGACGAGGTCTTCGGGATGTGCCGCGGCTCCTTCGCCGAGTACGCCGGCGCCGAGGAGAAGAACCTCGCGGCCAAGCCGGGCAACGTCGGCTTCGAGCAGGCGGCGGCGGTCCCCGTCTCAGGCTTCACCGCCCTCCAGGGCGTCCGCGACCAGGGCGGGGTGCGGCCGGGACAGCGGGTGCTCGTCATCGGCGCCTCGGGCGGCGTCGGGACATTCGCGGTGCAGATCGCGAAGCACTACGGCGCCGAGGTCACCGGCGTCTG
This sequence comes from uncultured Thermoanaerobaculia bacterium, assembly GCA_964565045.1. Classification (GTDB taxonomy): domain Bacteria; phylum Acidobacteriota; class Thermoanaerobaculia; order Thermoanaerobaculales; family Sulfomarinibacteraceae; genus Sulfomarinibacter. The sequence continues at coordinate 2,510 of CAZMED010000365.1, forward strand.
CAGCACGACCAAGGTGGAGCTGGTGCGCGCCATCGGCGCCGACCACGTGATCGACTACACCCGCCAGGACTTCACCGAGAGCGGCGAGCGCTGGGACGTCATCCTCGACACCGCCGGCGCCCGTCCGGTGTCACGGCTCCGCCGCGCCCTCACCCGCCGCGGCACCCTCGTCATCGTCGGCGCCGAGGGCGGCAATCGCTGGACCGGCGGCATCGGCCGCCAGCTGCGGGCGGCGGCCCTGTCGCCATTCGTGAGCCACAACCTGCGGATGTACATCGCGCAGTCGAACCGGAAGGACCTCGAGCTCCTGAAGGAGCTCATCGAGTCGGGAGAGCTCACACCCGTCATCGACCGCACCTACCCTCTCGCCGAGACGGCGGACGCCGTCCGGTACCTGGCGCGTGGCCACGCCCGCGGCAAGGTCGTCATCAGCGTCTCGCCAAGGTCTGCAGCGAAATGACGAATCTCCTGAACCGGTCTCAGCCTCGGCGTCCGAACAGGAGCCGATCGAGGGAGAAGCGGCCGGGGCCCGCCGCCAGCAGCAGCAGGGCCAGGCCGAGGTAGACGGCGGCCAGCTCGGCGGACGGCCCGCCGCCCATCGCCACGAAGGGATCGCCGCGAAGGGCCATGTGGTAGGTGGCGGCCACCGCCATGGTGGCGGCGATCCCGAGCGACGCCAGCGGCATCGCGAGCCCGATCATCCAGGCCAGCCCGCCGCCGAACTCTGACAGTGCCGCCAGCCCCTGCAGGAACCCCGGCGCGAAGCCGTCCGGACCCATCCAGCCGAAGGGATTCTGGATCTTGCCCCAGCCGTGGAACATGAAGGCCAGGCCGGCCACCAGCCGTAGCAGGAGCAGCGCGCCGTC
>CAZMED010000366.1:0-3338 GCA_964565045.1 uncultured Thermoanaerobaculia bacterium
CGGGAAGGGTGGGTGGGTCGGCGGCCCCGGCGGGTCGCGCTCGATCGTTTCGAGCAGGACCTCGATGCCCTTCTCGAGCTGGGCGTCGAGGCCGCGTGCCATGTCGGCGGGCTCGAGCTCGACCTCGATGTCCGGCGCCACGCCTTCGTTCTCCACCACCCACTGGCCGCCGGGCGAGTAGATGCGGTAGTCGGGGCAGGTCAGGCGGCTGCCGTCCACCAGGGTCAGGGACATGGAGACGCCCACCAGCCCGCCCCAGGTGCGGGTGCCGATGACCGGGCCCATCCCCTTCTCCCGGAACTCCCACGGCAGCATGTCGCCGCCGGAGCCGGCCTGTCGGTTGGTGAGCAGCGCGAGATGGGCGCTGTTGGCATACACCGGCTCCACCTGGTCCTCCGAGTAGCGACGCGTCCAGTAGGTCAGCGGCTTCTTGGCGAGGCGTTGCAGGAAGATGTCGGGGTCGAGGCCGCCGCCGTTGAATCGTCCGTCCACCAGCAGCCCCTGCTTGCGGGACTGCGCGTAGTAGTACTTCGGGAACTCGATCGCCGATCCGACGTAGGTGTCGGGCAGGTGCAGGTAACCGATGCGGCCGCCGGACGCCTCCTCGACCCGGCGGCGATTGCGCTCCACCCAGTCGAGGTAGCGCAGGGTGCGCTCGCCGGCGAGCGGTGTGACCACCACCTCGAGCTCCTCCCCGCCGCGCTCCAGAGTCAGCCGCACCTGCTCGCCGGCGAGGCCCTGGAAGGCGGCGTGGACCTCGCGGTCGGCGGCGACCTCCCGGCCGTTGACGGCGACCAGCGCGTCGCCTTCGCGGACGTCGAGGCCCGGCCCCACCAGCGGCGGCACGACCCCGCGCGACCAGTCGGGCACGCGGTAGATCTTCCCGATCACCCAGCGTCCGCTCTCGGAGTCCAGGGACCAGTCGGCGCCGAGCATGCCGACGTTGACCTCCGCGGCACTGCGCCGGCGGTCGCCGACGTTGATGTAGGTGTGCGACGTGGCGAGCTCGCCGATCAGCTCGCCGATGATGAAGCGCATGTCCTGGGCGCAGGTTGCCCGCGCCACCAACGGCTCGTACGTCGCGCGCATCGCCCGCCAGTCCAGCCCGTTCATGCCGGGCTCGTAGTAGAAGTCGCGCTCCAGGCGCCAGGCGTCGTCGAAGATCTGCCGCCACTCCGCCCGCGGGTCGAGCTCCATCACGAGGTCGCCGAGATCGACGACCTCGCTCCTGGTCGACGCCGGCGCCGGCGATCCCGAAGGGGCGTCGCGGCGCTTCCAACGGTCCCGGCCGTCCGCGTGCGCGATGCCCACCGTGTCGCCGCGCCGCCACACCAGGTGCTCGCCGTCGACGGCCAGCGAGTACTGCTCGACGTCCTCGACCACGGTTTCGACCTTGCGGTCCTCGAGGTCGAAGGCGTGCAGCGTCCGCGGCGGCAGCGAACGGTACTCGAAGCGGTTGAAGTCGCCCTCGTCGCCGTCGAGAAAATAGACGGCGTGGGTTCCGACCGCCAGGTCGCGGTAGTTGGAGGCCGGTACCGGCAGCGCCTGGATGCGCTCGGCGATGCCGTCGAAATCGACCACGGTCCGGCGCGGCGCATCGGATGGCGGGACCTCGCGGTCTACGTCCTCCGCCGCCACGACCTCGTCGGAGCGCAATGGCAGCAACGGCTCTCCGTCCGCGCGCAGAGTGAGCGCGTAGATTCCGGCCACGTCCTTGAAGACCATCTCCCACTCGAAGTCGCAGAAGGTGGGGTCGAAGCGGCGGTTGGAAACGAACAGCAGGTGCTCGCCGTCGCGGCTGAAGACCGGGCCGAAGTCGTTGAAGATCCCGCCCGAGACGTTGCGTGTGACACCGTCCTCGAGCGAGTAGAGGTAGATGTTGGAGACGTGGTCGAGGCCGATCTTCGAGTAGGCCAGCCAGCGCGAGTCGGGCGACCACGCGTGGTCGGAGATGGGCTTGGCCTCGAGCCCGATGTCCATCGGCTCGACCTCGGCCCGGTCCACCGTCGTCAGCTGCCGGCTCGACACGTCCACCACGTACAGGCGCAGGGTCTCGTCGGTGAAGGCGATCTTCGTGCCGTCGGGCGACCAACGCGCGGTGTGCGGCCAGCCGCGGTCGCGGGCGGTCAGGGCCTGTGGCGCGTCGGCCCCCAGCGGGTCGCCGACGTAGAGCTGGTACTCGCCCGAGAGATCCGAGAACCAGGCGATGCGGGTGCCGTCCGGCGACCACACGGCGCCGCGGTCCCGCGCCCCGGAGCTGCGGCTCAGGTTGCGCGTCGGACCGTGCTCGGAGGGCACGGTGAAGACCTCGCCGCGCGCCGAGATCAGGGCGCGGCCGCCCGCGGGCGCGATGTCGACGTGGGTGATGAACTCCGCGACGTTCTTGCGGTAGGGCCGGGTCTCGCGCGCCGGCGTCGGGATCTCGACCGGAATCCGCGAGCTCGCCCCGGTCGCCGTGTCGAGGAGCCACAGGTCGCCCGCCACCTCGTAGACGATGCGGTCCCCGCCCTCGCTCGGCCGCCTGATGTCGTAGTCGGCGTGGCGGGTGATTTGGGTCTGCTCCCCACTGGCGAGGTCGTAGCGCCAGATGTCGAGCGCACCGTGGCGGTCGGACGCGAAGTAGACGGCGTCGCCGATCCACATCGGCAACCGGTCGGTGCCGCGGTAGTCGGTGAGGCGCCGGTCCTCGCCGGTTGCGAAGTCGTACAGCCACAGGTCCTGGGCCATGCCGCCGTAGTAGCGTTTCCAGGTGCGGTCCTCGCGGGCGATGCGGTTGTAGGCGATCTTCGTGCCGTCGGGCGAGAACGAGCCGCGGCCCGCCTCGTGCAGGGGCAGCTCCTCGAGGCCCGTGCCGTCGGGCGCGACCAGGAACAGGCGGTCGAAGCGCGAGTACGAATGCCGCGCCGACCGGAACATGATCTTCCCCGACACCGGATGCCAGCCCACCACCTCGTCCGCGTCGGGGTGGTAGGTGAGCCGCCGGGGGTGCGAGCCGTCCGCGCCCATCACATAGACGTCCGGGTTGCCGTCCATCTCGGAGGTGAAGGCGATCATCGAGCCGTCCGGCGAGAACTTCGGATGGCGGTCCTCGCCCTCGTCGTCGGTCAGGCGCAGGGCCCGGCCGCCCTCGGCCGGCGCCGTCCAGATGTCCTCGGCGTGCACGAACACCACGGTGTCGTCGTGCACGTCCGGGAAGCGGAGCAGCGGCGTTTGGTCGGTAGCTGCCGCCGGGGCTGCACCGAGCAGTACCACACACACCGTCATCGCCAAGCTGGACATCGAACGAGACATCATGAAGCCCCCCATGCGCGCCGAAAACGGCGCCGGACGACGGAAGT
>CAZMED010000367.1:0-3321 GCA_964565045.1 uncultured Thermoanaerobaculia bacterium
CAGCCGGCGATAGATTTCCGGCCGGCGGTCGCGGAGGAACGGGAAGTGCTCCCGCGCCTGGCGCACGACCTCGGCATCGAGGTCGCCGATCACGACGCCGGGCTCGTCGGCCAGGGTCGCGCTGACCGCGCCCCAGGGGTCGAGGAGGCTGGTGTCCCCGCGGTGGGGATAGCCCTCGGCCTCGCCGACCCGGTTGACGCCGAGCACCCAGGCCTGGCAGTCCATGGCGCGCGCCGCAAGCAGGGTGCGCCAGGCTTCGGCGCGCCGCGTGGGCCAGTTGGCGATGACGATGAAGAGGTCGGTGGAGTCGGCGGCCGCGCGGAAGAGCTCGGGGAATCGGAGGTCGTAGCAGATCAGGGGCGTGACCCGGACCCCTTCGATCTCGATCGACGCGAGCGCGTCGCCCGGCTCGTAGTGCTCGGGCTCGCGGGCGAGGGAGAAGGGGTGGATCTTGCGGTAGTGGAGGACCTCGTCGCCGTCGGGCGAGAAGATGCCGCAGGCGTTGGCCGGGCGGGTCTCCCCGGGCTCCGCGTAGCCGCCGAGCAGCCAGATCCCGTAGGCGGACGCCGTGCCGGCGAGGAAGGTGCGGATGGTGGCGGCGTGCTCGGCCATCTCGTCGGACCGCATCGAGAATCCGGTGGCGAACATCTCGGGAAGGGCGACGACCCGCGCTCCCTGCTCGGCGGCCTGCTGCAGGAGCGTTGCCGCGCGCGCGAAGCTCGTGGCGGGGTCCTCCCAGGCGATGTCGACCTGGATGCCCGCGACGATCACGTGGCGGCGCCCTCCGGGTGCCGCGGGGCCAGACCCGCGCTGGGCTCCGGCCGGGTCCGGCGTCGCGGCGCCGGGGCGAGGTCTGACACGTTGCACTGCATCTCCGACCTCCGGTGCTCATCGAGCGTAACATGCGGGGACGCCGGTTCTGCCATAATGTCGGCGTCTGATGGATGACACCTCGCGAGAATTCCAGGTCGCCCGCCCCTCCTCCCACCCGCGGCTGCGGATGCCGCGGACCCCGGTCCTGACGACCATCATCGTCCTCAACGTGGCGGTCTTTCTCGCCTGGCAGGCGGCGTCGATGGCGCCGGCCCTCGGCGAGTTCATGATCACCAACTTCCTGGTCAGCACCACGCACCTCGCGCACGGGCTGTGGTGGACGGTGGTGACGGCGGCCTTCTCGCACAACGAGCTCTGGCACCTGGCGATCAACATGTTCGTCCTGTGGAGCTTCGGGAGCGTGCTCGAGCGCCTGTGGGGCTGGCGAGTCTTTCTCACGTTCTACCTGGTGGCGTCGGTGACGGCGTCGATCTCGCACTGCCTCGGCTCGTCGCTGTTGATGCACAACCCGGACATTCCCGCCCTCGGCGCCTCGGGCGCCGTCAGCGGTCTGCTGCTGGCCTACGCCCTGCTCTTCCCGCGCCACCGGATCCTCCTCTTCGGGATCATCCCGGTGCCCGCCCTCGCCGGGGTGCTGGCCTTCGTGGGCATCGACCTGTGGGGGCTGATGGCGCAGAGCCGGGGCGGCGGCCTGGCCATCGGTCACGGCGCCCACCTCGGAGGCGCCCTCGCCGGGGCCGTGATGTACCTTCTCTTCCTCCGCGGCCGATCCACCGCAGGGCCCGCGGGGCAGCCCGCCCGGAGCAGGCGGGTACCCGTCCTGAGCCCGGAGGAGGCCTCCGAGTTCGAACGCATCCGCACCAAGATCGAGACCCAGGGGCCGCAGAGCCTCAACCCCAAGGAGCAGGACTTCCTCGCCCGGCTGCGGGAGCGGGTGATGCAGGCCCAGGCCGCCGACCCGCCCGAGCGCTGAGGGCGGCGCCCGGTCTGCGGCTTGCCGCGGCCGTCCGGCGCCGGGTACCATGCCGGAGGCCGACCGCGGGGTCGCCGGAAAGGAAGGCAGCATGGAGCGGAGCGAACGCGAGGTCCGGATGGAGACCTTCGACTCCTTCAAGGAGGTCTTTGCCAGCGCCCCCATCCGCCTGATGAGCCGCACGGTCAGCGCCATGCGGGCGAAGGGTTACGACGATCTCGCCTCCGCGATCGGCGACCTCGACTGGCGGACGGTGCCCGCCGACGACCCCGAGGACCCCAATCTTCGCCATGACTGGCAGAGGATGCTGGAGGCCGCATTCGGCCACCTCGACTCCTGGCTGGGCCAGCTCTCGACGCACCCGATGGGCTACAACCTCGACTCCATCGGCTTCCCGGTCGTCACCCGGGCCTGGAGCGGGGTCTGGTCGCGCCAGCTCGGGCTCGAGTTCGCCAACCGGCCGCAGGCGCAGCCCGAGGTCCTCATTTTCCACGGCGGCAACCAGGCCCTGCAGGCGTCACTTCTCGGCGTCGCCGAGGCGCGCCGCAACCGGGTCGGGGCCTCACAGCCGGCGACGGTGCTGGTGCCGATCCCGACCTTCTCCTGCCCCATGGACCAGATGGCGCTGCAGGGGATGCAGGTCTGCTTCCTCCCCCCGGGGAACGCCGACATGGATCCGCACGTGGACGACCTGGCGCAGGTTCGGGAGGGCCTCGACATCGACGCCGTCTACCTGATGCCGATCAACAACCCGACCGGGAGGACCCTGGGGCCCGACAGGATGCGGGCGTTCGTCGACGGTGTTCTCGAGCGCTGGCCGCACGCCGGGATCATCCTCGACTCGGTGTACGTCCGCCTGCACCCGCGCTACCGCGAGCTGCTCGCCTGGTACCGCGAGGATCCGCGGTACGCGGAAGCGGTCGTCTTCATCGACTCGCTGTCCAAGACCCACGGCGTCACCGGGCTGCGCTCGGGGGCCATCCTGACCCGGTCGTCAACGCTCCGCAACGGCATCGTGCGCTACGCCCAGAACGTGATGGCGGGGCCATCCAACGCCATGCAGGCCGTGATGCTGGCCCTGCTGGCGCCCTTCGCCCTCGGCGACGACGAGGTCGCGGCCCACCGCATCCGCCTGCAGCTGCGCATCGGCCGCCACCTGCAGCGCCGCCGCCGGCTGCTCATGCGGTCCGCCTTCGACCAGTACGCGGCGCTCTTCGCCGCCGAGCAGCCGATGCTGCCCGACCCGGAAGGTTTCGACTGGGAGGGCTCGATGTACGCGGACCCCAGGCTTTCGGCGCGGGTTCTCGAGCTCGCCGACGAGCGCGGGGTGTCGCCGACCGTGGCCTTCTACCTCGAAACCGGGATCGGCGGCGTGCCGCTCGAGGGATTCTGCCGCAACCTCAACCTCGAGCGCCACGGGCTGGTGGTCAACGGCGACTCCGAGCGCCTGCGGTCCTTCCAGGAGGAGGCCCGGCGGTACGTGCGGCTGTCCTTCGGCATGACGCCGCCGCCGC
>CAZMED010000368.1:0-3320 GCA_964565045.1 uncultured Thermoanaerobaculia bacterium
GTCACGGCCTCCGCAGGCATTTCGCTCTGCTCCACCGGCGGCACAGCTTCGCCGCAGCCCACGGTGACAAGCAACAGTCCCAGCAGGAAGCACTCGGCAATCCTCACATTCGCCATGGGACAGCTCTCACGAGACCCGGGACCGCCCGGATTCCGAACCTCGGGGTCCGATCCTGAGACCGAGGCCAGGGCACTGTTCAAAACCGGTAGCTCCCGGAGACGACCGTCAGAAACGCGTCGTCGAAGTTGCTGCCGAACTCGACCAGGATCTCCCAACGCCGATTGACGCTCAGCGAGCCGCCGAGCTCGAGCGTGGTGGGGTTGACGGGCCGCTGCTCGACCTCCACCTCCGTCGGACCGAAGATCGGAACATCGGTGGTGATGGTCAGTGAGCGGCTGGAATCGAGGTACATGAGGCCCGTCCACACCCGCCACTGGCCGAGGCCGGTGTCACGGAACCAGCCGACCCTGCCACTCAGCAGGAGGGCATCGATGGTGCCGTCGAAGAGGTCGAGGTCCGAGCGGGCGAAGTTGGCGTCGAGCATCGCGAAGAACGCGCCGTGGCCCACCACCAGGGTCGCGCCGCCGCCATAGACCGGCCCGTCGACGCGGGTGTCCTGCTCGACCACCACCGGGATCGGATCGCCGATGGGCGGTGCGATCTCGAACGAGGCCACCAGGCTGGTGTCGGTCCGCGCCTGCCCTGCCATGGCGTAGAGATCGAGAAACGGCAGCACCCACGCGTCGAACCGCACCATCGACAACGTGGTCCGATTCGCGACGTCGAAGCCGGCCCGGTCCGAGATGCTCTCGGGCGGCCGATCGCCCACCTTCACGGTCACGTCGGTGACCTCGATGTCGCGCTCCATATAAATGAAGTTCGCCGCGATGCCGAATCGCCGCGGCAGCTCGATGCCCCGCGCCTCGTACCACCCCCACTGCCACGGCGAGGCGGCCTTCGGCTCGGTCTCCCCGGCCGGGGAACCACTCTGGGCGTGGCACGGCATGCCGCCCCAGAGGATCGCTGCTGCGAGCCACAGAACCGCGAGCGACCCACGCATCCGCCACCTCCCTCCACGTTGAAGACCGAAGGGGCGGGAGCCGGTCGCAGACGGCAGCGCCACGCGACCGCGGCCGACGGGCCGCTCTCTCCACCGGAAGCTGCCCCTACCAGGCATGACCCACCTGGATGTACCCCACATACTCCTCGGGCCCCCGGGCCACGTCCACGCCCACCCACAGGCCGAGGTCGTCCGCGAACAGATAGCGCCCTCCGATGCCGCCCGCCGCCAGTGGGTCCTGGCTTTCGAACCGGGCGAGATCGCCGTCGGTGGCGCCACAGCCCAGGAATCCCACCACCGCCCACCTCGGCAGGACGTTCCAGCGAAGCTCGGCCTCGACGGCGGCCGCCCGTTCGTCCTGGTACCGCATGGCCGGCACACCGCGCAGGGTGATCCACGGGTAGCTCCAGAACGGCGGATCGCCGCTGGCAAGGGCGCCCTCGAAGCGCACTCCGAGCACCAGGCCGGCGCTCAGCGGGTGGAACGACAGGGCCTTGACCTTGGTCTTCCAGTAGTCGAAGTCGCCGCCGAAGGAGGTGTCGTGCCGCCACAGCTCCACGCGCACGAGCTGGCCGCGACTCGGCGTGAACGTGGTATCGCGCCCATCGAACACACCCTGGGCGGCGAGCCCCACATCGGTCGTGTCCCCGAGACCGACCTGGATCGGGCCGTCCTCTCCGAGATCCAGCTCGAGGCCGGTGTCGACCCGGTATGCCGAGATCTTGCCGCCGACGAAGAGTCGGCTCGAGCTGACTCGGAACCTCACGTCCTGAAGCAGGACCGCGCCTCGGGAGTTGAAGTCCACCGGCCGATCTCTGATGTAGGTCGTCGAGTTCACGTTCATCCACGCGAGCCCGGCTCCGAATCGAACCCGATCTGCCCGCCACGATGCCGAGTGGGCCATCCCGCCAATCCAGGTCCCTTCGTCGGTGGCGGCGCCGAACACAGCCGTGACGTCCGGGGGACGACGACTTCCGCCCTCGACCTCGATCTCCGTGTCCGGAATCTCCACGTGTGCGAGAGCCGTCCTGCCGTGACTTCGTGGGTGGATCAACATCAGCGAGACCCCGAGCCCCTGGCCGATGCTGGGCTCGGTGATGAAGATCGGCACCGGCAACAGGCGCATCCTCGAGGCGCTCGTCACGTCAGCGTCGGGAGCTTCGCCCGCGACAGCCATTGGCGCCCACAGCAGTGCCGCGATCGCAGCCAGCGTCACTCCGACCGCCGGGGTCATGAGTCGTCGCAGCAGTGTCGGGAATCCGTCACCACCGCTCCGGCACGGCTTCGGCCCACGGCTCGCGACGGTGGTCAGCTCCATCTCAAAACCTGTAGCCTATGGTCGTGGTGACCTGGTCGCGGGCACCGAACCCAGCGAGAACAACGGCGTTCCAGTTTTTGCCGAAGTCCTTGTACAGCCCGACCAGGAAGGTCGTCTTGTCCACCGATAGGTCGATGTCGAACTGCAGCGGATCCCGTCCGTCTCCGAGCTGAATCTCACCGCGGATCGACTGGTCCCAATCCTGGTACTGCGCACCGGTCTGAAGCCGCAGTCCGATGTCGCCGAAGTCGTAGCCGACCAGGAAGGTCGCCACCAGGATGTCGAGCTCTGATCCGGTCTCGTTGACCATGCTGGTCGCCCACTGCGCCGAGAGGGCGCCGAACAGGCTCTCGTACTGGAACCCGGTGCTCAGACCGACCCCGAGCATCGTGCTCGTGGTCGTCACGGGCAGGGTCTCGTACTCGCGCAGCTCCACACCGGTCAGCAGGCGCACGAGGCTCCGGAACTGCGGCGTCAAACGCAGCGTGACGTCCGAGTCGGTCTCGACCTTGCCCGCCACCACATCGAGGTTGAGAAACGGCAGCAGCCACACGTCCGCCCTCACCGACAGCGCCTGCGCGCTGTTCGAGGTTTCCGATCCCTGGGGATCGATGAAGGCGACGTCACCCCCACCGACGTCGAGGTTGTTGACCGTCACGCCGTCGATGCTCATGTCCTGCCGCTGGAAGTGCGTCACGACGCCGAGTCCGTACGGCTTCGGCAGCTCGAACCCCAGCTGCCGGACGCGGTCACCCCACAGCGGCAGCGCGCGGCTCAGCCTGAGCTGCACCGTGTGGGGCTCGGCGAGCTCGGGCATCGCGGGCGGTGGCGTGGTGCGCTCCAGGTCGACCACGTCACCCGTGACGCCGCGGTACTCGAGGACCCGGCCGGACAGCGCCAGCTCGACCTCCTTGCCGCCCCGCCTGCCACGGATCGTGATTT
>CAZMED010000369.1:0-3318 GCA_964565045.1 uncultured Thermoanaerobaculia bacterium
GCACCCGAGGTGCCGGCGCCCGGCCTCGCGCGGCGCGCGGTCGGGCTGTGGAAGCTCCTTGCCCTCGGCGAGGCGGGGCTCCGTCCCGATCCCGGACGCAGCGAGTCCTGGAACCGCGGCGCCTACCTCGTGAACGGCCCGGGCCACTGCGGCGAGTGCCACACGCCGCGCAACGCTCTGATGATTCCCGACGAGAGCCGGGCCTTCGCGGGCGGACCGCACCCACGCGGGGACGAGGGGCAGGTGCCGGGCCTGCTCGACCTCCAGGGCCGCGGGCGCTACACCGACGTGTCGGACCTCGTGCTCGCGCTGCAGTTCGGCGAGACGCTGGGCTACGAGAAGCTGTCGAGCGGCGGCATGGCCGACGTCCAGATGAACCTCGCCATGCTCCCCGAGGACGAGCTGCGCGCGATCGCGGAGTACCTGCTCAGCCTCGAGTAGCCGCCCCTTCATCCGGTACCGTGCCGGCCGAGGAAGCGCGACTGGCGGCGCGTTTCGGCATCCTTCCCTTTCAGGCCGGCCCGATCGGCGGCGGCGAGGCGTCGCCCGGCGTCGAGTCGACCTACTCCGCCAGGACCTGGTGGATGAAGCTGACGGCGATCGAGCCCTCGCCGACCGCCGAGGCCACCCGCTTGGTGGAACCCGATCGCACATCCCCCGCGGCGAAGACCCCGGGCACGCTGGTCTCCAGCAGGTACGGTTGTCGCCCATGAAACCAGGATTCCAGACCGAGCTCCTCGGGATCCAGGTCTCGCCCCGTGCGGACGAATCCCTTGGCGTCGAGAACGATCTCGGGCGGCAGCCAGCCGGTGTTCGGGTCCGCGCCGATGAAGATGAAGGCGTGGCGGATGTCGACCCGCCGCGACTCCCGGCTGCGGTTGTCGGTGAGCTCGATGCCCTCCAATGCCTGATCGCCGAAGAGCGCGGTGATCTCGGTGTGCGGGTGGAGAGTGATCCGCGGCGAGGCCTCGATCCGGTGGATCAGGTACTTCGACATGGAGTGCTCCAGCGAGCCCGAACGAATGGCGATGTGGACATGCTTCGCATGCTGGCTCAAGAACACCGCGGCCTGGCCGGCCGAGTTGCCTCCGCCGACGATCACCACCTCCCGCCGGCTGCACATCCGGGCCTCGAGGAAGGTGGCGCCGAAGTAGAGGCCGCGCCCCTCGTAGTCCACGGCATTGGCGAGCGGCAGCTTTCTGTACCTGGCACCCGTCGCGATCACGACCGTTCGGCCGCGCACCAGCTTGCCGCCGCCGGTGTCGACGGTGTAGGGGCGGGCACCGACGTCGAGACCGGCCACCTCGCGCGGGGCTGCCATCTCGGCCCCGAACTTGGTGGCCTGCACGAACGCCCGTTGCGCGAGCTCGCGGCCCGAGATGCCGGTCGGGAATCCGAGGTAGTTCTCGATCTTCGAGCTCGTGCTCGCCTGGCCGCCCGGCGCGACGGCATCCACGATCAGCACATCGAGTCCCTCCGAGGCCGCGTACACGGCCGCCGCGAGCCCCGCTGGACCGGCACCCGCGACGACGACGTCGTAGATCTGGCGGTCGTCGACCCTGGAAAGCCCGAAGCACTCCGCCATCTGCTCGATGGACGGGTTGCGGGTCACCACGCCGCTCGAGTCGATCACGATGGGTGTCTCGTCCGGGCTGACGCCGAGGCCCTCGAGGAGGCGAGAGACCCGCGAGTCGTTCTCGAGGTCGATCCACTCGAAGGGCCGCGAGTTGCGCTCGAGAAACTCGCGAATCCGGAACGTGTCGGGTGAGAAGTGGGAGCCGACAATGGTCAACGATCCGCGACCGGAGGCGATCAGCTCCTGCCGGCGGGCGAGAAACGCAGCGAGGATGATGTCGGAGAGCTCGGTGTTCTCGACAACGAGCTTGCGCAGCCGCTCGGCCGCGACCTCGATCGTCTCCGTCCGGCCGTGCGCCCGGGCGCCGACCACGGTCGCGCTCGACGACAGGAGGTCGATGTCGCCGGTGAACTCGCCGGCCTGGTGCAGCACCACGCGGTGCTCCTCGCCGGTGCCGGTGGTCTGGAACACCTCGACCGCACCCCGCACGACCACGAAGAACGAGGTCATCGGCAAACCGATCGTCCACACGTCGTCACCGTCCTCGAAGTGACGCGCCTCACCCACCTCTGCGATGAGGCGGATCTGCTCGTCGGTCAAGGTGGGAAAGGCCTCCGGGTTTCGCTGCTGCGGGGTTCCGTCGTTGTCCGCGGGTGTTCTCTCGACCATCAGGTACCTCTCGCTCGGAGAGGTCGCGAACCCTGCCGCGAATTCCCCACGGTCGCCGCAATAATCGACGGCCGGACTCTGTTAACCGGGGAGAACGTTCGATGTCGAACGATTCAAACGGTCCGCGATCGCCGAATCGTCACAGCGATTCGTGATGCGCGGAGAGAGGAATCTGACATGAGCGCACCGATTCTCGGACTGCACCACGTCACGGCGATCGCCGGCGATCCGCAGGCCAACGTCGACTTCTACACCGGCCTGCTGGGGCTGCGCCTCATCAAGAAGACCGTCAACTTCGACGACCCGAAGACCTATCACCTGTACTACGGGGACGGCGTCGGCAGCCCCGGTACGATCATGACCTTCTTCCCGTGGCCGGGCGTCCGGCGCGGCGTCGTCGGCACCGGCCAGACCTCCGCCACGGCCTTCGCAGTGCCCGAGCAGTCGCTCGACTTCTGGCGGCAGTACCTCGAGGAGTCGCTGGTGCGAACCGACAAGATCGAGCGCTTCGGCGTGCGCGGTCTCGCCTTTGCCGATCCGGACGGTCTTCGCTTGGAGCTGCTGGCAAGCGCAGCGGCGAATGACGGCCGCGCGCCGTGGAGAGGATCGTCGGTGCCAGCCAGGCACGCGATCCGCGGGTTCGACGGCATCACCCTGCTGCACGCCGACAGCGCGGCGACCCAGCTGCTGCTCGTCGGCGCCATGGGCTTCCAGAAGGTAGCCGAGGATGGCCTGCGCGTCCGCTACCAGTCGGGCGACGGCGGTTCCGGCACCTTCGTGGACCTGCTCGGGGACCCGACTGCAGCACCCGGCCTCGTGGCCGGCGGTACCGTCCACCACGTGGCCTTCCGCGTCGCCGACGACGAAGCCCAGGCCGAGTGGCAGAATCGGCTGTTCAGCGCCGGCCACCCGACCACCGAGGTCAAGGACCGGATGTACTTCCGCTCCGTCTACTACAGGGAGCCGGGCGGGGTGCTTTTCGAGCTGGCCACCGACACCCCCGGCTTCGCCACCGACGAGAGCGTCGACGAGCTCGGATCGGGGCTGCGCCTGCCACCGTGGCTCGAAAGCGC
>CAZMED010000370.1:0-3317 GCA_964565045.1 uncultured Thermoanaerobaculia bacterium
ACCGGCTCCACCAGCACCTCCCGCAGCACCTGGCTGTGGAGGTCGCACATGCTCTTGACCTCCTCGACCGGCATGCCGCCGGCGATCAGCTCCTGCTCCATGGCCGCGATCTCCGACGAGCTGGTCTCGCGCACCATGGCGCGCAGCGTCGCCCGCACCTCGTCCGGCGGGGTGCCGCGGTGCAGCTTCTGGATGATCTCCTTCAGGGTTCGAATCCGGTGCGCGCGGTTGTCGATCAGCTCGCTCATGGTGGCTCCCCGCCGGCGGAGGTTCAGCGCCGGTCAGGGACTATGATGGTGATGAGTCCTGGTCTCGTCATTGATCGATGTCAAGAGCCGGGACGGATCCGCACCGGCGCGCCGGATCGGAATCGAACGGCCGTGGGCGCAGGCCCCTCGGCCGCTTGACTCACTGCTTGACGTAATCCGAGTCCTGGGTGGTGATGCTGACCTCGAGCCCGTTCCAGGTGCTGCGGGTGACCGACGCCACCGGGTAGTAGGGACCGAAGTCGGCCGCCTCGAAGCGCACCTCGAGCGTCACCGGCGCGTCGCCGATGGTGCTGTCGGCCTCCAGGCTCAGGGGCCGGTGGGTCGCGCGGTCGAGCCGGATCTCCACGACGTCGCCGGCCGCGACCACGCCGGTGGAACGGAGCAGCAGCGCCTCGCCGTCGTCCGTCACCTCGGAGGTCCGCACCGCCTTCTCGGCCAACAACGGGTCGAGGTAGCCGGTCAGCTGGCTGCGGACGTCGAGGGCGAACTCGTACGCCGCCTCGATCTGCTCCTTCGTGAGCTTCTTGCCGTCGGGCCCGCGGAGCTTCTCCTTGGCGACGGTGCCGCTCTGCTGGACCTTCACCAGCATGCCCTGGCTGTCATAGGCGACCCGGGAGACAGTCTGTCGGCGTTGGACGCCGTTGACCTGGTAGGTGGTGATCGACTGCCAGGCGTAGTGCCGCAGCTCCTCCTGGTTGCGCTTCATCCCGAGCGCGAGCTTGTCGAGATCGAGCGGCTCCTGCGCGCGCCCTGCGACGGCGATCGCCGACGCGGCGATCACAAGCGCGAAACATGAGATCCAGCGATGCATGCGAGGTCTCCCTTCGACCGGGGCGCCGAGCGCCCGGGCCGCCGACGGCTCGGCGGAGCCGAAGCCTAGCACGCATCATTCACCGATGATGAGGGCGAGCGCGGGTGGCGGTAGAATGCCCCGACGACCGGAGGCCCGCATGCGACTGCCGCGCGAGCTGGATGCCGTGGAGATCCGGGTGCTCGGCTGCCTGCTCGAGAAGGAGCAGACGACGCCCGACGCCTACCCGCTGTCGGTCAACGCGCTGCTCGGTGCGTGCAACCAGAAGAGCAACCGCGACCCGGTGATGAACCTGTCCCCCGGTGACGTCGAGGGCGCCCTGGACCGCCTTCACGCCGAGGTGCTGGTGTGGCCTGTGGAGGGCGCGCGGGCGGAGAAGTGGCGGCACAGCCTGGACCGCAAGTGGGATCTCTCGCCCCAGACCCGGGCGGTGCTGACGGTTCTGCTCCTTCGCGGAGCACAGACGGCGGGCGAGATCCGAGCGCGGACCGAGCGCATGCACCCCTTCACCTCCACTGCCGAGATCGAGGAGGTCCTGGCCGGGCTCGCGGCCGGCGACGATCCGTTGGCCGTCCACCTCGCCAGACAGCCGGGTCAGAAGGAGGCGCGCTGGACGCACCTGGTGGGCGGGCGACCCGAGGCGCCGACGGCCGCGTTCGAGCCGGCGGACCGGGCAGAGCCGGTCCCCGGCCTCGCGCAGCGCGTCGCCGAGCTCGAGCATCGGGTGGCGCACCTCGAGGCGGCGCTCGAGAGTCTGCGCCGCTAACGGAACGAGGCGACGGCCTCGTGCTCGTCGTCGAAGACGTCGAAGACTGACACGATCTGAGTCGCACCGAGCACGCCGTAGAGCTTCGGCGGCATGTTCATCAGCCGGATCGTGCCGCCTGCCTCGGTGACGCTGTTGTGCGCCGCGATGAGCTCGCCGAGCCCCGAGGAGTCCATCTTGGACACCTTCTGCAGGTCCACGAGCAGCTTCGCGCCGCCGTTCCGTACCGCCGCCTCGATGGCCTCGCGGAGCGCCACGTCGCCGGCTCCGATGGTGATCTTTCCCCTGGGCTCGAGGATGGTGACCTCGCCCACCTGACGCTGTGAAATCTTCATGATGGATTCTCCTTGTGTCTGATTCTTCAGGCCGTTGTCGGATCGCCGAGAGCCCGGACACCGGTCCCACCGGTATCTATACGTTGAATCTGCGACTCCGGTTCAGGAGATCCGGAAGGCAAGCGCGGGCCGCAGGGGCTGAACCCGCAGACGATCGTCGGATACGGCTCATGAAAAAGCCCCCGGGGAGCGGTCCCCCGGGGGCGGAACTCAATGCCGGAGGTGTCAGTTCTGCCACACCCTCACCGGGTAGGGCGGGCGCTCGACGGACGGGGGCGGGTTCGCCTCGAGCTGCTCGAGGACCACCTCGATGGCCTTTTCCAGCTGGGGATCGCGGCCGGCGATGACCTCGGCGGGCGTCTGCTCGACCTCGAGGTCCGGCGGCACGCCGACGTTCTCCACCACCCAGCCGTCCTCGTCGTAGATCGCCACGTTGGGCGCGGTGACGTAGCCGCCGTCCATCAGCACCGGGTAGCCGAGCATGCCCACGAGGCCGCCCCAGGTGGCCTTGCCGATCAGCTTCCCGAGGCCGAACTTGCGGAACATGTAGGGCAGCAGGTCGCCGCCGGAGCCGGCGGTCTCGTCGATCAGCATCGCCTTCGGCCCCTGGATCGACCCCTGCGGCGTCTTGAGGTCGGCGCCGTAGCGCATGTGCCAGTGGGCGATATAGGGCCGCTGCAGGATGTTGATGTAGTAGTCGGCGATCTGGCCGCCGCCGTTGAAGCGCTCGTCGAGGATGATGGCGTCCTTGTGCACCTGCGGGAAGAAGTAGCGCTTGAAGTAGGTGTGGCCGAGGTTGGTGGTGTTGGGCAGGTAGACGTACGCCACGCGCCCGCCGGTGGCGGCGTCCACCTTCCTGATGTTGCCCTCCACCCAGTCGCGGTTGCGCAGCGCGGCCTCGCTCTCGATCGGCACCGCCTTGACGGTGCGCGAGCCTTCCACGGACGGGTTGGGGCCCACCGTCAGCTCGACGATCTTCCCGGCCGTGTTCTCGAAGTGGCGGTAGAGGTTGTCGGGCGGCAGCAGCTCGCGGCCGTTCACCGCCAGCAGGTACTCGCCGGCCGCGACGTCGACGCCGGGTTCGGTCAGCGGCGACACGAGGTCGGGGTTCCAGTTGAGGCCGCCGTAGACCTTGG
>CAZMED010000371.1:0-3314 GCA_964565045.1 uncultured Thermoanaerobaculia bacterium
CAGGCCGATCCTCACCCGAATCGGGGGGGCGGGTGGGAACTCAAAACTCAAAACTCAAAACTCAAAACTCCATGCAACCTCCCAACCCCGCAACGGCGCCGCCCAGAAGCTCGACATAAAACTATACTCACAAGTATAATACTCTAGAGTATATTCATTACTGCAACGATCATGACTGCTTTCATCAACCGCCTCGCCGAGCTGGAGTTCCTCGAACGCGCCTGGGCCAATTCGGCGGCTCAGCTGCTCGTGGTGTACGGCCGGCGCCGCGTCGGCAAGACGGCCTTGCTCCGCCGCTTTTCAGAGGACCGGCCCTCGTTCCACTACCTGGCGACCCGCCTCCCTGAAGCGCAGCAGCTGCGAGAGCTGGGGCGCGGTCTGGCGGCGGCTGCCGACGAGCCCTTACTCGCCGAGCAAGGCTTCCAGAGCTGGGAGCAGGTGTTCACGTGGATCGCCCGCCTGCGGCACCGGTTCGCCCTCATCATCGACGAGTTCCCGTACCTCGTAGAGGCCAATCCGGCGCTGCCGAGCCTCCTGCAGCGCGCCTGGGACACCCGTCTCGCCGAGTCCGGGGCCTTCATCGTGCTCTGCGGCTCGTCGGTCGCCATGATGGAGCGCGAGGTCCTCTCGGAACGCGCCCCACTGTACGGCCGCCGCACCGGCCAGCTCCGGCTGATCCCTTTCACCTTCACCGATGCCGCCGGCTTCTTCCCGCGATACGGGTTCGAGGATCGGGTACGCGCGTGGTCGGTTGTCGGCGGCGTGCCGTACTACATGCTGTTCTTCGATGACACCAAGAGCCTCGCGAAGAACCTCGATGCAGCCGTGTTCGCGACCGGCGCCCCGCTCCAGGACGAGGTCGAGTTCCTGCTCCGCCAGGAGCTGCGCGAGCCGCGGGTGTACTTCGGCATCCTGGCCGCCATCGCCGCCGGCAAGCACAAGCTCGGCGAGATACTCAACGCCACCGGCCTGGCGAGCCCGACGGCCATCAAGTACCTCGCCGTCCTGCAGCAGCTCGGCCTCGTGATCCGCGAGGTCCCGGCCACCGAAACGAGGCCGGAAAAGAGCAAGCAGGGCCTGTACGTGATCTCCGACCCCTTCGTCCGATTCTGGTTCCGCCACGTGCTGCCGCAGCGCTCCCTGCTCGAGACCGGTCGCTCCGCGGAAGCTGCGAGCCGGGCCGCAGCCGACCTGGATGCGTTCGCGGCCCCTACCTACGAGCAGATCTGCCGCGAGGCGGTGAGCCGCGGGCTGCTCGATGAAGGCGATGCCGTTCGCTGGCAACGGGCGGGGCGCTGGTGGTCGCGTACGGCCGAGGTCGACCTCGTGGCCCTGGCCGAGAGTGGCCGCGAAGTCCTCCTCGGCGAGGTGAAGTGGAGCAGCCGTCCCCTGGGGACCAACATCCTGAAGCACCTCGAGGAGGCTTCGCAGGCGGTCGACGTGCCCTCCACCGTCCGGCGCCGGCACTTCGCGCTGTTCTCGCGAGCCGGATTCACCGATGCCCTCCGCCGCGAAGCCGCCACCCGCGGCGACGTCCACCTCATCCACCACCTCACCCGGGTCAACGCAGCATCATGAGCTCAGCGAACCCCCTGCCGCCACCCACCTCCGCTCGTGCTGCTGATGAATCTCATGTCGACCTTGAAAGGGCGCTATTCCGAATTGGTCATACTATTTCGGAGTACATTCCGAAATGGTCAGCTCGGCGCGGCGTGCCCCATCAGCCGGGTCCGATTGTGGGGCAGGCGTCCCGCCTGCCGGGCGGCCGGGCGGAAACCCGAAATCCCCAATCCGAATCCCTGGGTCGGGTGGGTGGAAATTCGAAATTCGAAATTCGAAATTCAACAGCCGGGTGCGTGGCGAAATGGCCGACAGGATGCCTCCAGTCGCTGCCGACCGGAACGGAACCCGTCCGGCAATTCAAAATTCAGAATTGAGAATTCAAAATTGAACCAGAGCCGCCGATGAGCACTCCGAATCTGGAATCCCTCGACACCGCTTCTGAAACGCTCGCCCTTCAGGTGACGAAGATCCGCCCCTCCCGCGGCTGGGTCTCGCTCAAGCTCGACGAGCTCTGGGAGTACCGCGAGCTGCTCTACTTCCTGGTCTGGCGCGACGTCAAGGTGCGCTACAAGCAGACCGTGCTCGGCGCCGCCTGGGCCATCCTCCAGCCCTTCATGACCATGGTGGTCTTCAGCCTCTTCTTCGGCAAGCTCGGCAGGATCCCCTCCGAGGGCCTGCCGTACCCCATCTTCAGCTTCGCCGCCCTGGTGCCCTGGACCTTCTTCGCCACCGGCCTCGGCCAGGGCGCCAACTCCCTGGTGGGCAGCCAGAACCTCATCAAGAAGGTCTACTTCCCGCGCCTGGTGATCCCCATCGCCAGCGTGCTCTCGGGCGTGGTGGACTTCGCCCTCGCCTTCCTGGTGCTGCTGGGCATGATGCTCTTCTACGGCATCTATCCCACCCTCAACCTCCTCTGGCTGCCGCTGCTGCTCCTGCTCGCCCTCGTCACCGCCCTCGGCGTCAGCCTCTGGCTCTCGGCCCTCAACGTCCAGTTCCGCGACGTCCGCTACACCGTGCCCTTCCTCACCCAGTTCTGGCTCTTCGCCACGCCCATCGCCTACCCCTCGAGCCTGCTGCCCGAGCCCTGGCGCACCGTCTACGGCCTCAACCCCATGGCCGGGGTGGTGGAGGGCTTCCGCTGGGCCCTGCTCGGCACCGAGACCCGGCCCGGCGCCATGATCCTGGTCTCCACCGTCGCCGCCCTCGCCCTGCTGGTCTCGGGCGCCTACTACTTCCGCCGCATGGAAAAGAGCTTCGCCGATGTCGTCTGACGTCGCCATCCGCGTCGAGAACCTGGGCAAGATGTACCGCATCGGCGGGCCCCAGGCGCGCTACAGCACCTTCCGCGAGACCCTGACCGACGCCTTCGCCGCGCCCTTCCGCCGCATGGGCCGCCTGCTCCGCGGCCAGGGCTCGGCCGCCGACCTCGACCGCACCATCTGGGCCCTCAAGGACGTCAGCTTCGAGGTCAAGCGCGGCGAGGTGGTGGGCATCATCGGCCGCAACGGCGCCGGCAAGTCGACCCTGCTCAAGATCCTCTCCCGCATCACCGAGCCCACCGAGGGCTCGGCCGACATCTACGGCCGCGTCGGCTCCCTGCTCGAGGTGGGCACCGGCTTCCACCCCGAGCTCACCGGCCGCGAGAACATCTACCTCAACGGCGCCATCCTCGGCATGCGCCGCGCCGAGATCGACCGCAAGCTCGACGAGATCGTCGCCTTCGCCGAGATCGAGACCTTCCTCGACACCCC
>CAZMED010000372.1:0-3302 GCA_964565045.1 uncultured Thermoanaerobaculia bacterium
CCCGCCCGCACTGCGCGCCGGAGCTCTTGCATGCCACGCTGTGGTGGCTGGAGCGCCTTCAGGCGTCGCGGGCGAGGGACGCCACTGCTGATACGAGCTTCGCCAGCAGGGCGGAGGTGGGAAGGCCTGGAGAGGAGGGGTCGGCCCAGCGCCAGGCGTCGTTTCGCAGCACGGCCTCGGAGACCTCGAACCGCGCCGGCACGACCTCGATCCGGCGGTGGGTGATGCTGTGGCGCACGGCCGGGGCGAGCATCGCGGCATCCGCCGCGACTCCCGCCAGCACGCGCCGAGCCTCGAGCAACGGGTCGGCTCCCTCTTCGAGCTCGGCCAGCGGCGGCAGCCACAGCCCGCGCAGGATCGGCCCCTCGTCGATCCGGCACAGGAGCCACCGTCCATCGGGGGCGACCGCGCAGGCGGCGGCCCAACGCAGACCGACGGCGCCGCGCCGGCGCCGCGGCGGCGGGTAGGCCAGGGGCCGGCCCTCGGCGCGGGCGGCGCAGACTGGAGCCAGGGGACAGCGCCCGCAGGCCGGGTCGAGCGGCGTGCAGAGTGTGGCGCCGAGCTCCATCAGGGCCTCGTTGATCTCGCCCGCAGGCGCCTCCGCGAGGAGCCCGCGGACCCATGCTTCGAGCCGTCGCCTCCCGGCCGCCGCACGTGGGTCTCCGGACATCGCCAGCACCCGCGCGCCGACCCGCATCACGTTGCCGTCGAGCACCGGCACCGCCTCGCCCGAGGCGAGCGACGCCACCGCCGCCGCGGTGTAGGGGCCGACTCCCGGAAGCTTTTCCAGCTCGGCGGAGGATGCGGGCAGCTCGCCGCCCGCATCGGCGACGGCGCGCGCCAGCCGGTGCAGGAGCCGGGCGCGCCGGTAGTAGCCGAGCCCGGACCACTCCTCGACCACATCGTCCTCGGCGGCCGCGGCGAGGTCGCCGAGGGTCGGGAATCGCCGAACGAATCGTTCGAAACGCGGTGCGACCCGGTCCACCTGGGTCTGCTGGAGCATGAACTCGCTCACCAGCACCCGGTAGGGGCTCCGTCCAGCGCCCCGCCACGGCAGGTCACGCGCCTGCAGCCGGAACCACCTGAGGAGTGCTTCGCTCGCCACGCGCAGCATCCTAACCTCGATGCATCATGCGGGCCACCCGGAGAGGCTATACTGCGCACCGCAGCGATCGTTACGTAACATCCTCCGGACGAGGGGCATAGCCTGAGATGGTAGTTGGCCGCAACGCTGAGGAAGAGCGCCTGATCGCGCTCATGATCGGCTACCAGAAGGGCAATCTGGATGATTTCGAGGCGCTTTATGCCGCACTGCGGCAGCCTCTTCTCCGTTATCTGTGGACCTTCGTCCGCGACAGCTCGACCGCCGAAGATCTCCTGCAGAACACCTTCCTGCAGATCCACCGCGCGCGCCACACCTACACGCCGCCGAGGCCGATCCGGCCCTGGGTCTACGCCATCTCGCGGCACGTCGCGCTCATGCACCTGCGGTCCGGACGACGCCGCAAGGAGAGGATCGCCGACGATGAGCTGCCCGAGGTGCCGATCCCGCCCGAGGTCGAGAAGCTGGCCGACGCCGTCACCCTGCGCCGCGCCCTGGCGGACCTCCCGCAGCCGTCCCGGGAGGTGCTGATGATGCACCACATGCTTGGTCTCAGCTTCAAGGAGATCGGCCACATCCTCGGCATCGCCGCCGGCACGGCCAAGGTGCGGGCCCACCGCGCGCTGAAGGTCCTGCGTGAGAACGTCGCGGCCGAGCATGGAGGAGGCCCATGAGCACACCGTCCGTCCCGGCCGCCCTGCGCCGCGCCGTCGAGGACGATCTGCAGCCGGTCAGGCCCCTGTCACCGGTGTGGGCGCGCACCCTGCTCGCCGCCGCGGCGGCGGCGGTCGGCATCGGGCTCGTCCTCGCCGCCCTCAAGCTCACGCTCCGATCCGACATGGGTGAGATCCCGATCTGGCTGAGCTGGGGCTGCACCGCCCTCCAGCTCGGAGTGGGGGTGGCGCTGATCGGCCTCGCACTGCGCGAGGCCGTGCCCGGCCTCGGGGTGCCGGCACGGACGATCACGGTCGCGATCGGTGCCGGGGTGCTGATGCAGGTCCTGGTCGGCGTCGCCACCTGGGTGCACAGCCCCGGCGTGCCCTACGTGACCGGCCGCGGGTTGGGCGCCGGCCTCGGCTGTGCCAGGTATGATCTGGCGCTCGCCCTGCCCGCGCTGGCCGTGACCCTGTGGCTCGTGTTCCGCGCCCTGCCGCTGCGACCTTCGGTCGCGGGCCTGCTCGGTGGCGCGGGCGTCGCCGTCGTGGCCGACGCCCTCAACCACGTCATCTGCCCCATGTCCGACCTGCGCCACGTGCTGGTGTGGCACACGGGAGCGCTGATCGGGCTGATGCTCGTCGGCTTTGCGGTCGGCGCGCTCTGGGAGCGACGCCGGTATCCCGATCGGTAGGGTGGCTCGTTCATCGACGCCGGCACCTTGACTCCCAACGTTCGAACGTTCAACGTTCCAACGTTCAACGTTATTGTCTCGGCGTGAACCTGGCCGAGCGGGCTGCTTGACAAGAAAGCACGTCGGAGGCACAGTCTTCGGACCATGACGCGCCCCCACGGCGCGGGAGGATGACCATGAGCCACGACATCGATTTCAGCTCGCTCTCACTCCGCGACACCCTCGACCTTGCCGTAGCCATCGAGGAGGAGGCCAAGGAGCGCTACGACGACTTCGCCGCCCAGATGGACGCGCACCGAACCCAGGATGCCGCCGGGTTCTTCCGCTTCATGGCCGCCAACGAGATCAAGCACGCCCAGCGCCTGGCCGCCAAGCGCAAGAGCCTGTTCGGCGACGAGCCGAGCACCGCCGACACCTCCATGCTGTACGACATCGAGGCCCCCGAGTTCGACGCCGCGCGCGCCTTCATGTCGGTGCGGGCGGCCCTCGACGTCGCCATGGAGGCCGAGGTCAAGGCCTACGAGTTCTACGACGGCGCCCTGCCCCAAGTGACCGACGCCGAGGTCAAGGAGCTCTTCGTCGAGCTGCGCGACGAGGAGGCACGGCACCAGGAATTGATCCGCCAGACCATGGCCAAGGTGCCGGAGGACAAAGACTTCGACCCCGACGACTTCGTCGACGCGCCCGCCGGGCAGTAGCCGACAGACCAGTTTCGAGTTTTGAGTTTTGAGATGATGACGCCCTGCGGGCGTCGCGGCTCTCTGCATCCCTTCTGAAGATCCCTTTTCGGGATTCGGGTCCCCCAGCGGCCCGCCCCCCGCCCGGCAGGCGGGACGCCTGCCGCCACAAGCG
>CAZMED010000373.1:0-3296 GCA_964565045.1 uncultured Thermoanaerobaculia bacterium
GTCTACCGGGGCCCGGAACGCCTGCTGGTGGACGGTGTGCTCTGCGTGCCGGGCGATGAGTTCCTGCGGGGGGTGCGGCCCGATCGGGGCCTTGCCGAGCTGGACTAGGCTGCGGCATCACCACTCCGGCACCTCGGCCCAGCCGGGGAAGGGGCCGACCTCGATCTTCCAGCCGGTCGAAGATTCGTCATCGCGAACGGCGCGGAGGTTGGTGAGGGTCTTGAGCTTCGCGATCAGCTCCTCGTGCGGCAGCACGTGGAGCGGGGGCTTCGACATGTCGGGCATGGGCCAGAGGCGCACTGTCTTGTCATAGCTCGAGGAGGCGATCCAGCGGCCGTCGGGCGAGAAGTCGACCGCCGTCACATGGACATCGTGCCCGAAGAGCAGATGCGGCCCCTCGCCCGAGACCGAACCCACACGGACCAGACCGTCCTCAAATCCGCCGGTGGCGAGCCATCTCTCCGAGGGATCCAGGTCCATGGCCAAGGGATAGGGCTGGTCTCCGTGGGAGACGATCTGTCGGGCCTCTCCGGTTTCGAGGTTCGTGAAGAAGAGCTCGAGTCCAGACTCGAAATCCGACCCCTTGCTCTTCCAGGTGAGTTGAGACTTCCGCTCTTGACCGATCACTCTGTGCCACTCCCAGCCTTCTTCCGCCAGAACGTGGATGGTGCCATCCTCGAGATCGAAGATCTTCTCGACAACTTCATCAGCGTCGACGTGGCGGCCGACCCAGAGGAGACGGCGGTCTTCGACAAAGCCCAGATACGTGGTCTGGTCAATGTCCTGGCCGAGTGTGCGACTCGCCCCGGAATCGAGATCCCAGACGCGGATGACCATATCCTCCCGCGGCATCTGTTCCGATTTGTCCGTCGCCCTTTTCATATTCGGTGCGGCGGCCAGCAGGTTGCCATCGGGGCTGAAGGCCAGGCGAGACGGCCAGAGAACCCTGGGCACGTAACCTTCCAGAGACCGTTCGCCCCCCCCTGAAAGGGGCAAGACCAGTACTTCCCCGCTCTGCGTCGAGACCGCGACCTGTGTGCCCGACGGGTCCACCGCGAGCAGGGCATTGTAGAGTAAATTCGGAACGCGTTCGAGCAGCACCGTCGAGTCGCCGCCGTTCTGCCCTTCGAGCGGCCACACCCGAACTTGTCCGGGCGAGTTCCCAGGTCCTTCGTTCGTCACTGTTACCAGCCGCGATCCGTCGGGGGTGAATTTCACGTCGAACACTCGTCCACCGGTCTGGAGGACCCGTGGGAACTCCCGGTTCACGGGCCAAAAACCGACACTCCCGAAATTCGAGGCGACAAGCCACTCTCCGCTGGGGTGGAAAGCCATTGTGTCGAAGTTTGCATAACCCTTTTCCGATCGGCGGAATCCCAGGGGGGAAGCTTGCCGAGGTGCGGTCAGGTCCCACAGCCAGACGGTCGGTTGGCCGTCGAGGTACCCGTGCGCTGCAAGCCTTCTTCCGAGTGAGTCGAATTCGAGTTGGATTACGGGGTCGCCGACACCCTCCGAACTGAGTGAGATCGCCCTGTTCGAGCCTTTGGAGGTCGGCCGGAGGAGCACGTCCCCCGATGAGTCCCAGGTGGCGATATTCTCGGCGCCGGGCTGAATCGCCGCCACGGATGGGCCATCGGGCAACTCACCGATCACCCGGGGAGGGCGGCCCCAATCCTCAAGAGAGCGCAACAACATTCCGTTGCCCCTTGTGTAGGCGAGCCATCTTCCGCTTTCATCTATGGAATCGGAAGGCCACCACCATGGGTCCATCACACCCCCGTATGACGAGGCGCCCTCCTCGAACGGCAGCAGTCTGATCGCGTGGCCCTGGTCGACAGTCGAGTAACAGGCGAAGCCCCTGCTGCCGGTTCGCAGGTATTTACAGTCGTCTTTGACTCGACGGCGCTCACCTCCCTCGGGAATCGACCACCACGTCATCTCGCCCTCGTGATCGCTCTTGTGATACGTCACCAGGACGTCGTTACCGGCGAATGCGACAAGTCCTGACTCGGCCTCGAGAACGATCGGCTCGCCGCCATCGTGGCGCCACAGCGCGGTTTGAGGACCCGGGTAGGCAAGCCACTCGCCGTTGGGGCTGAAAGTGGGTCTACTCAATCGAGCTCGCTGGCTATCTGGGCCCTCGAACACCCTCAGGGGAGGCCCGCGGTGAAGGGCCCGCAGGGCGAGCTTGCGCCCCTCCGCCGAATCCGCGAGCTCCAGACTCGCGGTCGCCCACGCGAGTGCCGCGGTCGGGTAGGTCTCGATTTCGACCTCGCCGAGAGCCAGGAGCTTGGCGGCCTCGGCGCGGAGGGTTTCCCGCACGCTGCGCTGCCACAGCGTGCCGACGACCGCGAGGACAACGAGCAATAAGGCGAAAGCCGTCGCGGCTGCGATGCGGCGCCGGCGCCTGCGACGGGTGGCAAGGGATGTCATCGCCGATGCGAAGGCTTCCTCGGCTTCGGTCAAACCGCCCGGGTAACGCTCCCGCCACAGCTCGTACTCCCGGAAGGCGGTGCCGGTCCACAGCCGATCTTCGTGGCGCCCGTGCTCGTCCCAGGCTTTCGCGCTCTGTCGCAGCTCGTCGCGAAGCTGTGCACCCTCCTGGTCCTGGGTCTGCCATCGCACCAGGCGGGGCCAGTTTGCGAGGAGGGACTCGTGGATGATCTCGACGCGGCGGGTGGGTTCCCGGTCGTCCTCGCGCACCTCGTACGACGTGAGCAGGCGGGCGTCGATCAACGATCGAAGAACCGCTTGCGATTCGTCGGACGAATCGCAAAAAACGGAGAGAAGTTCATTCCATTCTCGAACTGCCCTGGTTCCTTCGGCGGTGACGAGGTTGCGGAAGAACTCGCGGACGATGGCGAGCCTCTCGTCACCGATCGCCGTGAGCGTCGCCTCGGCGTGCTTCGCCAGCGCCCCGCCCACCTTACCGGTCTCGATGTACGCCGTTCGCGTCAGCAGCCGCCGCTCGCGGTCCCGCTTCTCCCACAGCCGCGCAACCGCAAAAGCGAGCATCGGCAACGCGCCTCGCTCGCCCTCGACCTCCGCCACCATCTCTCGCGGCAGCTCATCGTCCTCGAACGCGTACCCCCGCCGCCGCGCCGGCTCCACCAGCGCGCGGCACAGCGATTCCGAGTCCGGCTGCTCCAGCGGCAGCAAGCCATCGAATACAGGCTGCAGCGGCTCCAGCCCCTGGCACCTGTACAGAAAATCATCCCGCATGGCGACCACGACGTGCACGTCCGCGTCATCCACCAGCGTGCGAAGCACGCCCGCAAAACGCCGCTGTTCCTCAG
>CAZMED010000374.1:0-3295 GCA_964565045.1 uncultured Thermoanaerobaculia bacterium
CGACGTTGCCCGGGAACAGCTGCCCGTTCGAGTAGAGCACGAGGACGCTGTCGGTGCTCGCATTCAAGCTCGCAGAACGTCCGGCGGCAGCCAAGAGCACGATGCACGTTGCGGCGGCCGCTGAGATCATGAACGATCGCAGGGGCGGAAGGAGGCTGTCGCCGTCGGCCTGGCGAAGGGGCGACATGCGCTCCCTTCGACAGACGGGGACGGCTCCGGGCTGGTGCATGACCGAGGCTCTCCGACAGGCTCCAAGACACCTTGGTCCAGGGACGGCACCTTGTCAACCTCGAGGACCGACCCTCCGACCCTCGAATCGCGGGGTTGAAAGCTCGTCAGTCCGCCGCAGCGGTCATCGCCTCCACCAGGGCCCGGCCCTCCGGCGTGTCGGGGATGATGCCCGGCTTGACGAGCCGTCTGGTGAGCTCGACCCAGTTGGGGTCGGCGGCGAAGATCTGGCGGAAAGTGGGCAGGGCCTCTTCGAGCCGGCCGCTGGTGGCGAGGGTGACGGCGGCCCAGTACTGCACCTCGAGGTTGCCGGGCAGCAGCTCGGCGGCGCGGCCGTACTCGGCCATGGCGAGGTCGAGGTCGCCGTGCTCGACGGCGACGTCGCCGGCATTCATGTGCTCGTAGGCGCGGTGAACCTGGAGCAGCCGCCGGAGCTCGACGATGGGCTCGGCGTGGTCCTCGATGCGCAGCTCGAGGACGCGATCGGCCCACGGTTGCCCGGTGGACTCTCCCTTGACGATGAGCATCGCCGCCGATTGCCTGCCGCGGATGTCGCCGCCGGCGGCCTGGGCCGCCTCGAGGGCCGCCATGAGCCGATCGGCGAGGTCGCCCTCGGCTGACTCGTAGGCCGCGGTCATGGCCGGCACCACCAGGTCGTTCAGCATCATGTTGGCCTGCACGCTGTAGCCGTCGCCGACGTGGTGGCCGGCCGCCTCGATGCACTTCGCGCCGGTGTGGGCGGCGACCCGCCCCTGAGCATCGACGAATGCGACCTGGCGCACGTCGCGGCCCTCGTCCACGAGCAGCAGGGCTGCCAGCGCCTGCTGCGCCGACAGGCCGCTCTTCATGAGCTCCAGGCCGCGCGGACCGTAGGCGGGGTCGATGAAGCTCTGGGTGGCGACGGCGCCGACCCCGGCCTCCGCCCAGGTGACGCTGGAGCCGACCGAGAACCAGTGCGACTGCACGGCCACGCCGAGCTGGCCGCTGGCCGCGTCGCGGGCAACGATCGAGTAGGTGTGGACGGGTCGTTCGATCGCGCACAGCGGGGCCGCGGCTGTCGAAACGACGAGCAACATGGCGAGCTGCCGCATTGATACCTCCTCGGCGGCGGGCGTTGTGCGCGATCTTACTCCCCTTTTCCATTCGTGCCGCGGTCGCCTTCAGGGCGCCCGCGGCACGAATGGAAGAGCAAGAAAAAAGGCCCGGCCTCCGCCACGCGGATGCCGGGCCGGGAAGTCAGCGATCGCTCCGCTACTCGTTCAGCGCCTCGTGCACGCGGCCGACCATCTCGGGGCCGGGCCGGAGGGTCTTGTCGCCGTCGTCCCTCCACTTCGAGGGGCAGCCCTCGTTGGCCTTGCGCGCCAAGTAGATGTTGGCCTTGAACTTGCGCATCAGCTCGTCGATGTTGCGGCCCATGTTGTAGAAGTTGACCTCGGAGTTGAAGAGGGTGCCGTCGGGGCTGATGATGAAGGTGCCGCGCAGCGCGAGGCCGCTCGACTCGTCATACACGCCGAACAGCCGCGACACCTTGCCCGTGGGGTCGGCGCCCATCAGGTACTTCACCTCGCCGAGCTCCTTCTCGTCGCGCTTCCAGGCCAGGTGCACGAACTCGGTGTCGGTCGAGACGGTGATGAGCGCGGCGCCCATCTTCGCGAACCGGTCCTGCTGCTCTGCCAGAGCAGCGAACTCGGTCGCTCAAACGAAGGTGAAGTCGGCGGGGTAGAAGAACAGGATCGTCCATTTGCCGGCCGCCCTGAGGTCGGCGAAGTGGACCTTTTCGAAGTTGTGCGTGACCGGGTTGTAGGCGGTGAGCTCGAAGTCGGGCACCTGCTGGCCGACGCTCACCGGGGCGGTGGGTTCACTCATGATGCGTGCTCCTTTCGCTTGGCGCTGTGGCTTCCAATCCGAATCATACCGGGCTTCCTCCGATCATGAGCGGGGAGAGCGTGAATCGATGTAAATACCCCACGGGGGTATGGTATATTCGCCGGCATGGAGACGACGATCGCCCTCGACGAGAAGGTCCACCAGAGCGCCCTCAGGCGCCTCGCCATCATCGAAGGCCAGGTGCGCGGCCTGCGGCGGATGATCGAGAACGGCACCGGCTGCGTCGAGGTGCTGACCCAGGTCTCGGCAATCCACGAGGCGCTGCGCGGGGTCGGGAAGGTCATCGTCCGCCACCACATCGAGACCTGCGTCACCGAAGGACTGCAGGGCGAAGCGCGCCGCCAGCACCAGGACGAGCTCATGGACCTGATCTACAAGCTGAGTAAGTGATGGACGCGGTCCTTTCCCTCGCTTCCGAGATGCTGGTCGCCTCGTGGTGGATGCTGGCCGAGATGGCGCCCTACCTGCTGCTCGGCTTCGTCGTCGCCGGGCTGCTCTCGGTCTTCATCTCGCCCGAGTGGGTCGAGCGCCACCTCGGCGGCAGCCGCCTCGGCCAGATCTTCAAGGCCTCGCTGTTCGGCGTGCCGCTGCCCCTGTGCTCGTGCGGCGTGATCCCGGTCGCGGCCTCGCTGCGACGGCACGGCGCCGGGAAGGGTGCGACCACCGCCTTCCTGTTGTCGACGCCGCAGACCGGCGTCGACTCCATCGCCGTGACCTATGCCCTGCTGGGCCCGTTCCTGGCCGTCTTCCGGCCGCTCGCGGCGCTGCTCACCGGGTTCTTCGGCGGCGGTCTGGTCCACGCCCTGGATCGCGACGAAGCGACCCCGGAAACCGCCGCGCGCGAGCTGGAGCGGGCGGCTGCGGGCTGCGGCGACGGGTGCTCCCCGGACGCCGCCGTGGGCTCGTCCTGTGACGACACCGGCGGCGGCGGCCAGACTGTCCGCGGCGGGTCGCGCCTGTCTGACGCCCTGCACTACGGGCTGGTGACCCTGCCGCGGGACATCGGCAAGGCCCTCGTGGTCGGCATCCTGCTGTCCGGCGTGATCTCGGCTGTCGTCGAGCCGGCCGCGCTCGAGCGGGTGCTCGGCGGCGGACTGCTGCCGATCCTGGTCGCGATGGCGATCGGCGTGCCGCTGTACGTGTGCGCGACGGCTTCGGTGCCCATCGCGGTGGCGATGAT
>CAZMED010000375.1:0-3289 GCA_964565045.1 uncultured Thermoanaerobaculia bacterium
TCGAGTACCGGGCGTGGCGCCCCTTGAGGTAGAGGTGGTAGGCCTCGATGTCGGGGCTGTGGCGGTCGGACCCGCCGACCTCCGCGGAGCCCAACACGCTGATCTCGAGCGCCTCCACGACCCTGGTCGCTATCTGATCCTGGATCTCGAAGACGTCGGCCATCTCGCGGTCGAATTTCTCCGACCACAGCTGGAATCCGTCGTCGGTGTTGACCAGACGAGCCGTGACCCGCAGTCGATCGCCCGCGGTCCGCACGCTCCCCTCGAGGAGGGTGGTGACGCCGAGGGTCTGACCGATGGCGGCGATGTCCCTGTCCTGGTCCTTGAAGCGGAAAGCGGCGGTCCGCGTCGCCACCCGCAAGTCCGGAATCGCCGCCAGAGCGTTGAGGATCTCCTCGGCGACGCCCTCGCAGAACCACTCCTGGTCCCGGCCGGGGCTCATGTCGGTGAACGGCAGGACCGCCACGGCTTTGCTCCCGGTCTCGGGTGGTTTCTCGATTCTTGAGAACGCAGGGTCCTGGGGCCACAGTCGCCGCCACAAGGTCCGCACTCCGGGGTGGTCCGCGGAGAACTCTTTATCGTGCACCGCCGGTCGGATCCAGAACACCAACGGCAGGCGCTGATCGACTGCGGCCGAGAAGTACTCGACCGCTCCATCGATGTCACGATCGGCGATGGCACGCATGGCGCGGACGACACTGTCCATCCGCGGATCGTCTTCGTCCAGCCGATCCAAGACCCTTCTGGCCTCTCCTTCCTCGCCGGCCAGTTTCAGGATCGACGCGCGGATCGCTTCGAAAACCGGGTGCCGGCCGGTGAGCTCGCTCGTGCGGTCGTACCATCGCGCAGCCTCGTCAAAGAGATTCCGCCTCTTGAGGACAACGGCCAGGAAGTTGGGCAGATCGAAAAAGACGGGGTGCTGCTCGATCCCGTCGCGCAGCATGCGCTCGCCCTCTTCCTGACGACCCGCGAAACACAGGGCGAGCCCGAGTTGCGAAATGACGTTCGGGCTGTGCGGATCCATCGAGTACGCGATCTCGTGCGTCGCGACGGACTCGTCGAACCGCCCCATCAGGAAGAGGGTCACGCCCAACCAGAAGTAGGCGTCGATCTCGGTCGGATCGATCTCGATCGCCTCGCGGAGGTCGGCGACGGCGCCGTCCCAATCGAGGTCGAGGTGGGAGCGGACCCCTGCCCGACCGACCCGCGCCAGGGCACTTGAAGGATCGAGCTCGAGCGCTCGGTCGGCTGCCCTGCGGGCCTCGTCGTAGTCGTCACGACCGCGGGCGGCACCCCAATAGGCGGAGAACAGATGCCCCAGGGAGAGGTGCGCCCAGGCGGCAGCGAAATCCGGGTCGAGAGCGATGGCCTGCTCGAGCTGTTCGATGCCACGAGCGACCTCCGGCGCCACCAGCGTCCGCACCCCCTGCCGTCCCTTGAGGTAGAGGTCGTAGGCTTCCATGCTGTCGGTTGGCCGCTTCTGGATCTGCGCCACGACGTCGCTGGCGAGCTCGGTCTGGAGAGACTGGGCGATCTGGACCGCGACATTGCTCTGGACCTCGAAGATGTCCTCGAGGTCGCGGTCGTAGCTCTCGCTCCACAGGTGCCTGTCGGAGGCCGCCTCGATGAGCTGCGCCGTCACCCGGACCCGGTTCCCGGCGCGACGCACCGACCCCTCGAGCACCGTGCCAACCTCGAGCTCCGCGGCGATTTCGCGGATCGATTTCGACGTGTTCTTGTAGGTCATGGCCGAGGTGCGCGAGATCACGCGCAGGCCGTCGATCCTGGAGAGGCTGGTCAGGATCTCTTCGGTCACGCCGTCCGAGAAGAACTCGTTGGAGGAATCCTCGCTCATGTTGATGAAGGGCAGCACGACGATGGACTTCTGATCGAAATCGCCGCTTGCGTTGGGCCGAACCGCCTTGGACTGCGACGGCTTGTTGACAACGGACGACTGCGGCGAACCCGCACCATCGTCCATTCCCGCCTTGCGCAGCCCATCCAGAATGTGTTCGATGAAGTCCTCGGTGTGGCCCCACCTGACGAACTCCGCGCGCACGCCCTCGAGGTCGAAGCCGAAGGTGTCGCGCAGCGTTTTGATGGAGGTGCGAGCCTCCTCCGGCCGGCCGAGCTGCCCACACGCCGCGGCGAAGTTGATATGGGTGTACGGAAACTTCGGCCAGTTGATCCGCTTGATCACCGAACAGGCAGCCTCGTACTCTTCGCGCGCGTAGAGGTGATAGAAATTGACGAACGGGTACCACTCGGGATGGTGCGGGTTGAGGGCACAGGCCCTAGTTCCAAGTTCTGCTCCACGCTCCCGTTGCCCCGAGTTCCCGAAGCACAGTCCCATGTATGCGATCGCGTAGGAGTTCCTCGGGTTCAGCGTGATCGCCCTGGTGGCTGCGGCTTCGAACGCCGCCAGGTCGCCGAGGAAGAAGTGGCCTCCAGCCAGGTTGAGCCAGCCCGCCTGGGTGGTCGGATCGAGATCGACGGCCCGCTGCGCGGTCTGCAGCGAGCGCCCGATCGGATCCTCCAGAGGATTGAACCCGAAGGCGAACTCGTTGACGTAGGTGTTCGCGAGCCACGCGTGGGCCTCGGCATTGTCCGGATGCAGTTCGACCATCTTCTCGAGCCCATCGCGGATCGCGGCGTGCTCCTCGGGCGGGTGGATGACCTGCACGTAGCAGACCGCGCGCATGATCCAATCGTCGACCGTCATGTCATCGTCGTCCATGGCGCGAAGCTCGTTCACCACCAGGCGGGGGATGACACCCGAGTAATCTCCGACTGTGGCGACGATGCGATCGGTCAGGTCATCCTGCAGCTCGAAAACGCCGACGTCGTCGAGCCGGCGGTCGTAGGTCTCCGACCAGACGTGGGCGCCGGTCTCGACCTCCACGAGCTGCACGCTGAGGCGCAGCTCGGATCCGGCGCTTCGCAGCCCGCCGCGCAGCACGTACCTCGCGCCGAGACCGGCGGCAGCCGACGTCGAGCTGTCACTCGACCCGAGCCCGGCGCCCTCGAGGATCGTGAGATAGGGGAAGCGCGCGAGCCCGGCCGCGATGTCCTCCGCCAGGCCCTCGGCGAGGGCCGTGAGCTCCTCGCTCTTCGATGGAGCGCGAAACTGCGCCACGGCGATGGCCCGATTGCTGCCTCGCTGCACCGGGACGGCGCGCGGCCGGCTCTGCACTGATGGGAGTGAGTGCCCCGATGTCTCCCGCTTCAAGGCACGCAGCTCGTTGTACACGTCCCGCGCGGTCTGGTAGCGGTCGCGGCGGTCCTTCTC
>CAZMED010000376.1:0-3276 GCA_964565045.1 uncultured Thermoanaerobaculia bacterium
GCAGCCGGTGCTCGACGACATCCTCCGCGCCGCCAACGTCGTCGAGGGCGGACTCGAGCTCCGCGACGGCGAACCGCCCGAGGGCGAGAGGTTCGCGATCACCGTCACCCTGGGCGAGAGCAACGACTGAATTCTCAATTCTCAATTCTTAATTCTCAATTCACACCCGCACCCCCGAATTCCGGTGGGGTGGTCGGGCGGAATTCAAAATTGAGAATTAAGAATTGAGAATTCCGATTTCGCTCAGCCCGCAGGGATGAGTGAAATCGGACACGGCATGATGTTCCACGTGAACCCCGACAGCCCCTCGGGGTGGGTGTAGAGCAGCTCGCGCTGCGGCACACCGTCGACCCACACGTAGCGGTTGATCTCGCCATCGTCGTCGTTGGCCACGTAGAGCTCGTCCATGCCGTCGCCGTCGAGGTCGGTGAGAATGGCCGCGTGCTCGAAGCCGCCCGAGTTGCGGTCGATGGACTCGATCGACCACTCGGCGCGGGGGTCGTCGCCCGGCCGCAGCAGCCAGAGGCCGCTCTTGCTGGCCGCCGCCACCATCTCCTTGACGCCGTCGCCGTTCACGTCGCCGGCGGTGAGGAAGCGGGTCAGGGTGTCGTCGAGGGTGGCGATCAGGAGACCTTCGGCGGGGTCGGTGTCGGCGTCGTAGCGCAGGATCTGCACCCGGCCGCCGGCCACCGCCTCCACCGACACGTACAGCTCGTCGGTACCGTCGCCGTCGACGTCCTCGACCAGGATCTCCTTGGCGTGGCGGTCGCCGAGGTCGGCCACCACGACCCGGCCCTCGCCCGCGGCCGGAACGTAGCGGGTGACGAAGCCCGGCTGCGGGGTGCCGTCGAGCTTGTTGGGCAGGCTCGGGGTGGCGTAGACCTCGAGCACACCGTCGGCGTCGAGGTCGCCCACCTCCACCTCGTGGACGAAGGTGTTGGGCTCGGCGTCGAGCTGGGTGGGCTCGAAGCCGCCGGCGCCGTCGCCGTACAGCACCGCCACGACCCCCTGGTCGTGGGTCGCGACGGCGATGTCGGTGTGGCCGTCCCCATTGATGTCCGCCGTTTCGAGGTCGCGCATGCGGCTGAACTTGCCGCCGAAGTCCTGCTCCCACAGCGTGCGGGAGGACCCGTCGGCCGCCCACAGCTTGACCATCGCCCGCGTGCCGCCCGCCGTGAGGATGGCGGGCTGCCCTCCGCTCGGCGCGAAGACCATGGCCTTGTGGAAGACATTGCTGTCGGGGTCGCTCAGGGCGCGGTAGCTCCAGGCCTCGCCGTCGTGGGTGAGAATGCCGAGCTGGGCCGGCTGCGGCACCGGTCCGGACGGCCCGCTCTCGAGCACCGCGAGGCTCAGCAGGAGGCCGTTGGGTAGCGGCGGCTTCGGTGGTTCTTTCTGGGCGCAACCGGACAGGGTCGCGGTGATGATCAGTATCAGTGCGAGGATCGGGGTTCGGCGCATGGATCACTCTCCGTGTGTGCTTGTCTTCAGGCCCCAGCGGGGGCGAGGCCGTATGGTAGCGCATTCACCGGGCCCGTGCCCGTCTCCGTCGCCGTGCCCGGACTCAGGTTCGGTGACAGCGGCAGATGGCAATGACAGCTGCAGGGTCAGACGGCAGCCACAGTGGCAGTGGCGGCGGCAGGGACAGCACCCAGCGACCGGGGCGGCGGGCAGGCGTCGCGCCCGCGGTATGACCATCAGCGGATCGACCAGGGGCCGGACTCGGTCGCCTTTCGAGTCATCAGCGCGAACCATCGCAACCACAAAGGCATCAAGACACCAAGATCAACACCAGGGATTCTCTTCGTGAGTGCCTAGGTGCCTTCGTGTCTTGGTGGTTCAACCTCGGGTGGGCGGTGGGCGTGTCTCGCCGCGTGGTAGACTTGTCGATTGCGGGGAGGGCGTTTCGGATATGAAACAGAAGACCTATCGCAACCTGACGGTTGCCCTGGCGGCCAGCTTTCTCGGGCTCGTGATCCTGATGTCCTGCGGGGACGGTGGCGAAGCCCCGGGCGCCGCCGCGACCGGCCCGGGTCCGGTGATCGTGATCGCCGTCGACGGGCTGCGCGCGGACGCGCTCGGCTGCTACGGGGCCCCGGCGGCGACGCCGGCCTTCGACGCCCTGGCCGCCGAGTCCGTGCGCTTCGAGTGGGCGTTCGCCCAGGCGCCGCAGGCGGCCCCGTCGCTGGCGACCCTGTTCAGCGGCCTCTACCCGACGAGCAACGGCCTGCGGGCGCCCGGCGATTATCTGGCGGACGAGGCGGTGACGCTCGCCGAGTCGCTCGGCGGCGCGGGCTTCGCCACCGCCGCCTTCGTCGAGGGCTCGGCGGCGAGCAGCGACTACGGCCTCGCCCAGGGCTTCGATGCCTACCGGATCGAGCCGACCCCGGGTGACAGTGCGCGCCGGTGGCTCCGCGACAACGCGGACGGGAACTTCCTGATGGTGTTCGCCGGCTGGTCGCATGCCGGTCTCGAGCAGGTGAGCGCGTTGCTTCAGGGCAGCGGCCGGCCCGAGGGCATGGAGCAGCGCCTCCAGGAGGTGCTCGCCTCGCGCAGCGGCGATGATCCCCTCGCCTTCGACGAGGCCGACCTCGAGTGGGCTCGGACCTGGTACGCGGCGCGGGTGCAGGTGATCGACGCGCAGCTGGCGGGCTTCGTGGAGCTGCTGCGCGAGCTCGGGCTCGACCGGCGCGCCACCCTCGTGGTGCTCGGCAGCAACGGCTTCGCCCTGCAGGAGCACGGCGAGCTCTTCGGCGAGTCGCTGTACCCGGCGGTCACCCGGGTGCCGGTGTTCATTCGCTCTCCCGGCGGCGCCAACGCGCAGGCGGTGTCCAAGATCGTCGAGGTCGTGGACCTCATGCCCACCATCCTCGAGCTCGCCGGGCAACCCGTGCCGGCCGGCGTCCAGGGCGCCAGCCTGGTGCCGATCATCGGCGGCGGCGGCCAGCCCCCCTACGTCGCCTTCGCCGAGTCGCCGCAGGCCGGCGGCCAGCGCTTCGTTTCCCTCGGCGGCATGGCCATGGTGAGCGGCATCGCGGGTGAGGGCGCGCAGCTTTACGACCTCGGCGCCGACCCGCTGGCCCTCGATGACCTCGCGGCCTCCCAGCCCGACAAGCTCGAGGTCATGGTGCGCCACCTCCAGGCGTGGGAGAAGATGGTCTCGGTGGCCTCCCTCGACCCCGACCTCCGCACCGAGGAGGACCTCGACGAGGAGACGCTGAAGCAGCTCAAGAGCCTGGGGTACATCCAGTAGATTTCGGATTTCGGATTTCGGATTTC
>CAZMED010000377.1:0-3236 GCA_964565045.1 uncultured Thermoanaerobaculia bacterium
CGCTCGGCGGACATCTGGATGCCCTTGGCGCCGACGCTGCGGGCGATGTCGAGCACCCGCACCACGACCCCGTAGTCGGCCCCCTGGTCGCCCTTGAGGATGATGCCCTCGTCGGGCGCCCTCTCGACGAGCGCGCGGATCCGGTTCTCGAGCTCGCTGTCCGGCACCAGCTGGTCGCCGATCCAGATGGTGCCGTCGACCGCGACCTTGACCTCGGGCGGCTTCTCCTCGCGATTGATGCCCGTGGACTCGGCGGTCTTCGCCTCCGGCAGCTTGAGCTTGAGGCGTTCGTCGGACACGAACTGGGTGGTGACCGCGTAGAACAGCAGCAGCAGGAAGATGACGTCGATCAGCGGTGCCAGCTGCACGTCGGGTTTCCGGCTGCCCTTGAGCGGTGCGAGGCGCATCAGGCCCCCTCGTCCGGCTCCGCGTGGCGCTCGCGCACCAGGTGCAGGAAGTCGAGGATCTGGGCCTCGATCTCGGACAGGATCATGACCGCCCGCGACTCCAGGTAGGAGTGCGTGAAGAGGGCCGGGATCGCGATGACGAGCCCGGTGGCGGTGGTGATGAGGGCCTGCGAGATCCCCGACGAGAGCTGCTCGGTAATGCCCGAGCCCGCGGACGCCACCACCGAGAAGATCTTGATCATGCCGATGACGGTCCCGAGCAGGCCCAGAAGCGGCGCGCCGGCGACGATGGTGGCCAGCGCCGGCAGCCCGCGCTGGAGACCCATGAGCTGCAGGCGGCCGGTGTCCTCGAGGACCTCCTTGAGCTCGTCGTAGGGAGCCTGCCGGTTGGCAATGAGTGCGTACACGAGGTCCGTAAACGGTCCCGGGTGGCGCCGGCAGTAGTCCTCGGCCGCACGAAACTTGCTGCCGGCGAGCAGTCCCGACAGCGTCTCCACCGTCGTGCTCTGCAGGAAGTTGCTGCGGCGGAGGATCCACAGCCGTTCGAGAATGATCGCAAGAGCCACCAGGGACAGGGCCCCGAGCGGTATCATGATCGGACCACCGGATATCAGAATGTCGACCACACAGAGCTCCTGTTCATGCCGGACCGCTCGTCACCGGCCGCCGCGGCCGCGGCGTCCGGTGTTGTAAAGGAACGTGATGGTAACACCCTCGCGCTCGACGCCGAGGAGGTCCGCCGGCAGCGGTTCGAAGGCGGAGGAGTCGAGGATCGCGTCGCGGGCCGCGAAGTCCATCGGCGGCTTGCCCGACTCGTCCAGGATCTGCAGCCCGGTGACGGTGCCGTCGCGCTCGATGAAGAAGCGGATCTTGACCACCCCCTGGACCCCGAGCCGGGCGATCTCCGGGATCCGCCAGTGGCGCCGGATCTTGGCCAGCATGGCCTTGGCGTAGGGGCCCCAGTCATACCACTGGGTGTCGAAGGACAGCCCCCCGGTGTCGACCTGCCCGCCGTCGCGGTCGGGATTCTCGGGCAGGCCTCCGAGGTCGGGCGGCATCGCCCACGCCCCGGGCGGAGGCAGCTTGATGGCCGGCTCCTGGGCGTCGGGCTCCGGCACGCGCTCGCCGGCGCCCTCGTCCGCCGGCTCGGCGGGCCGCTCGTCGGGTCGCTGCTCGCTCGGCTTCTCGCTCGGTCGCTGCGGCGGCGGCACCTGCGGGACCTGCTCGCCGCGCTGCTGCGGCGGCGTGCCGGCGCCCAGGAACTGCCCGCCATCGGCCTGCACCAGCTGCGGCGTGTTGCCGACGCTCGACGGGCGTTCCGCGGCCTCGCCCTCGCCGCCGTGCGCCCTGCGGTCGAGGTCCGAAAGCGGCACCTGGTCGGAGACAGGCTCCTCCTCGCGCTCCTCGGCGAGGTCCACGAACTCGAACTCGATCGGCCGTTGTTCGTCGGGGGCCGTCTCCGGCATCAGCTCGACCGCCGAGGCGTCCGACGTCGGCCACACCCGTTCCAGGTTGGGCACGATCAGAAACAGCAACAGCAGATGCAGGAGAATCGAGATCTCCAGCGCCCGGCGAAAGAGGTTCCGGTCACGACGCACGATGAGAGCCTAGCAAGTTTCCTGCCATTGGAGAAAGGGCGGGGGCTCCGCAGCCACCGGCGCCCACGGCCGACGACGATATTCCTTGTGTGGCGGCATCGCAAGCCCCGGATTGAAGGGTCGCCTCGGCAGTTGCGCGCCGGGGCGGCACGCCCGTCCCGGCGAAAAATCTCCGGGGTCAGGAAGCCCCGGGCGCCGTTCCGGCATGTCTGTCGGGGTACGGGAATTGCCTTCCCGGCACACGCGTTGACCCAGCCGTCAGATGAGATCGACCTCTGACGAGACCCCAGACAAACCCACGGAGGAACCCATGCGCAAGATCACGCTGCTCGCCGGCCTCGTCGCCGTCCTCGGACTCGGCTCCGCTTCGGCCCAGGGCCTCTACACGGTCGACACCGTGCACTCGAACGTGAACTTCAAGGTCCGCCACCTGATCTCGAAGACCGGCGGCGAGTTCAACAGGTTCAACGGCACGATCGTCGCCGACTTCGAGAACCTGGACAACTCGAGCGTCGAGTTCGTCATCGACGCGGCCAGCATCGACACCCGCAACGAGGACCGCGACAAGCACCTGCGGTCGCCGGACTTCTTCGACGTCGAGAAGTACCCCGAAATCACCTTCAAGAGCACCAAGATCACCAAGATCGACGACGACAGCTATGCGGTCACCGGCACCCTGACGATGCACGGGGTCAGCAGGGAAGTCACTCTGGATGTCGACTATCTCGGCGAGATGGCCGCGATGGGCGGCATCCGCGCCGGGTACCAGCTCGGCACCACCTTGAACCGCAAGGACTTCGACATCGTCTGGAACCGCGCGCTGGACAACGGCGGCCTGGTGCTGGGCGACGACGTCGAGATCGCCATCGACCTCGAGGTGGTGAAGCAGGAGCCGGAAGGGCAGGCAGACTGACGATCAGCAGGATGGCAGTCTCAGTTCTCAATTCTCAATTTTGAATTTTGAATTCCCCACCACCCTCCCGGTGCTCCGCGGGGGTGGACGGGAATTAAGAATTGAGAATTAAGAATTGAGAATTCAGTCCCACCACCCTCCCGGCGCTCCGCGGGGGCGGGCGGGAATTAAGAATTGAGAATTGAGAATTGAGAATTAAGAATTGAGAATTGAGACCTCTCACACCATCACCGTCCGTGCGAAAGTGACGCCATGACCAGCCACGACTTCGACCTCTTCGTCATCGGCGCCGGCTCGGGCGGGGTGCGCGCGAGCCGC
>CAZMED010000378.1:0-3235 GCA_964565045.1 uncultured Thermoanaerobaculia bacterium
AAACGGGCATGGGCACGGGCTAGGCCCTGGAGACATACTCCCCGGTGCGCGTGTCCACCTTGATCTTCTCGCCGATCTGGACGAAGAGCGGCACCCGGACCACGGCGCCGGTGTCGGTGGTGGCCGGTTTGTTGCCGCCCGAGGAGGTGTCGCCCTTCATGCCGGGGTCGGTGTCGACGATCTCGAGGAAGACGAAGTTCGGTGGCGTCACGACGATCGGGTTGCCCTCGAACAGCGTTACCGAGCAGATGTCCTCCTCCTTGAGCCACTGCGCGGCGTCGCCCACCTCCTCCTTGTGGGTGCCGACCTGCTCGTAGGTCTCGGGGTCCATGAAGTACCACATGTCGCCGTCCGAGTAGAGATACTGCATCTCCTTGTCGACGACATCGGCGCCCTCCACGGAGTCCGAGGCCTTCATGGTGACCTCGTTGACCCTCCCGGTCCGGTAGTTCTTGTAGCGGACCCGGGTGAAGGCCTGGCCCTTGCCGGGCTTGACGACGTCGGTGTCGACGATGACGCAGGGCGCGCCGTCCATCATGATCTTGAGCCCGACCCTGACCTGGTTCATGTTGTAGGAAGCCATTGCCGTTGATTCTCCTTGTGTCCCTTGCGCACGGACCGGCGAAGCTGCGAGACTGCGCAGCGCAATGCGCGGACCCGCCGAACCCTGGCCGACCGGCGAGTGGCGCCGCCTCCTCGCGGAAGCGGTAACCGATCCCGACGAGCTGCTGCGGCTCCTCGGGCTCGACGGTCGCGCCCCGTCTGCAACCCCGGACGCCACCCGCGGATTCCCGCTCAGAGTACCACGGGGATTCGTCGCCCGTATGCGCCGCGGCGACCCCGACGATCCCCTGCTGCGCCAGGTCCTGCCGGACCGCGCGGAGGACGTCCCGGCGCCCGGCTTCACCGCCGATCCGGTCGGCGAGCTGGCGGCGCCGCGAACCGGCGCCGTGCTCCACAAGTACCACGGCCGGGCGCTGATGGTGGCCACCGGCGCCTGTGCCGTCCACTGCCGCTACTGCTTCCGCCGCCACTTCCCGTATGCCGAGCATCATGCGCCGAGCGAGGACTGGCAGGCGGCCCTCGACCGCATCGCCGCCGACCCCGACATCACCGAGCTGATCCTCTCCGGCGGCGATCCCCTGACCCTGCCCGACGCCCGGCTCGCCGAGCTCGCGCGCTCGGCGGTCGGCCTGCCGCAGCTTCGCCGGCTGCGCTTCCACACCCGGCTGCCCATCGTCCTGCCGCAGCGGGTGGACGAGGCGCTGGTGGGGTGGCTGGCGGAAGTTCCACTGCCGACCGTCGTCGTGGTGCACGCCAACCACGCCAACGAGATCGACGACGACGTGCGGCGGGCGGCGGCCGCGCTGCGCACTGCCGGCGCGACCCTCCTCAACCAGTCGGTGCTGCTCGCCGGGGTCAACGACTCGGCCGATGCGCTGGCCGGGCTCAGCGAGGCGCTCTTCGACGCCGGCGTGCTGCCCTACTACCTGCACATGCTCGACCCGGTGGCGGGTGCCGCGCACTTCGCAGTCGCCGAGTCGAAGGCGGTCGAGCTCATGCGCGAGCTCGCCGCGCGGCTGCCGGGCTACCTCGTGCCCCGGCTCGTGCGCGAGGTCCCCGGCGCGCCCGCCAAGGTCGGCATCGATCTCTGGGGGTGAGAAGCCGGCGGCGGCCGGCCATCTTGAGTCGTACGGGTCGCGCCGCGGCGCCCCCCGAATAAGGTGGATCGCCGAATCGGTCTTCGAAAATGGAGGTCTGTCCCCACGGGATCTGTTGCTGGGCCGCCGCCGGATCGTCGGCGATCCGGACGAGGGCGGGATGGGCGAGACTCGTCGTGCAGAATGCAGGAAGCTCGAACTTCGGATGACCCTCGAGCCGGGTCACGGTCTGGAAGCTCGCGTTCGCGCTCAGTCTTGAGCGCGCAGGATCGGGCGGGTCAGACAGGTGGGGCCGCCCTCGGCCTTGAGCGAGATCTCGCGGCCGCGGTAGGTGAGGACCTCGCAGCCGGCGGACTCCATCCGTCTTTTCGTAACGGGGTTGCCCTCGAGGGCCAGGCACCGGCGCGGGGCCAGTGCGAGGACATTTGGGCCCATGGTCGGGTACTCCTCCGCCGGGACCTCGACAACGGCGATGCCGCTTTCGGCGAGGCGCTCCATGAGCGGCACCGGCACCAGCGGCGGGAACACCACCGCCAGATCGTGGTCGAGCATGGAGATGAAGGACATGAGGTGAAGGCACGACGCCGGCCCGTCGCCGTGCGGCAGCTGGACCTCCACGGTCTCGACCCCGATCGGCCGCAGGGCGGCGGTGAGTTGACGGAAACCCTCCGCGTTGGTGCGGTAACCCCGGCCAACCGCCAGGGTGTCG
Source organism: uncultured Thermoanaerobaculia bacterium (assembly GCA_964565045.1). GTDB lineage: Bacteria > Acidobacteriota > Thermoanaerobaculia > Thermoanaerobaculales > Sulfomarinibacteraceae > Sulfomarinibacter. The sequence goes on from CAZMED010000378.1 coordinate 2,371, forward strand.
TGGTCGAGCCACAGCAGGTCGCCGCCCTCGGCGGTCGCGTCGCCTTCGAGGGCGGCGAGGACCGGCACGCCGAGCTTCTCCAGGGTGGCGGCGATGGCCGTTTCCTCGCCGCGGCGCAGCTTCTTGCCCATCCGCAGGATGACGGCGCCGGCGTCGGTGACGATCGCCGGGTCGTGGGTGTAGAGGGCGTCCGCGTGGTCGGGGAGCGGGGCCTCGTGGTACAGCACCTCGCAGCCAGCCTCGAGGAGGGTCGCTGCCAGGGCGTCGTGCTCGATCCGGGCGGCTCCGAGATCGGGCTGTGAGGCGTAGTGCCACCGCGTCGGGTCCGCGCCGCCGAAGGCCGCGTCGGGCCGGCGGACAAGCACCCGCTGCAGCTTCTCGACCATGCTCTGCGCGCCGTGGGCCTTCACGGGTGCCCCCCCTCGTCGTCGAGCCGCAGCGGGCTCGCGTGCACGGTCTCGAAGCGGCGCAGTTGCACCTTGCCGGGGGCGAGGCCGCGCGGCTTCGAGACGTCGCCGGCGCGCGCCATGTGCACCGCCACCCGGCCGCCGCGGCGGGCCTTCGAGTAGCCTGCGGCGAGGCCGGCGGCGAAGCGCTTGGTCTCCCGGGGCAGGGCCGACAGGTTCTCGGGGTTGCGCACCACGACGTGCGAGCCCGACTCGCCGGCGACGTGGAACCAGAAGTCGCGGGGTGCGGCCAGCTTGATGGACAGCACGTCGTTGTCGCGCGCCGTGCGGCCGACCAGCACGATCATTCCGTCGGGGCTTGACGCCACCCGGGCCACCGATCGTCCCTGCCAGAGGCCGGCGTCGGGGTCGGTCGGGCCGGGGGAGTCGGCAGGTCGTGGCATCGCATCATGATAGAA
>CAZMED010000379.1:0-3232 GCA_964565045.1 uncultured Thermoanaerobaculia bacterium
GAAATCCGAAATCCGAAATCCGAAATGGGCGGGCGGGCGGCATTCCTCATTCCTCATTCCTAATTCCTCATTCAGACTGTGCTATATTTCCGCTCCCGTGCGTGATCGCGCGACCGTGCGGTGAAGTCCCCCTGCGAGGCCTGCGATGAGCGAAGAATCCAATAACACCATCAACGAGTTCGAGCGGGCGCTCCACGAGAGCTTCGAGGTCGAGGACCTGCGGCCCGGGGACGTGATCCAGGGGGTCATCGTCGCCGTCCACGGCGACGTCGCCCTGGTCGACGTGTCGGGCAAGTCAGAGGCGGTGCTCGACCGCTCCGAGCTCGACGAGCTCGGCACCGGCGACCCGGTCGAGGTCGTGGTGGTGTCGTCGGGCGAGGAGGTACGGGTGTCGCGCCGGCTCGCCCTCGAGGCCAGGCTCAAGGAGAAGCTCACCGAGGCGATCGGCGCGGACGAGCCGGTCGAGGGCAAGGTCGTCGGGCGCCGCAAGGGCGGGTTCGACGTCACGGTCTCCGGGGTCCGGGGATTCTGCCCCATCTCGCACATTTCGGACGTCCGCGTCGAGGATCTCGACAGCCACCTCGGCCAGACCTACACCTTCAAGATCCTCGAGTACGATCCGGAGAGCCTGCGGCTGGTGGTCTCGCGCGCCGCGCACCTCCGTCAGGAGAAGGAACGCCTGCGCGGCGAGGCGTGGTCCAACCTCGAGGTCGGCTCCGAGCTCTCGGGCCGGGTCCGCTCGCTGACCGACTTCGGCGCCTTCGTCGACCTCGGGGGCGTCGACGGCCTGGTGCACGTGACCGAGATCGCCCACCACCGCGTCGGGCACCCCCGCGAAGAGCTGCAGGTGGATCAGGAAGTGCGGGTCAAGGTGCTCGAGCTCGACCGCGCCAAGGATCGCATCTCACTGAGCATGAAGGCCCTCGTCGAGGACCCCTGGCTCAAGGTGGAGGAACGCTTCCCGGCGCGCTCGGCCTTCGAGGGCACGGTGGTCCGGAAGGCCGACTTCGGCGCCTTCGTCGAGCTCGAGTCGGGAATGGACGGGCTCCTTCACGTGAGTCAGCTGCCGCCGGGAATGGAGCTCGAGGGCCTCGAGCTCGGGCAGACCGTCAGGGGCTGGGTGCGCGAGATCGATCTCGAGAACCGGCGCATCGGGCTGACCATGCGCCAGATTCCCGACCGCGACCCCTGGGAGCGCATCGAGATGCGCTACCAGGAAGGCCAGATCGTCGAGGGCACGGTCGAGAACGGCGCCGATTTCGGGGTGTTCGTCGAGCTCGAGCCCGGGCTCAGCGGGTTGATCCCGATTTCGGAGCTGGGAATCGAACGGGGTGCGGATCCGAGAAGCGTCTTTGCGCCCGGCGAGAAGGTGCAGCTCAAGCTGATGGCCGTTGACCCCGAGCGGCGCCGCATCAGCCTGTCGGTGCGCGCGGTCAAGCGCGATGCGGAGCGCCAGGAGTACCTCAAGCACATGGATGCCGGCAGCGAAGCGGAGCCGACGATGACCGGGTTCGGCGCCCAGCTCGCAGCCGCTCTGGACAAGAAGAAGTAGTTCTTCAGAGGCGCCGGTGCGTCGCCGGGCTCGAGCGCTCACGCGCCTGGTCCTCGGCCCCGGCGCCGCGGTTGCAGCGAACGGATCGGCGGCCAGCAGCCACGGGGCCGGGCACGATGCGCGGATGGGAAATGGCGGGAGGTCCGGTGTCGGTCAGTCGTACCGCGATGATCCTGATGATCGGTGTGGCCGGTCTCGGCTGCCAGGACCGGGCGCCCACGGCGCCGGGTGTGGAAGCGGTGGTGGCCGTCGCCACGGTGCCGGTCCGGCTGCAGCCGATCGAGCGCACGATCACCGCGGTCGGCACCTTCGAGCCGGTGGCCAGGGTGCTGGTGGCCGCGCAGGAGGAGGGGGTCGTCACCGCGGTGCACGTCCGCGAGGGGGACCGCGTCGCCGCGGGCTCCGTGGTGGTCGAGCTCGACGACCGCGAGATTCTGGCCGAGCTCGCCGAGGCGAAGGCCAACCTCGACGAGACGTCCGCGAACCTCGGCCGCGTGCAGAGCCTGCACGCCTCGGGCCTCGCGGCGGCTCAGGACCTCGACACCGCCAGTGCGCGGCAACGGGTCGCCGCAGCCCGGGTCGACGCCCTCCAGGCCCGCCTCTCGTTCACCCGGATCACCGCGCCGGTCGCCGGGGTGGTGACCTCACGCCAGGTGGAGGTCGGCGACCTGGCTTCGCCGCGGGCGCCTCTGCTCGAGCTCGCGGCGGGAAGTGGGCTGCTGCTGCGCGTGCCGGTCTCCGAGCTCGACGTCGTGCGCCTGAGCCCCGGCGACCGCGCCGAGGTGACCGTCGACGCCCTGCCGGACCTGGTGCTCGAGAGCTACGTTCAGCGCATCTTCCCGGCCGCCGACCCGGTGTCGCGCCAGGTGACGGTCGAGCTCCGGGTGGACGCGGCGCCGCCCGCGGTCCGTTACGGGTTCCTGGCCCGCGCCCACCTCGTGCTCGAGCGGATGTCCGGTGCCATGGTGGTGCCGGAGCAGGCGCTGCAGCGCGGGGCCGACGGCAGCACCTTCGTGTGGGTTGTCGAGGGCGGCACGGCCCGGATGCGGCCCGTCGAGGTCGGCCACCGCTTCGGCGACCGCGCAGTGGTGACAACAGGGCTCGAGGAGAACGACCAGGTGGTGGTGGAGGGCGTGGCCCGCTTGCGCGAGGGCGCCGCCGTTGCCGCGTCCCCGGCGGCCGAGGGCTCGTCGTCATGAGCGTTCCGGCCTCCGAGCGGCGCGGGCTCGTTCACTGGGCGATCCGCCATCCGGTGGGGACCGTGGTGATCTCGGTCGCGATCTGCGTCATCGGGGCCTCGATGTTCAACCGCATCGCGGTCGACCTGCTGCCGCGGATCATCTACCCGCAGGTCCGCGCCAGCGTGACCAATGCCGAGGTGGACCCCGAGGTCATGGAGCAGACCGTGGCCAAGGTGCTCGAGCCGCGCCTCGCCACCACCGAGGACGCGGTGCTCATCACCTCGTCGTCGAGCGAGGGCCGCACCGGCGTCGAGCTGCACTTCGAGTACGGGACCGACATCGACCTCGCCCTGCGCGACGCCTCGACCAAGCTCGACCAGGCGCGCGGGGCCCTGCCCGAGGAGGCCGACCCCCCGGTCATCTTCAAGTTCGACCCGTCGCAGATCCCGGTTCTGCAGTTCGCGGTCTCCTCACCGAGCCGCGACCTGGCGTGGCTCAA
>CAZMED010000380.1:0-3223 GCA_964565045.1 uncultured Thermoanaerobaculia bacterium
GCGACGTCCGGCGACGCGGCACGCTCGAGAGCCCCGCTGCGGAGCTGCTCGACGGCGTCGGCGACGGTCCCGGAAGCGCCGATGAAGACCGCGATCCCGGCCGCTTCGAGAGTGCGGAACGCCTTCGGTCCGCAGTGCCCGGTCACCAGGCACTCGGCGCCGAGCCTGGAGACGGCCTCGGCGGCCTGCACGCCGGCCCCCTGGGCCGCCTCGACGCCCTGGCGGTTGTCGACCACCGCCTCGATCTCACCGCTCGAGGTGTCGACCATCACGAAGGCGGCGGCGCGCCCGAAGCGCGGGTCGATCATGGAGTCCATACGTTCACCGGATGACGTGATCACAACTTTCACGGGCACCTCCTGGATGTGCGATTTCGAAGCCCGCGCGGGCCTGGATACCTCAGTCCGATTCCTTCTCGGCGAGCACGTCGAGGCGCGCCCGGATCCGTCCGATCTCCTGCTCCAGGGCCGCCGCTTCGCGCTCGAGCATCTGCCGCTCGTCCTCCGCCGGGTCGGCGGCCGCCGCCCACGGCGCGACGCCTGCCGGCCACCATCCACCGCGGGCCCAGCCCTCCGGCCCCCCCGCCCACGAGCGGTTGCGCCAGCCGCGGCCCCAACCGAAGCCCGCACCGCGGCCGCCGCGCGCCGGCCAATCCGGGCCGAAGCCCGCGGCACTCCCGCGTCCGCAGACGCCCCGGCCCCACCCGGTCATCGGCCCTGCTCCCAACGGTCCCGTCCGATCGCCTCCTGGCATGATGACACCCTCCTTTCGTGCGACCCGCGGCCCTCAGCCTTTGCCGGTCCGGTCGTCGTCCGTCGTTCGTTGAGCGCGGCGCTGCTCGATCTCCTGGTGGTGGGCCGAGCCCTCGCGGACCATCGCCACGCCGCACTCGGGGCACCGTTCGTCCAGGCACGGCATGCCCGGACGGTGGGGCGCTCGCCGCCCGCACTTGGGGCAGATGCAGGAGCCGCCCGCACCCATCCCGCCGCCGGCGGTCCCGGCGCCGCTGCCGGCGCCGCGGCCCGCGCCGCGTCCGCCGCCCCGTCCGCCGCCTCGTCCGCCGCCGCCCTGTCCTCTGCCCTGTCCTGCTCGCATGTCACGCTCCCTTCGCATGCGCCGTGAGGGCGCTTTGTGTCAGTGGCCGCCGCAACCGCCGCGGCCGGAATCCTGGTGGTGGTGCCCGCAATCGTGGAACCCGTGGTCCTGGCAGGCCTCGCCCGAGGCGTCGAGGGTGCCGTCGAGGAAGCTCCGGACCACCGCGTCGGGGTCCTCGCCGCGCACGCCGAGCACCACCGTGATGCCGTGCTGGGCGAGGATCCCGGCCGCGCGCGGCCCCATGCCGCCGGCGAGCACCACGGTCGCTCCCTGCTGGCGCAGCCACATGGGGAACACGCCCCGCTCGTGCGCGGGCGGTGCGCCCGTCTGCTGCTCGTTCACGGTGCCGTTCGCCTCGTCGACGGTGTAGAAGGCGAAGCTCTCGGCGCCGCCGAAGTGCTCGCTGAGCTTTCCCTGGTGCAGTGGAACCGCGATTCTCATCGTTTCGTCTCCTCCGTTTCTGGTCTTCAGCTCTGATGCGGGCCGGCGCCGCGTCCGCCCCGTCCCTGGCCGCACCGGCACCCCCGGCCGCGCCGGCGGCCGCCCTCGTGGACCGGGCAGGGCAGGGGCTGCTCGACACCCGCCACCACCGGCCCGTCCCCGATCACCAACGCCCTTTCCTCGACCAGCGCCCGCGCCACGATCGCTCGCGCCCGACTCAGGATGCGGGCGAAGGTGGGCCGCGACACTCCCATGCGCTCGGCCGCGGCCTCCTGGTAGAGGCCCTCGAGATCGGCCAGCCGCAGCGCCTCGAGCTCGTCGACGCGCAGGGTGTCGACCGCGAGCTCGGAGACCGGCCGTCCGACCGGCTTGAACCCCCGGCTCCCGGCCAGGCACCCCACGGTTCGCAGCTTCTCGGGTCGCGCCATCGCACCTCCCAGTTCCGAACATATGCTCATAACTGCCGCGTGTCAAGGCCTCTTTCCGGAGACCGTCCCGCCGGGGCGGTGATGGGGCATAGGCGCTGACTGAGGCGTGTTGGCGAGCGATCGGCAGGCGGCCAAGATCGGCTGGCGCTCCTTGTCCGTCCCGAGCCCGAGCCCGTTGCCGTTGTCGTTACCGATGCGAAGCAGTCAGCGGTCCGGGAAGATCGCGAGATCGTGCAGCCGGCCGCGCGGGCCGGCGGAGGCGGCGAAGAGCAGGGCGCGTGCGATCTGCTGCGGGTCGATCCACCCCGAGCGGTCGGCGTCGGGCATCGAAGCGCGGTTGCCGGGGGTGTCGACCACACCCATGGGGTAGACCACGGCGGTCTGGACCCCGTCGTCGCCGGTCTCGGCCTGCACGGCGTGCAGGTAGGACGCCACCGCGGCCTTGGCGGCGGCGTAGACGCTCATGCCGGCGCCGCCCGAACGCTGCCAGCCGGGCGCCGCCGAAAAGGCGGCCAGAAAGCCGCGCGCCTGCTCGAGGAAGAGCGGCAGCACGGCGGACGCGGTGATGACCAGCGTGCGCACGTTGAGGTCGAAGAGCTTCTCGTAGAGCTCGACGCCACCCTCGTGGGCCGGCGCCATGGCGAAACCGCCGGTGGTGTGGATCAGGCCGTCGATGCCGCCGAGCTTCTGCTGCACCTCACGCACCATCTCGGCCACCGCATCGGAATCGGTGAGGTCGCACGCAATGGCCACGGCGTCCCGCCCGCTCGCCCTTTCGCGCACGGCCTCGAGCTCGAGATCGACCAGTGCCAGCCGCGCCCCGGCGGCCGCAAAGGTCTCGATCACGGCACCGGCAATACCCCCCGCCGCGCCGGTGATGACGAACCGTCTGTCGGTGGAAATGTCCATGCATGGCCTCCGGGCTGCGTCGGTTCGATCCTATCGCATCCCGGCCCGAGGGACTTCTCAGCCGGGCCCGAGAGGTGTATCGTCTGTCGCGCCCGCCCCTGTGGAGATCGAGGCAGCGCCGGTACGGAGGGAGATGATGTTCCGCTCGATCATTCCCCGCGACGAAGAGTTCTTCACCATGTTCGACGAGCTGACGGGCCACATCGTCGAAGGCACGGCGCTGCTGCAGCGGATGCTCGAGGACCGCACGCAGGCGCAGGAGCTCGCCGAGCAGCTCCACGGCTGCGAGCACCGGGGCGACGAGACGGTCCACCGCGCCATGGGCCACCTCCACCGCACCTTCGTCACCC
>CAZMED010000381.1:0-3220 GCA_964565045.1 uncultured Thermoanaerobaculia bacterium
GTGACCACGGCCAAGCTCGTCACCGGCTGGTTCACCGAGCTGCGGCGGTTGACGACGGCCACGGGCAAGTGATCAGGTTGTCGGCGATTCAGAGCGTCCGCCCCTCTCGAGGCCGCTGGCTGGCTCGACAGCCGCGTCGGGCACGCGGGCTCGCTGCGATTGGTATCGGCCTCATTGCGGCGGTTCACGGGAGTTCCGGCCGCGCGGACGCGGCCGATCCGTCTGGATCCGCGCTCGCAGCCGAGGCGGCGCGGTCCGCGGATCGCATCCTCGCTCAGCCGGGGGCGCGAACGGTCATGGTGGCGGTGGGCGAGGAGGTGCTGGCCGAGCGGGCGGCGCCGGGCGCGGACGTGGACCGTCCGACCAACATCAAGTCGGCGTCCAAGAGCCTCGTCGGCGCCCTGGCGGGCATTGCCATCGACGAGGGGCTGCTGCTGGGAGTGGACCAGCCGCTGGCGGAGGCGCTGCCGGCCGGCGTGGTGGCCGCCGCGCCCGAGGTGGCGCGGCGCCTCCGCGTGGAGCACCTCTTGACCATGACCGCGGGCCTTACGAGCACCAGCTTCGAGAACTACGGCGCGTGGGTGGCGAGCGACAACTGGCTGCGGTCCGCCCTCGCGCGCGAGGCGGTGGCGCCCGCCGGCGAGCGCTTCATCTACAGCACCGGCAACACCCATCTTCTGGGCGCCGCCATCGCCGAGGCCGCTGGCCTTCCGCTACCGGAGTACGCGGACCGGGTCCTCTTCGGTCCTCTGGGCATCACCGCCAGCTGGGACCGCGACCCGCAGGGCCACGCCTTCGCCGGCAACAACCTCGGCATGTCCACCCGCGACCTGCTGCGCTTCGGCCAACTGATGGCTGCGGGTGGCGTCTGGCAGGGTCGGCAGCTCGTGCCGCGTCAGTGGATCGAGGCATCGACCCGGAGGCAGTCGGAAGGCCTGCCGGAGCGCTACGGCGCCTACGGCTACCTGTGGTGGCTGCCCGAGGGCGATCCGAGACTCTGGTTGGCGGCCGGCTACGGCAGCCAGCTTCTGGTCGTGGCGCCCGAGTCGCGGGTGGTGGCCGCCGTGACTGCGACCCTCGAGCCCAAGGACGCAGACTGGGAGCGGCGGGTGCTCGAGGAGGTCCGCGAGTTGGCCCGCGCGGCGACGCCGAAACCGGGCAGCTGAGCCCGCTTTCGAGGCACTGGAGACATCTTCTTCGTACCGGGCGTCGATCTCCGGTTCAGGGGGGCGGGATCGAGGCTACCTTCTCGGCTGGCTCCACCCGCGCACCCAGCTTGACCATCTGCGCTTCGGTGAGCGGGCTCGCGAACAGCATCTGCGAGCCGTGCGGAAGGTTCGTGCCGATGGGCGACCAGGTACCCGCGGCGGGCCCCGGCGCCGATCTCGGGTCGCCGTCGAAGGTCATGAACTCCATGCGGATGGCCTGCCGGTAGTCGGGCGGCACCGGCACCACGCCGCGCAGCCACTCCAGGACGCCCAGCTCGGCGTTCCAGGTGACGAGCGGGATGGTGCCCGTGTCCCGGTAGCAGGCGGCGGCGGCGTTCGAGGGCTCGCCCTGGTTGAGGTGGCACTCGCCGCAGCGGCGCCCCTGTTTCACGGTCGCGTGCGGGGTGTAGGGCGCGAAGGCGACGAACGCGGTCCCGCGGTGGGTCAGGGACTGGAAGGTCGCGGCGTGGACCGTGTCGTCCTTGGTCCGGTTGACCAGCAGCACGAAGCCGGTGAGCGGCCGCATCGCTCGTCGGACGCCGGCCTCCACCTGGCTCTCGAAGTGGCAGTTGTAGCAGGTGACGACGGTGCTCGAGTGGCAGGCCGTGCAGTGGAGGGCGCCGTCGTGGGGATCGTGGGCGGCATGCGATGCCGGCAGCTCGGAGGAAGGGTGGCAGCCGCCGCAGTCGGCCTTGATCGCTCCGGGCTCGAGCATGGATTCATACACCTCGCCGTCGCCGTGCACGTCCTCCGATCCGTGGCAGTCCCAGCAGACCATGCCGGCGTCCCGGTGGACGTCCGGCAGCGCGAGGCGCCCGGCCTCCGCCGCCTGCCTTCCGTGGCAGCCGAGGCAGCGGTCCTGACTGACGGCGTGGTCGGCCGTGGCATGGCAGTCGGCGCAGCTCGCGCCGGGGTAGGGCTCGGCATAGTCGGCGCCGTCCGCATCACTGGCGCCGTGGCACTGCGCACACCCCAGGGCGGCGATCCCGACCCCGGTCCACTTCTCGAACCCGCCGTTGGCGGCGCCGTACCAGTGGGCCTTGCCGGGCCGGGTGGCGTGCAGGCTCGTCGGAAACGTCTCGGCGGGGTCGCCGGCCTGGGCGAGGGCGGCGGATGCAATCCAGCAGGCGGCGATGGAAAGGCGAGCGATCATGAGATCTCCTCCATCATCCAAGATCCTGTATCGAGCCTAGCACCCGGCGGCCGGATGTTCCACCGGTGCGGCGCGCGCATGGGCGCGACGGCGTCGTCGTCTCGTGGGGGGGCCGCCACCGGTGTGTGGTGCCGGCGGCCGGGCCCCGGCGCGGGTGGGCGTCACTGGGCGGCGTCGCCCGCGGGCGGGCACTCGCAGTCGGGGCAGCCGCGGTCGAACACCACCTTCCAGCTGCCGTCCGGCTCCCGCCGCCACACCGAGTTGAAGGTGCCGATCCGCGTGCCGTCGGGCGCGAGCACCGGGCCCGAGGTGAGGCCGATGGTCCCCGACTCGAGCACCGTGGCCGACTCCGGCCGCCACGAAAAGGGCGCGTCCGCCCCCTCGAAAAGCGGCTTCCACGCCGCCGCCACCGCCTCCCGGCCGCGGATCTCGCCCCGCCGCCCGAAGAACACGGCCTCCGCCGCCAGGAACGATACGAACGCGTCGTGATCGCGGTCCGCCATGGAGTCGGCGAACGCCTCCTCGGTGGCGCGCAGCTCCGCGGCGAGGTCCGCCGCATCGCCGGCGTCGCCGCCGGCTGCGAGTCCGTGGCCGAGGATCAGGGCGGCGGCCGCGAGAGCGGCCGTGATCGACGGTCGCATGCGGCTCCTCCATCGCCGTCGGACCGGCTCCGGCGGCAGCCCGCGGACGGAGTCGGAGGCGTTCACGGGTGGCGCTGGTAGATCTTGGCGACGATCTTCCAGCCGTCGGCGGTCTCGTAGAGCGACAGGAAGTCGGTGAAGACGTGCTTTCCGTCCCGTTTCAGCTCGACCTTGACCACCGCCGCCTTGCCGCTGCGGCCGACGATCTCGAGCTCGGC
>CAZMED010000382.1:0-3212 GCA_964565045.1 uncultured Thermoanaerobaculia bacterium
CCCGCGCGCCCGGGTGGTGGGGTGGGAACTCAAAACTCAAAACTCAAAACTCAAAACTCGGCAAGGTTAAACTTGCCGAGTGATCCGCCTCTCCGGCATCCGCAAGCGCTACCCCGGCGCCGACGTCGAGGTGCTTCGCGGCGTCGAGCTGGTGGTCGCGGAGGGCGAGTTCGTGTCGGTGGTCGGCCGATCGGGCACCGGCAAGACGACCCTTCTGAACCTGATCGGCGGCCTCGACAGCGCCTTCGAGGGCAAGCTGGAGGTGGAGGGCCGGGCCCTGCGCACGCTGCCGGACGCCGAGCTGAGCGATTTCCGCAACCGCCGGGTCGGCCTCGTCTTCCAGGCCTACCACCTGCTCGACCACCTCAGCTGCGCCGACAACGTCGCGCTCGCGTTCCACTTCCTGCGCCGCGGCGGCGGCCGTGGGCGGGGTTGGGCGCGCGGGCGCGCCGACGAGCTGCTCGAGGCGGTCGGCCTGCCGGGCGCGGGCACGCGCAGCGCGAGCACGCTCTCCGGTGGCGAGCGCCAGCGGGTGGCGTTGGCGCGGGCGCTGTTCCTGGAGCCGTCGATCCTGCTCTGCGACGAGCCCACCGGCAACCTGGACGCCGCCACCGGGCACGACGTCGCCGAGCTGCTGCGGAGAGTGCACGCCGAGCGCGGCACGACCGTCATCGCGGCGACCCACGACGAGGCGATCGCCGCCGCGGCGGGCCGCGTCGTCGAGCTGCGGGAGGGACGCCTGCAGGGCGGCGGGGCGGTCCCACCATGACGGCCGTGGGCTGGTCGCGGCTGGTCGCGGCGGACCTCTGGCGGCACCGGCGCCACTTCGCGGCCGCCTCAGTCGGCATCGTGCTCGGGGTGGCGGCGCTGGCCTTCTTTCTCGCCCTCGGGCTGCAGGTGCGGCGGGTGCTGCTCGAGCAGGTCTTTCCCGCCGATCGGCTCGAGGTCGCGCCGCGCAGCGCGGACCTCGATATTTTCGCCGTGCGGCTGGACCTCGGCCGCGACGCGCTGTCGCCCGCGGACATCGCGAGCCTCGCCGGGATCGACGGCGTGGCGGCGGTGCGGCCGAAGATGCGGCTCACGGTGCCGGCGCTGGCCTCGGGGGGCGCGGCGTTGTTCGGCGCCGGACTGCAGAGCGAGGTCGTGGCCGACGGCATCGACCCGGAGCTGGTCCGGGGCGAGCTCGGCACCGTCTTCCGCGAGGTCAGCGACACCTTCGTGGAGCGCCCGTGCGGCGGCGACGCCGCGTGCGGCGAGGACGCCTACTGCGCCCGCGACACGGCCTTCGGCCCCGCTGTGTGCCGGCCCTACCTCCCGGCGCTGGTCTCGCCCTACGTGATCGAGCTCTACAACGGCGGCTTCCGCCGCGCCTACCGGCTGCCCAAGATCAACCCCGACGCGCTGGGCGGGCTGAGCTTCGAGATGGTCTTCGGGGCCTCCAGCTTCCGCCCCTCGAGGGCGGCGCCGATCCGCGAACGGGTGCGCCTGGTGGGCGTTTCCGAGTGGGCGATCCCGCTCGGCGTCACCCTGCCCCTGGGCGAGGTGCGGAGGATCAACCGCCGCCTCGACTCGGCGGCGGCCGGGGACCGCTTCCACTCCGCGATCCTCGAGGTGGATTCGAAGGAGGCACTGCCGGAGGTCGTGGCGGCGGTCGAGGCCGCCGGCCTCGAGGTCAGCGACCGGGGGGCGAGGCGGGCGGCGGTCCTGACGGCGATCGTGACCGCCCTGCTCGCGCTCGTGGGGGTGGTCCTGATCGCGGTGTCGGCGGCCCACATCATGCACGTCTTCTCGCTGGTGGCGATGGTGCGGCGGCGCGAGCTCGGGCTGCTGCGCGCGGTGGGCGCCCGGCGCAGCGACATCCGCTTCCTGTTGGTGCTCGAGGCTTCCGTCGTCGGGCTCGCGGCCGGCGTCCTCGGCGCGGCCGCCGCGCTCGCGGCGGGGACGCTCGGCGACCGCTTCGCCTCCGGCCGCGTGCCGGACTTCCCCTTCAAGCCGGAGACCTTCTTCGCCTTCGAGCCGTGGCTGCTCGGCGCGGTGGTCGCGGTCGCAGTTGCAGCCTGCGCGTTGGGAGCGCTTGGGCCCGCGCTGCGGGCCGCCTCCGGCGACCCGGCCGAGGCCCTCGCCGGCCGCTGAGGAGGTTTACTCCTCGACGGCCTGAGCGGGCTCGTCCCCGGCCGGCGGGGCGAAGGCGAGGCTGCCCATGACCGACTGCAGCATCGGCCCGACCGCGGCGTCGAACTGCTCCGAGGACTCGATGGCGGCCATCTGCTCGACGAAGGCCTCGGCCATCGCCAATCCGAGCATCGCCTGCGGTTTGATCTCGGCGATCTTCTCCGGCGTCAGCTCCTCGAGCCGCGCCCGGGCCTCGGCGACCTTCTGCGGCCATTCCGCCGCCATGTCGGCGGGCACCCAGCGGCCCTCGACCCGGGTCAGGGCGACCTCCTCCGGCTCCTGGCCGGCAGCGGTGATCCGCAGCACGGCCGATTCCTCGGACGTCGACACGGTCTCCACGGTCAGGCTACGCAGCGTGGCGAAGAGGTCGTCGTCGGTAGCCTCGGGCTCGGCTGCGGGGGCCGCGTTGTCTGCGAGCAGCATGAGCTGGCTGCCGGTGCTCGAGAGGAAGCCGGGCCAGTCGACCGCCCCGAGGCCCTCGAGGGTGGTGATCTCGCTCGACAGCAGGGCGTGGGCGACCGCCAGGCCGCCGTTCATGCCGCGCTCGACCTCGGCGACCTCGACGCCCGTCGAGGCGACGGTCTGACTGCCGAGGATGATCGCCTGCTTGTCCTGCAGGACCTCGATCGTGCGCCGCGCGAGCGCCATCGACCGGTTGTAGAGCTCGGGGTCCATCTTCGCCGCGAAGGCGCCGGTGAGCTCGTTGATGTCGGTGCGGTAGGTCTCGGGGAGGGCTTCCCAGAGGATCGACGGATCGTGGTCGGCGAGGTGCTTGGCGACGGCGAGCACGGTGCCGTCGGGGGTGTCGGGGATCAGCGGCTCCGGCGCCACCGTGACGGCCTCACGGGCGCAGCCGAGGATGAAGACGGTCGAGAGCACGGTGGCGGCGAAGCGGGCGGCGGCGTGCGGCATGGGACGACCTCCAGAGGAAGCGGATTATGGCACAGTCGGGGAGCGCCCCAATGAGGAATGAGGAGTTTGGAATGAGGAATCAGGGATGCCGCCCGCCCGCCCATTTCGGATTTCGGATTTCGGATTTC
>CAZMED010000383.1:0-3208 GCA_964565045.1 uncultured Thermoanaerobaculia bacterium
CGTCATATCGTCCACGCCGGGAGGCGTGCCGTCCCGGCTCTTCGAACAAAGGAGGTTGCGATGTTCCGCTCGCTCATCACGTCCAATATCACTGTGCTGCTGGCTGTCCTGGCCCTGCTCGGCTGCCAGCCCAGCACCGAGCTCGAACCCATGGAGGAGGCGCCCGAGGCCTCCGTCACCGACGACGTGGCGGTCACCGAGATGGCCGGCATCACGATGAAGGTCGACGGCGGGGCCTGGCAGGGGGCCGCCGAGGTCGAGGACCTCGTGACCCCGGTCTGGATCGAGATCACCAACGCCGGCGACGCGCCGCTGTATGTTTCGTACTCGAACTTCAACCTCGTCGGGGCGGTCGAGGCCTACGACGCCCTGCCGGCCTTCGAGTACGAGTGGATCGACGGCGCGCCGGTCCTGGTCACCGGCTACGAGCCGGTGGCGGAACCCGTGTACCCGCTGGTCGACTACTACGTAGCGCCGTACTTCTCGCCCGCCTACCCGGTGGTGGAGCCGTGGGGCGGGGTGCTGGTGTACGACGAGGACTACTACGGACGCTTTGCGACCGTGTGGCGGGAGATGCCGCTGCCGACGGCGGAGATGCAGCGCTCGGCGCTCCCGGAAGGGGTCCTGCCGGCCGGCGTGACGGTCTCCGGCTTCCTGTTCTTTGAGAACCTCGCCGAGGGCGAGGAGAAGGTGAACTTCATGGCGCAGCTCGAAAACGCCGACACCAACGAGCTCATGGGCACCATCAGGATACCGATGGAGCCCGAGATGACGCTCGAATCCTGAGGCTCGGCGCGGTCGCGCGAAACCGCCCCGAGAGAGCTCCGGACCCGGATCCGGATCCGGAAGGAGAGGAGAGTTGCCAGTGTCCAGACAGCTTCATCGAGTGGGCCGCCTTCTGAACGCGGCCGCGAGGCCTCCGTTCGCCGCCGTGGTGCTCGTACTGGCCCTCGGCGCGGCGCCTGTCGCGGCGCAGCAGGTGATCGAGGACGCCGACATCACGCGCGCCGTCGAGGACGAGCTGTGGATCGACCAGATGGTGGACGCCAACGGGATCGACGTGTCCACCAGCGAGGGGATCGTCGTCCTGGACGGGAGCGTCGGCACCATCCTGGCCAAGGACCGCGCGGCCCGGATCGCCGAGAGCACGGTCGGGGTGCGGGCGGTCGTCAACCGGATCGAGGTCGAACCGGGCATCCAGCGCGACGACGCCGGGCTCGCCAAGGCCGTTGCGCAGTCGCTGCGCGACGACCCCGCCACCGCCCCCTACGATCTCGAGGTGTCCGCCGACAACGGCGTGGTCACGCTCACCGGAACGGTCGCCTCCTGGCAGGCGAGAGATCTCGCCGATACGGTCGCGAGAGGCGTCCGGGGCGTCACCGGCGTCGTCAACCTGCTCCGGGCGGCCGACACCGGCGAGCGGGCCGACGCCGAGATCGAGGCCGAGGTCGAGGCGCGCCTGGCCAACGACGTCCGGGTCGACGACTACCTGATCGTCGTCGACGTGGACGACGGGAAGGTGCACCTCAGCGGCACCGTCGGCAGCCTGGCCGAGAAGAACCGGGCCATCAGCATGGGCTGGGTGTCCGGCGTGGACGCGGTGGACGGCGACGCCCTCGAGATCGAGTGGTGGGCGCGCGACAGCATGCGCCGCAAGACCTCGTTCGCCGAGCGCGGCGACGAGGAGCTGGAGCAAGCGGTCAAGGACACCTTCCTGTACGACCCCCGCGTGCTGTCCTTCCGTCCCGAGGTTTCGGTCTCCGACGGCGTGGTGACGTTGTCGGGCACGGTCCGTGACCTCGCGGCCAAGCGGGCCGCCGAGGCCGACGCCCGCAACGTGACCGGCGTGTGGCGGGTCAAGAACCACATCAAGGTCCGCCCCCTCGACGTGGACGACGAAAGCATCGAGGCCCGCCTCGCCGATGTCTTCTTCGAGGACCCGATCCTGACGCGTTGGGATATCACCATCGACTCGATCCTCGGTGTGGTCACGCTCACCGGCACCGTCAACACCCCGTATGAGCAGAACCGGGCGGAAGAGCTCGCCGAGCGGATCGACGGCGTGGTCGAGGTCATCAACAGGCTCGATCACCGGTACCAGTGGACGCCCAGACCCGACTGGGAGATCCGGGCCGACATCAAGGACCAGCTGTGGTGGAGCCCGTTCGTCGACGCCTCCGAGGTCATGGTCGAGGTGGATGCGGGCGTGGCGACCCTGAGCGGTGAGGTGGCAACCTGGGGCGAGCGCCAGGCTGCGGAGCAGAAAGCCCTCGAAGCCGGCGCCAGGGCGGTACGCAACGACCTCACCGTGGTGCGCCGACTCTACGGCCCCTACCCGACCTACGACGTCCCGCTGCCGCCCCCGTTCGGTTTTTGACCCGCACCCGGACTTCGGAAGCATGACGCCGGGGGGCGGGCCCGGCCAAGGCCCGCCCGCCGCGTGCGTTCGCCGGCGACTCCTCCGAGAGGGGCTTCAGCTGCCGCCTTCGCGGCCGCCTTCGTCCCGCCGCTTCTGCTCGGCGACCTCGCGGTCCTGATCGGCCTTCGCCTTCTCGTGGGCCCGGTCGCCGCTGGCGTCCGCCTGCCGGGTGTCGAGCTCCTCGAGGGCGTCGTCGCGCCCGTACAGGATCAGGGTGTCGCCGGCCCGGATCTCGGTGTCCGCCTGAGGCACGCCGACATAGTCGCCGTCGGGGCGGGAGATGCCGAGCACGGTGACCCCCTCGTCGGTGAGCCGGCACTCGTCCAGGCTGCGCTCTGCCAGCCAGTCACCCTCCTCGACCTTCAGCTCGGTGACCGCGTAGTCGCCGGACAGCTTCAGCAGCCCGGCATAGTCGCGCACGTCGAGGTCGGTCCAGCGCCGCAGGCCCCAGCGGATGGCGCGGCGCAGCCCGCGGTGCACCGGCTTGCTGTTGGCGACAGCCCACAGCACGACCACCCCGCCGAGCAGCCACATCAGGCGAGTCAGGCGCCCGTCGCCGTCGCCGGTGCCGGCGAAGGACAGCACGAGCGAGATGATGATGGTGACCAGACCGGCGCTGCGGACCACCATCAGCAGCATGACGATGCGGCGCCGCACCGGGTGGTCCACGATGCGCTCCGCCTCGGAGGTCGTGAAGCCGGTGCCGGTGAATGCCGAGCGCGCCTGGAAGCGGGCGGCCTCGCTGGAGAGGCCGGTGTAGGTGAGGGCGACCGCGGCGATCTGGGTGAT
>CAZMED010000384.1:0-3204 GCA_964565045.1 uncultured Thermoanaerobaculia bacterium
AGGCCTCCTGCACCGGCACGCCGATGGCCTGGAAGAAGTCGTGCACGTACAGCGGTACGGCCGCCCCGCCGCAGAACACGGCCCTGATGCGGCCGCCCATGGCGCCGCGGACCTTTGCCAGGACCAGTCGGTCGGCGACGGCGTGCTGCAGCGCGAGGCCGGACCCGATCGGTTCACCGGCCAGCCGGCGGCGCGCCGCCCGACCGCCGATCGCCAGGGCCCACCGGAACAAGCCCCGTCGCACGGACGAGGCCGCGTTGGCCCTCGCCATGACCGCGGCGTGCACCTTCTCGAGCAGCCGGGGTACCGCCGCGAAGACGACAGGCCGGATCTCCGCCATGAGCTGCCCCACGTGGTAGACCGAGCAGTAGGCGCGCGAGGCTCCGCGGCGCATGTACATGAAGCCCGCGACCCGCTCGATCATGTGGCACAGCGGCAGGGTCTCCAGACCGCGCTCGTCGGGCGAGATCTCGACCCGCTCGAGGCCCTCGAGAGCATCGACGACGATGTTGCGGTGGCTCAGCATCACCCCCTTGGGCTCGCCGGTGGTGCCGGAGGTGTAGACGATGGTTGCCAGGGCGTTCTCGTCGACGGCGGCCGCCCGGTCCCAGAAGCGGTCGGCCGCGCCCACCGTCCCACCCGTCATCAGCGACTCGAGGTCGAGGACGCCGTCGGCACGCTCGCCCTCGAGCTGGATGAGGTGGCGGAGGTCGGGGCAGCGGTCGCGCACTTCCAGGATCTTCGCCATCTGCTCGGCGTCCTCCGCGACAGCGGCCACCGCTTGCGAGTCCTGGAGCTGGTACGCCACCTGCTCGGGGGTCAGGGTGCCGTAGATGGGCACGTTGACCGCTCCGAGATCGAGCACCGCGAGGTCCACCATGTGCCACTCGGGACGGGTGTCGCACGCGAAGACGACGCGGTCGCCCGGCTCCACGCCGAGGCCGGCCAGCGAGTCGGCCAGCGCCGCGGTCCGCCCGAAGAAGTCGAGGGTCGAGAACGACCGCGAGCCGCCCGGGAAGTAGTGCACGTAGTGCCCGTCGCGCGGGCGTTCGAGCTCGTGCCGGTAGAGGTCGAGGAGGGTGCGATCCGCCATGCGTGCCTCCGAGGACCGGTGGAATCCCAGCTCTTCGCTTCCCGAGGTCTGGCACCATGATCAGGCGATGCGGCGCGGAACGCAAGTGCTGCCGCAGGCCGCGCGGCTGTATGCTGGCCCGGGAGGCCGCCATGAAACTTATCGCCGATATCAGCATCGTCCCGCTCGGGGTCGGTCTGTCGCTGTCGCGGTACGTCGCGGCCTGCGAACGGGTGCTTCGCGACGCGGGACTCGAGCCGAAGCTGCACGCCAACGGCACCAATGTGGAAGGCGACTGGGACGCGGTCATGGCGGCGCTCAAACGCTGCCACGAACAGCTGCACGAGATGGGTGTGCCGCGGATCGCCACCAATGTCCGGCTGGGGACGCGCACCGACCGCGAGCCGTCGATGGCGGCCAAGCTGCAGAGCGTCGAGGAGAAGCTTGGCGAGTGAGGGTCCCGCCCCCCGACCGGGCACGGTAACGGGCGCGGACGTGGACGCGGGCACCTGCCGGCGTCGGGGCTGAACGAGGAGGACCTGGAAAATGAGCGGAGTCGGAACCCCGTACGCGAAGTGGCAGCCGTCGGGCGCATTCGACGCCATCGTCGTCGGCTCAGGGATCGGCGGGTTGGCCGCGGCCGCTCTGCTCGGAACTCACGGCGGGAAGAAGGTGCTCGTCCTCGAGCGGCACACGGTGGCCGGCGGGTTCACCCACACCTTCAGCCGCAAGGGCTGGGAGTGGGACGTGGGGGTGCACTACATCGGCCAGGTGGATCGCGAGGGCTCGATGCTGCGGCGCGTGTTCGACGACGTCAGCGGCGGCGAGCTGCAGTGGGAGCCCATGGGCGAGGTCTACGACACCGTGGTCATCGGCGGCGAGCGCTGGGAGTACGTCGCCGGACGCGAGAGCTGGCGCCGACGCATGCACGCGTACTTTCCGTCGGAGACCGCCGCCATCGACCGCTACCTCGAGCTGGTGGGCGAGGCCACCCGGGCCGCGCGGCCGTACTTCGCCGCCAAGGCGATGCCGTATTTCGCGTCGCTTCTCGCAGGCCCGTGGCTGCGGCGCGGCTTCCTCCGCCACTCCGACCGCACGCTGGGCGCGGTCCTCGACGGGCTGACGAGCGACCCCCGCTTGAAGGCGGTCCTGGCGGCCCAGTTCGGCGACCACGGCCTGCCGCCGGCGCAGGCGAGCTTCGCCATCCACGCCATGATCTTCAACCACTACCTCGGCGGCGGCGCCTATCCGGTCGGCGGCTCGGGGCGCATCGCCGAGACGGTGGCGGCAGTCATCGCGGGCGCCGGCGGCGAGCTGGTGGTGGGCGCCGAGGTTGCGGAGATGACGGTCGCAAACGGGCGCGCGTCCGGGGTGCGGCTCGGCGACGGACGCGAAATTCGGGCGCCGCTCGTGATCAGCGACGTCGGGTTGCCGAACACCGCCCTCAAGCTGCTGCGCGAGGGCACGCCGGGGCGCCGGGAGCTCTGCGCGGCCCTCGAGCGCACCCCGCGCTCGGCTTCCCACATCTGCCTCTACCTCGGTTTCTCGGCCGGCGACGCGGAGCTCGGATTCGAGCGCTCGAACCTGTGGGTCTACTCGAGCCCCGATCAGGACGGAGACATCGCGCGCTTCCTCGCCGACCCGTCGGCGCCCATCCCCCTCGCCTACATCTCCTTCCCCTCGGCCAAGGACCCCGACTTCCCGCGCCGGCGCCCCGGCAAGGCCACCGTCGAGGTGGTCGGCCTCGCACCCTACGAGTGGTTCCGGCCCTGGGAGGACGCGCGCTGGATGAAGCGCGGCGACGCGTACGAAGCGCTCAAGGCCGAGCTTTCGCAGCGGTTGATCGACATCCTCGAGCGCGAGGTGCCGCAGGTGCGGGGGAAGATCGCCTACCAGGAGCTCTCGACGCCGCTCTCGACCCGCCACTTCCACGACTACGAGGCCGGCGAGATCTACGGCCTCGCCCACACGCCGGCGCGATTCCGCGAGCGTGCGCTGAGGCCCCGCACCGGCCTGCCGGGCCTCTACCTCACCGGCCAGGACGTGTGCACCGCCGGCGTCGCCGGCGCGCTCTTCGGCGCGGTGCTGTGCGCGTCATCGATTCTCGGCAGGAACCTGCTCAGCGACATCGC
>CAZMED010000385.1:0-3203 GCA_964565045.1 uncultured Thermoanaerobaculia bacterium
ATTCCTCATTCCTAATTCCTAATTCCTAATTCCACATTGGAGAGTTATGGGCTTCCTCAACCGCCTGGTCGCCGTCGAGCCCGACGAGCTCCGCCCGATGCTGTGGGCGGCGTTGTACAACTTCCTGCTGCTGGCGGCCTACTTCGTGATCCGGCCGGTCCGCGACGAGATGGGCATCGCGGGCGGTGTCCGCAACCTGCCGTGGCTGTTCCTCGGCACCCTGCTGGGCATGCTGCTCGTGCACCCCCTCTTCAGCGCCCTGGTGAGCCGGCTGCCGCGCGGCCGCTTCGTGCCGCTCTCGTACGCGTTCTTCGCCGCCAACCTGGTCCTCTTCTGGGTGCTCTTCCGCACGCTGCCGCCGTCCTCCGGGATCTGGACCGGACGCGTCTTCTTCATCTGGACCTCGGTCTTCAACCTCTTCGTGGTCTCGATCTTCTGGTCGGTGATGGCCGACCTCTTCCGGCCTGAGCAGGCCAAGCGGCTGTTCGGCTTCGTGGCCGTGGGCGGGACCATCGGCGCCGCCTCGGGCTCCGCCACGACCGCGTTCCTGGCCAGCCGCCTCACGCCCACCGACCTGCTGGTGCTGTCGGCGGTCATCCTCGGTCTGGCGATGCTGGCGGCCCGCAACCTGATGCGCTCGTCGGCGCTCGCCGAGGTCCGGCGCGAGGTCCCCATCGAGGACGCCGGCGCGGCGGTGGGCGGCCGGATCCTCGACGGCGTCCGTGCCGCGTTCTCCTCGCCCTACCTGATCGGCATCGTCGGCTACATGCTGCTCTACACCGTCACCTCGACCTTCCTCTACTTCCAGCAGGCCGGGATCGTCGACACCTCGCTCGCCGACCGCGCCGCCAGGACGGTTTTCTTCGCCCGCATCGACCTCGCGGTCAACTCGCTCACCGCCATCATCCAGATCTTCCTCACCGGGCGCATCGTGCGGCGCATCGGCGTCGCCCTGTCGCTGGCCACGCTGCCGCTCGTCAGCCTGCTCGGCTTCGGCGCGGTGGGCGTGTGGCCGACCCTGACGGCGATCGCCGTCGTCCAGGTCCTGCGGCGGACGAGCAACTACGCCATCGCGCGCCCGTGCCGCGAGATGCTCTACACCGTGGTGTCGCGGGACTCCAAGTACAAGGCCAAGAACTTCATCGACACCTTCGTCTACCGCTTCGGGGACCAGGTCGGGGCCTGGACATCGGGCCTGCTGATGGTGGTGGGCTTGGGCGGGGCGCTGATCTCGGTGGTCGCGGCGCCGCTCGCCGCGGTCTGGCTGGCCCTCGGGCTGTGGCTCGGCCGTCGCCAGGCGGCGATGGCTACGACAGGTCCCGGGAGCCCGGCAGCGCCGCGAACGACTCCGGACCCAGGTTGATGGCTCGCGCGAAGCCCGCCACCAGACGCCCGCGCTCGAAGGCCAGCCGGTAGAGGTTGAAGTCGCCGAGCAGGAAGGTCTGCTCGGAGGTGGGGAAGCGGTCGATGTAGGAGCGGCGCGCGGCCGCCCAGTCCCGGTCCGACCGCGCCACGTGCTGCACCGTGCCCGAGATGGTCACTCGGGGCACCTGCAGCGGGTCGCCGGCGGGGTCATCCGCGCCGTGGATCAGCAGGCTGTAGGGCGCGCCGGGCTGCAGGCCGCGGCCGTGCCGCGCCAGCTGGGAGGCGTGGACCAGCGCCGAGCGGAAGTCGGCGGCCACCACGTAGGGCAGCAGGCCGACGTGCGGCTTGTCGTCCACCAGCACGCCCAGCGAGAGGACCCTGGTTCCAGTCAAGAGCTGTCTCAGAAGATCGCGATCCGGTGCGTCCATCATCATTCCTTCGGAGCATTGGTCCGCCTCGGCGAGACCCGCGGAGGACACCCGAGAACCTTCGCTGCGGGGCTCTCCACTGTCGGATTCTAGGGGCTCGTGCCGTCAAACGCCGGTTTGTCGCCCGCATCCCCCCGGGAACCATGCAGGAAGGGCCGACGCTCGCGCACGTATAATAACCGGATGATCGCAATCAGAAAGGGCGCGCGCCTCATCTGCTGGAAGGAGGACCGCGCAGCCGAGCTCGAATCGGAGTTGGAGTCGGCCGGCTTCGTCATCGAGTCCGGGCCGTTCGATCAGTGGATCTGCTGGCCGAAGAAGTCCTCCGGTGTCGACACCGACGTCACCCAGAACCTGGTCCGCGAGAGGGGCCTCGCGGCCGGGATCGTCGATTTCAAGATCTGCGCCGTCGACGGCACCTGGTCCGGCCTCTGCTTCACCAGGCGCAGGCGGAAATAGGAACGCCAACGCTGGCGGGTGGGTGGAACGTTCGAACGTTCAACGTTATAACGTTCGATAGTGTGGTCCGCGACCTCGAGCCGACAGGAAGGGGACAAAAATGGACTTCTCCGGCAAGACAGTATTGGTGACCGGTGGGGGCCGCGGCATCGGCCGCGCCGTGGCGCACGGCTTCGCCAGCCGCGGCGCGCGCGTCGCCGTCAACTACCGGAGCAACAGCGCGGCTGCCGAGCACACGGTCGCCTCGTTGCCGGGCGGACCGCATATCGCCATTCAAGGCGACGTTTCCGACCCGGACGAGGTTGCGAGGGTCTTCCGATCGGCGGCCGAGGCCTTCAGCAGGATCCACATCGTCGTCAACAACGCCGGCATCTACGAGTACCACCGCATCGACGAGATCTCGTACGAGGACTGGCAGCAGGCCTGGCATCATGTCCTCGACACCAATCTCGTAGGCCCGGCCAACGTCTGCTTCCATGCCGCCCGGCACATGATCGAGCACGGAGGCGGCCGCATCGTCAACGTGTCCTCGCGCGGCGCCTTCCGCGGCGAGCCCGAGGGACCGGCCTACGGCGCCAGCAAGGCCGGGCTCAATGCCATGAGCCAGTCGCTGGCCCAGCGTCTGGCCCCGCACCGGATCTTCGTCGGCGTCGTCGCCCCCGGGTTCGTGGAGACCGACCTCGCAGCGCGGATCCTCGACACGCCGCAGGGCGACGCGGTGCGCGCCCAGAGCCCGCTCAACCGGGTCGCGACCCCGGAGGAGGTGGCCTACGCCGTGCTCTTCCTCGCCTCAGATGGCGCCGAGTTCTCGACCGGCGCCATCATCGACGTCAACGGGGCCTCGTACCTGCGGACCTGAGGGTGCGCGATGAGTCGTGAACGTTCAGACGTTGAACGTGATGACGATCGGCTCATCCGGAAACACGTGGGATGGCCACGGCTCGAATTCAG
>CAZMED010000386.1:0-1500 GCA_964565045.1 uncultured Thermoanaerobaculia bacterium
CCGCCTGTGCTACCGTTCGCCCATGCGGACCTGGCTTCGGACCGTGTTCTCGATCGTGCTCGTGGCCGGACTGGCAGCCTGCGGTTACCATCTGGTGGGGACGACCTCGTTCCTGCCCGAGGATATCGAGAGGCTGCACGTCGAGAACTTCGAGAACCGCACCCGATGGGTGGACATGGACCAGCGCCTGATGGAGGCCATGACTCTCGAGTGGGTGCGGCGCGGCCGCCTCCGCCTCGTGGACTCGCCGGAAAACGCCGACGTCGTCCTGTCGGGCGTGATCCAGGCCCTGGCCGTGATCCCGGTCTCCTACGATGAGCAGGGCCGCGCCAACGAGTACCAGATGAGCCTGCAGGCCGCGGTGCAGCTGGCCGACGTCCGCGGCGAAGAGCGCGAGCTGCTGTGGGAGGACAGGGCCTTCTCGCGCCGCACCTCCTACCAGGTCGATCCCTCGGCCACCGACTTCTTCGACCGCCAGAACCTGGCCATGGACGAGCTCTCGAAGGACTTCTCGAGCGCGCTCGTGACCGCGGTGCTCGAAGGATTCTAACGCCTCGAGTTTTGAATTCTGAATTCTTAATTCTCAATTCCCACCCGCCCTCCCGGTTTTCTGTAGGGCTGGAATTCAAAATTGAGAATTGAGAATTGAGAGTTCCCTCGAACGGGCCCGCCCTCCACGGCGGCAGAGGCGAGGGGGGTGCCAGTGTATGCTGAGCGGGGAGGTCCCATGGCTGAGAGCAATCGCACGATTATCGGCATTTTCATCGCCCTCGTGGTGATCATCGCGGCGGCTCTCGGGTGGTGGTGGCTGAGTCGCGAGGAGGTCGAGGCCCCGGAGACGGTTGGAGCGGTGGCGACGCCGGCGCCGTCGCCGACCCCGACACCGCCCCTTGCGGACCGCCTCTCCTCGCGTCTCGCGGGCACGACGCTTTCGACCTCGGACGCCGTGATCCGGGAGCTGGCGGCCGGGCTGTCATCGCACCCCAAGCTCGCCGCGTGGCTGGTCAACGAGGACCTGGTGCGGCGCTTCGTGGGCTCGGTGGACAACATCGCCGCCGGCATCAGCCCGCGCGCCCACCTCGAGTTCGCGCGGCCCAAGGAAGGGTTCAAGGTGTCGGAGCCGGCGGACGGGCCGCCGGTGATCGACCCGGCCAGCTACGGGCGCTACGACGTCGTGGCCGAGGTCTTCGCTTCGCTGGACACGGCAGGGACGGTGGCGCTCTACCGCGAGCTCGAGCCCCTGATCGACGACGCCTATGCCGAGATCGGTCCCCCCGGGAAGCGCTTCGACGATCGTCTGGCGGCCGCCTTCGACCAGCTGTTGGCGGTTCCGGTCGTCGACGCCCGACAGCCCGTCGAGCCGCTGGTCGTGACCTACGCCTGGGCGGACGAGGAGCTCGAGGCGCTCTCCGGCGCGCAGCGCCACCTGCTGCGCATGGGGCCGGAGAACGTCACGAGGATCCAGAACAAGCTCGGCGAGCTGCGCGCCGCCCTCGCCGC
>CAZMED010000386.1:1600-3191 GCA_964565045.1 uncultured Thermoanaerobaculia bacterium
GAGGACGATCTTCAGGTACCGCATGAAGGCGGGGATGTCGGCGAAGCTCAGCTCCGCCTCACCGGCGTGGAGTCCGTGACCGTCGTTGAGCATGCAGACCGCGGCCAGGCCGGCCTCGCGCGCGGCCAGCAGATCGTAGTGCGAGTCGCCGACACCGAGGCAGACCCCGGGCTCGAGACCGAGGCGGCGAACCGCCTCGGCGATCGGCTTGCCGGAAGGCTTCCAGAAACCGGAGTCCCGCGTGACCACGACATCGAAGCCGAGGCCGAAACGTTCGAGGAGCTTGCCGGTGTTCGCGTCCGAGTTGTTGGTCACGAGGGCCGTGGCGAGGCCGTGGGCGGTCAACAGCTCGAGGAGCTCGGCTGCGCCCTCGTGGAGCTGGGCGGCGCGGCTCGCCGAGGCTTCGATCGCCTCGAGCTCGGTCCACCGCCGGCCGCGCTCGGGCTCGCCGAGGCCGTTGAGCTCGTCGATGATGGAGGCGCCGCTGACACCGAGCTCGCGCCGGATCGCGGGCCAGTCGTAGATCGAGTCCACCAGGGTGCCGTCCATGTCGAAGATGACGCCCATTGTCCCGGCCATGACGCCGGCCCTCAGCAGCTCGTCGCGCGGGAATCGCGGCAGGGAGCTTCGGGGCGCGCGCGCCGCCTCCGCCCGGCCGATCCAGGCCAGGGGGACATCGATCGCAGCCAGCGCCTGCTCGACCTCGCGCGAGCCCTCCGGACTGCAGCCGACGAGCAGCGAGCCGGAGCCGATCAGGCCCAGCGGATCCATGCCCAGCGCCCGGCACACGGCGGCGGTCACGGGCAGCACCGGCACCGCCTCGCGCTCGACCTCGAGACCGAGGCCCGATGCGGCCGCCAGCTCGTGCACCGCTTCACCGACGCCGCCCTCGGTCACGTCGTGGAGGGCGCTCACGCCGCGGCAGGAGGCCGCCGCGAGCGCCTCCGCCACCACCGAGAGGTTGGAAGCGTGCGTCGCGGCGTCGTCGAGCCTGGCCGCGACCTCGGGCAGCTCCCGCAGCCGCGGACCGTGCTCGGCGAGCAGGATCGCGGTGCCCTCGAGGCCCGCCGTGCGGGTCATGCCCACCCGGTCGCCGGCGCGCAGCCCGCCGGTGGTCAGCGCCCGGCCCTCGATCTTTCCCAGCATCGTGCCCACGACCATGCTGTGGGGCAGCCCGGGCGTGATCTCGGTGTGACCGCCCACCAGCACCGCCCCGACCTCGGCGCAGGCCTCGCGCACCTGGGTCAGCAGCTCGCGGATGTGGGGCTCGGAAGCCTCCCCGGGCGCGATCAGACCCACCGCCAGGAAGAACCGCGGCCGCGCGCCGAGCACCGCGACGTCGTTGGCGTTGACGATCACCGCCAGGCGTCCGGCGTCGGCGGCGGTGAAGGACACCGGGTCCGAGGCCACCGCCCACAGCTCGCCGCCGATCTCGAGCAGCGCCGCGTCCTCGCCCGCCGCCGGACCGAGCACGACCTCCGGCGGCAGCGAGCCGGACACCAGCTCGGCAATCAGCTCCCAGGGAACCTTGCCGGGGGAGAGGCGGTGGTTCATGCAGGCATCATGGCTGAGGCGGGACGGCGCTGCAAGC